>JAAYML010000001.1 GCA_012521395.1 Candidatus Epulonipiscium sp. | reverse complement strand
TATAGTAAATAATTAAAGATTCATTTAATTATTTAAAATGTAAAATATTTGGAGTTGAAAGGAATGAAAAAAAAGGTACACATATCTCAATGTGCGGAGTTAGATATACTTTTTGAAGATATAGTGAGCCAATACGGGACATTAATTTTGCCAAAAGGTGCAGTAATTAATGAGTATATCATTCAAAAGTTAAAAGAATTTGGTATTGAATATGTCTACATTTTTGATCGGAACAGGGAGAAAATATTTCCAGATTATGAATCTTTTGAAGAGCGTTTTGATGAAAATATTGATAAAATTAAATATTTAATGAATGAGATTATAAGAGGTAAAAAGCTGGACTATAATGAATTAAATAGAATTACAGATGATGTGATTGTTGCATGGGATAATCCTGAATATGTAATGAACTATCTTAAAAAAATCCACGATAAGGATGATTATACTTATTATCACTGTATCAATGTTTCATTTTATTCAGCTTTGATAGCAAGTTATCTGAAGCTTCCCAAAGAGGAAATAAAGACGGTTATTCAGGCAGCTTTATTGCACGATTTGGGTAAAGTAAAGATTCCACTTGAACTTTTAAATAAGAAAGAGAAATTAACCGTTGAAGAATTTAATGAAATTAAAAAACATGCTGTTTATGGTTATGAAATCGTAAAAAATGATGATGAAATCCTTGATGCGATTAAAGATGTTATTTTAATGCATCACGAAAGGGAAGACAAATCAGGTTATCCTCTGGGTTTAAGTGGAGAGGAATTGAGTATTTATTCGAAAATTGTTTCTGTTGCGGATGTATATGATGCTATGACTTCCAACAGACCATACAGAAAAGCCCTGACACCTTTTGACGCTTTTAATGAGTTTGTGAATATTTCCAGGAATAATTTAGATATTCGAATTGTGAATATATTGACTTCCCGCTTGTCCAGTTATTATACAGGCAGCCAGGTTTTACTGAATAATGGAGAAGTCGGTCGCATCGTTTATATACCGCCTCACTGTATTCAAAAGCCAGTCGTAAGTATAGGTAAGGATTTCGTGGATTTATCAAAAGAAGATAATATATCGATTATAAAAATGATTTAAGAACATAAGTTTTAACTTTTAAACAAAAAACGGTTACTATTTTATTGAATAGTAACCGTTTTCCATTTTCCAGTGTTAAAGCGGATATAGATGATTCCCCAGCGGACAAATTGGTCAATAAATACTGCTATCCATGCACCTGTAAGACCAAAATGAAATACTTTGATAAATAAAGCCGCAAGAATCAGCCGGATTCCTAAGACCCCAATGAAAGTTGATATAAGAGGCCAAAAAGTATCACCAGCTCCCCTGAGTCCACCGGATAAAATCAATTGAGAAGACTGAAAAGGCTGTACAAAAGCGATAATTTTTAATGTTTTAGAAGCATTGGAAATAACTTCTGGTATACTGGAATATAAGGAAGCCAGTTGAGGGCCAAAGATAAAGAAAAGAATAGCCATCATTGTAGAAATAATTGAGCCCATTTTTCTTGCTTCTTTTGCGCATTCTTCTGCCTGGGAAAAGTTTCTTGCCCCAAGATTCTGGCCTACGAGGGAAGAAGCAGCAATACCAAAAGCTTGTCCAGGATTAAAGGATAAACTTAAGATGCTTAAACATATTTGATGGGAAGCAAATACTACAGTACCAAGATCTGCAACGGTTTTTACAAATAGCAATATTCCAATTCTTAAAGCCATTTGTTCTAAAGATGCAGGAATTCCGATTTTTACCAAGTTGAATACTATATTTTTATCCAGTCGGAATCCATTTTTTAATTTTAGTTGTATAATTCCTTTTGTTCTTAAAAGATAAATGGTCAGGATAATACTGGCAAGAATATTTGAAAAAGTAGTAGAAATACCAGCCCCGGCAATACCTAAGGCAGGAAATCCAAAAAGACCATAGATTAAAACAGCATTTCCAATGACATTAATTAAGTTCACACTCAGATTGACTCGCAAGGTGGTTTTGGTGTTACCGGCACCTCTTAAGGCAGCCGAAATGGCAAAATTATAAGATTGAAAGATAAAACCAATTAAAACAATTCTAAAATATAAAACAGCTAATTCTAAAGTATCTTTTTTAGCCCCCATAAAATGTATGATTTCTTCCGAAAAACGGATGCCGAGAATGGAAAGGGGAATCGCCAGAAGACCTAAGGTTAATAAAATAATATGACTCAGAACATTTGGAATTTTATCGGTTTTTTGAGCCCCGATATAGCGTGCAGTAATTGCTGTACCTCCTACGTTAAGAGCCTGAACCAGAGAAAGACCTATATATAAGGGCTGGTTGGTTAAACCCACTGCCGCAATGGATGCAGCAGACAGATCAGGATCAGGAATACGTCCCAGCATAATCATGTCTATCATTCCAAATAAAGAGCCTAGCAGTAATTCTACTAATACAGGCCATGCGATAGAAAGAACATTTTTTTGTGTATCGTTTAAAGTTGATAGATTTTTTCAATTCTCTTTAAAAACAAATTTTTAATTTTATTTTTCATATTAATCTTCTTTCTGTTATTATTTTTGCGCAAGTGTTCCAGGGAATCATTGTATCATAAAGTTATTCATTATGCCAGCTTTTCCGTATTCTTTGCATGGTCTGAGTTCCAGAGACATAAAATAGTATAAAGAACAGGAGGGGGAATATGGGGGCATATTTTTTTATTCTTTTTGCTGTAATTTTTTTAGTGTTTCTTAATATCATACAAATTAAAAAGCATTCCAATATTATCATCCGTCTGGTATGCTTTTTCTTATTTATTGTTACAGGATTAAGATATATTACCTTATTGCTTTTTACTTTTAATTTTCCAGTTGGTATACTGAAATTTCTTGCTTACTTTTATTATGGTTCTATGATTGGGCTTACGATTCCATCCATAGTTGCTTTGTGGTATACTATTCCCTGTTTTAGGAAAAAAATAAACGAAAAAAGACTTTTGTTGTTTTTGACGCCATTATTCATTTTTTATTTCTTCATGCTTTATTTGCAACCTTTAGAAATCGTTATTAAAACAGGAATAGGATATGGTCTTCGTTTATTATTTCCCTGGAATCTTTTTGTAAGTATTTATTATGGGTTTTTTGTAATGATAATCTTATTATTATGTGTATCAGGCTTTCGTTGGTATAAGTATAAATTTCCAAGAAGCCAATATTTATTGTTTTTTTTAAGTTACCTATTGCTCTTAGTGGATGGATTGACTATATTATTTAACAGAACAAATACTTTTCAGCCCTTTATTATTTCGGAAGCATTTGTATTGATTGCTCTCTTATATGCTTTTTCAACAAAACCGATAAAGGATAAAAACAAGCGATAGACATATTTAGTCATATTGATTATAATCAATGAGAAAATAATAAAGAATGTATTTGTTACTTAAAAATTATGATGGGGGAATGCTGCTATGAAGCTTGTTAGTTCGCTTGATTTTGGAGACGGACATTTGGAAAAGTTAAAGCAAAAGTTTAACAGGATTGATTTTTATATCTATAATAATATAGAAGAAGCAAAAGAACAGTTATTTGATGCAGAGATTTTTGTTACTTATGGTTTTGACATAAACGAAGAGCTTATTGAAAAAATGGAAAAGTTAAAATGGATTCAGTGTATGTCTACAGGTATTGATGCCCTTCCCTTAAATAAGCTTAGAGAAAAAGGAATTTTATTGACCAGTGTGAGAGGCATACATGGCATTCCAATAGCTGAATATGTCATGGCGGTCATATTAAATCACCGCATAGAAGCCTTTAGATTTTATGAACAGCAGAAAAATAAAATTTGGAAAAGAAAAGCGGATTTAGAGGAGCTTTTTGGTAAAACGATATGCATTATTGGGACAGGCACAATTGGAAAAGAAATTGCAAGGAAAGCCAAAGCTTTTGATATGAAAACCATTGGGGTTAATACTCAGGGCAGGAGTGTCGAATATTTTGATGAACTTTATTCGAAGGCTGACTTAAACGAGGCTTTGTCAAAAGGGGATTTTGTTGTACAAACTGCACCTTTAACAAAAGAAAGTTATAAGATGATAGGCATTGAACAGTTTAAAAAAATGAAGCCTACTGCTTTTTTTATTAATATTGGACGAGGACAAACTGTAGATGAAAAAGCTTTAATTGAAGCCTTAGAGAAAAAGTTAATAAAAGCTGCTGCTATCGATGTATTTGAAAAGGAACCTTTAGCTTATGACAGTCCTTTATGGACCATGGATAATGTTTTTGTGACGCCTCATATTTCTGGCCTGTCAGATATGTATATGAACCGTGCAGTACCTATTTTAGAACAAAATTTAAGAGTTTATTTATATGGCCAGGGAGAATATATCAATAAAATAGATTTAGAAAAGGCTTATTAGTAAAATTTTTACTGATATAAAAAAGAGAAGCTTAAGCTTCTCTTTTTTAAAAGCGCAGGGTTTTATCCCAGGAAATAATTTGTTTTTTTCTTTTTGCTTTGAGATATAAAAATAGACTTCTGAAATATAAAAAGAGAAAAAGCTGTGAATAAGTGAAATATGAAATAAAACCAATAATAATATTAAGGGGTGAAAAACTTTCTTCTGCAGCCTGAGCACTTAATAATTGTGCCACATAGAATAAATAGGAAGCATACCAAATAAGCAGTAAAGGAAGCTTAACAGAAAAAGTTGTCAGTCCAAAAAGGCCAGCTATAAACCAGGCGTGGGAAGTTAGTAAGAAAAATAAAAAGACAATATATATCAGAATTTGCTGGAAGGTATGGACTAAAGTTCTTCCCTTATAATAATCAAAGGAATGAAAGATTTTTTCCAGTATATATAAATTGCCTTGGAGCCATCGGGTTCGTTGTTTTATAAATACAGCTAATTTTTCAGGCTCTTGTTCCCAGGTTACGGATTCAGGGACGATGGGCAGGATCTTTCCTTTTGAAGTAATTCTTAAGGTTAATTCAGCATCTTCAGCAATGGCATAAACATCGTATTGGCCAACTTCTTCTATAATGGAACGTTTGACTAACATATTGGTTCCTGTCAAAGAACCCGTTTTAAATAAAAACCATCTCCCGCACTGCATTAAAAGTTGGAAAACTTGAAACTCCTGAGCAATGAGGCGGGTGAGTATATTTTTATTGGCATTAATGGTTTTTACATAACCGACAGCGCCTGCAGCATTTGGAGTATTTTCTGCTGCTTCTACCAACAATTTTAAGCTTTCTTTTTCAGGCTGATTGTCGGCATCATAAACTGCAAAATATTCTGAATCAGAAATACTTAGACCATAATTCAATACCCGGGATTTTCCTTTTGGTTCTCCAACAGGAACTCTAATATGATGGAGATTTTTATAGGCTTTATCAAAAGCTTCAGCAATTTCTTCTGTTTCATCCACAGAATTATCGTTTAAGAGATAAATATGGAGCGGGCCAGGATAATCGAGTTTAACCATGGCCTCTAAAGTTTGCTGAAGAACCTTGCCTTCATTATGGGCCGGAATCAAAAGATCAACACTGGGATAATTGGCTAACTTTGGCCTGTTTTTCTTTTTAAGTCTATAATATAAACCAAAAAGGGAGAGAATGGTGTAATACAGCAAAATAAAAGAAAAAACAAGGGAGTTAATCAAAAACAGGGTTTTCAAGCTTATCCTCCCCTTCTATATTTGAGCCAACTCTTGTTATATCTATGATCATTTTATTCTCATTTAAGTCAATATTTCTTTCAACGGCTGTAAAATATCTGTTTAAGGCAAGTTCCATTCCTTTTTGATTTGTGTTTTGTAATAAAACAACAAAGGAATAATCACTGATTTGTCCGATTAAATCATATTCTTTACGGAAAGTTTCAACAGCTATAGATGTTAAGCTGTCAAAAAGTGCTTTTTGAATATGGGGATTTGCCTTTTCTAAAGAAAAATAGACTTTATAACCTTCTTCTTTTCGCCTTTTCATGGCAGTAATAATAAGTTCGCTTCTTTGCTCAAATTCACTTTTTGTTAATAATTTAGAATCTTTAACGTAACGCCTGAGTTCTTCCAGTTCAAGATTTAAGGTCATGTTTTCATTTTGAAGTGTGCGTATTTTATAGGCGGACATATATATTAAGCTGGCATTGATAATAGAAATAATATGATAGTATATAATTTTAAATTGAAATAGTAAATTCCATTCCCTGCTAAAGGCAAAAAATAAAAGCCCTAAAAGGGGAAGGGTAATGTAGCCAATTAATAAAATAAAACCTTTGCTTTTGGGAAGAAAAATAAAAGCAATTAACAAAATAAAGTATTGTAGAATAAAAGGTAAAAGATAATCCGAACCAATAAAATATGTTACGGTTAGACTAAAAAAGATTAATTGTGTCAACGTTATAATCAAAAAGGATTTTTTTTCTTTCATGTCAAGTCTCTCCCATGCTGTAAATAGTTTAGAAATTAAACAATAAATATTATTATATAATAAAAAATGTATTTTATCAATAAAAAAACAATAAAAAAACAATAAAAAGGCTTTGTGCTATAACCTTTTTATTGATTTAATGGTAAAATTTTGAGATTATATTCTGTCATATTTTTTTATAAAGCAGATACCGATAACATCAGGACCAGTATTGGTTCCAATGGTTGTTCCTATTTCAAAAAACGGATATTCAATTTTTATATTCCATTCTTTTTCTATCATTTCACGAAGATATACGGCTTCTTCTTCGCAGTCGCTTTGAGCAATGCAATAATCATAATTTGAAAAATCATCGGTAATAATTTCTTCAGCCATTTCAATAATTTTTCTTAAGGCTTTTTTCCTTCCACGGATTTTACCATAAGGGATTAATTCACCGTCTCTTACAACAATAAGTGGTTTTAAATTAAGGACTCCGCCTATCAGAGCACTAACCTTTCCAATCCGACCGCCTTTTTCAAGATATTCCAGGGTATCAACAAAAAAAGTAATTCTGGCTGTTTCTTTTAATACTTCAATTTTTTCTATAATTTCTTCCATAGAATAGCCTGCTTTTTGCATTTTTGCGGCTTGCAGGACAACAAGACCCTGACCACCAGTTGCCTGAATAGAGTTAATGACTTCTATTTTGGCATCTGGATATTCTTCAAGAAGAATATTTTTAGCATTAACAGCGGCTTGATAAGAACCGCTAAATTTACTGGTAAGACAAAAACAAATAATACCTTTGCCTTCTTGAATAAGAGGAGTAAAGGCATTCATATAATCGTCTACACTGGGCAGGGATGTTTTAGGAAAAACATTTTCTTTTCTTAATTTTTCATAAAAGTCTTTAATACTTAATTCTATTCTCTCTTTATAATAGTTTTTTTGATCAAAGGACACATAGTATGGAATAAGTTTGATATTGTATTCTTTTATGACAGAATCGGGTATATCACAGGAACTATCGGACATAATAATAAGTTCAGACATGAATAGTCCTCCATTCGCTTGCAGATATTCAGTACTATTGTAATATGTGTATTTATTAATGTCAATTCAGTTTTTACTGGATAAGTTTTAAGCTGGGATATTGAAGGAATATCCTGTATATTTTTTGAATATATTGGTTGTGAATAAAAAATGATTGGAGTTTCAAAATATGTTAACACCAAGTCTTCAGGATTATTTAGAGGAAATTTATAGATTGTCGATTAAATCCGATGAAATAAGGGTATCTGATATTGCAGAAGTACTGGAGGTGTCCTTACCGTCTGTTGTAAAAGCCCTCCATAAATTGAACAGCAGAGGTTATATCTTGTATCAGCCTTATGAGCCGGTAAAACTAACGGAAAAAGGAATTCGGGAAGGAAAATTTCTGGTTCAAAGAAATCAATTATTAAAAGATTTTTTAAGGGTTCTAAAAACCAATTCAGATATTGAAAAAGAAGCCGAATCAATGGAACATTATTTGTCTTTATCAACGATACAAGCCATAGAAAAGTTTTATCACTTTATGAAGGACAATCCGGATATTCAAGACAGGTATGATGTATATCTCCAAAAAACAAATGAAAATTATATTTTTGAAAATGATTAGTTCTATAAAAAACAAAAATATAAGGAAAAATTTAATTTTACCTTATATTTTTTGCAAACTATTGATTAGAAAAATAAGGAAGCAATCTGGGTGCTTATGAAACATATCAATATGGCTGTAAGGGTTGGAATGATGAAGGAAGCCAGGGCCCATTTGACACTTTGTGTTTCTTTTTTTATGGTCCACAGAGTTGTTCCGCATGGAAAGTGAAGAAGAGAAAATAACATCACATTTAGACAGGTTAGATGAGTCCAGCCCTTAGCTAGAAACAGTTGTCTCATTTCTTCAATACTGTCGATTTCAATCATAGAACCCGTAGATAAGTAAATCATAAAAATAATGGGTAATACAATTTCGTTAGCTGGCAAACCAAGAAAGAAAGCTAAGAGAATGACACCATCCAGGCCTATCCATAGCGCAAAAGGATCCAGGAAGTTGGCAATATGGTTCAATATGGTTGTATTTCCAATGCTAATATTGGCAAGGAGCCAGGTGATGGCACCTGCAGGAAGAGCCACAGCCACAGCCCGCCCAAGAACAAATAAAGTACGGTCGAAGATGGAGCGAATGATGATTTTTCCAATTTGAGGTTTTCTGTAAGGGGGCAGTTCCAGGCTGAATCTGGAAGGTGTTCCTTTCAGGAAACTTTTAGATGCAATAAAGGATATAAGGAATGTCATGGCAATTCCCAATAAAATCAGTAAAACGACCAGACCGGAAGCAAACAGGGAATTTAATAAAGAATCAGAGGATGCTCCAATTAATATCATGGAGATAGCAATTAAAGTAGGGAATCTTCCATTACAGGGGACAAAATTATTGGTAAGAATAGCAATGAGTCGCTCTCTTGGTGAATCAATAATACGGCTGGATATAACGCCTGCTGCATTACAGCCAAAGCCCATAGCCATGGTTAAAGCTTGTTTGCCATGGGCTCCGGCTTTTTTAAATATTCGGTCTAAATTGAAAGCAACCCTGGGAAGATAACCCAAGTCTTCTAAGAGAGTAAAGCAAGGGAAAAAAATAGCCATAGGAGGTAGCATAACGGAGATGACCCATGCTGCAGTACGGTACATTCCTAAGATTACAATTCCATGCAGCCTGGAGGGCGCATTAAAATTAATAAATAGTTCTGTTAATTTATCTTCTAAGGAAAACAAAAGATCTGCCAGGATTTTGGAGGGGAAATTTGCTCCAACAATTGTTATCCAAAAAATCAATGCCAATATTAGAAGCATAATAGGAAAGCCAAATAATCTTGAAGTTAGAATAGAATCGATTTTATCATCAAGCGTCGATTTATTTTCTTTAGAATAGGTCACTACGGCTTCTTCAATTTCTTTAGCACGCTTATAAAGACTGGTGACAATATGGTCTCTGAATTGATCAGCCGACAGGGTATGGCTATAGTCTGACATCATGGCATCCTCCTTTGCAATTAGGATAATTGGTTATTTTTTCAAGAATTTTCAGGTCTCCATCCAGCATTTGAAGAGCTACCCAGCGGGGATTTATTTTGTTTTTAACAAGAGGCTCAATCATAGGAATCAGTTTTTGGATTTCATCTTCAATTTCTTTTGGATAAGTTGTCATTTTTGGATGAGGAATAATTTTTTTAGAACAGACTTTGTAAATGATATCTTTTAAATCTTCTAATCCTTTCTTGTCTCTTGCTATTGTTCCTACTACAGGGATACCTAATTCCACAGAAAGTTTTTCTAAATCAACTTTTATTTTTTTCCTTCTTGCTTCGTCTAAAAGATTGACGCATAAAATAACGGTATGCGTTATTTCTATGATTTGTAAAACCAAATTAAGATTTCTTTCCAGACAACTGGCATCTACCACAATTACGGTAGCATCGGGCTTACTAAAACAAATAAAATCCCTTGCAATTTCTTCTTCAGCAGAGTTTGGGAAGAGGGAATAAGTTCCCGGTAAATCAACTAAAATAAATTCTTGATTTTTATGCTTAAAAATACCCCATGCATTAGTAACAGTTTTTCCAGGCCAATTGCCTGTATGTTGTTTTAGTCCGGTCAATTCGTTAAAAATAGTACTTTTACCTGTGTTTGGATTACCCGCTAAGGCAATAATCATTTGATTTGGATTGCTTTTTTTGATATGATATGTGTCTTGCATGGCTTTTCTTTTACAAGCGTTACAGGTTAATCCCATAAAAATCCCCCTAATTCCTTATGATTTCTACTAAAATTTTTGAAGCTTCTTCCTGACGTAAGGCGATAATACTTTTTTTTATTAAATAAGCAGTAGGGTCTCCCAGGGGGCTGCGGCGGATAACCGTAATGGGGGTATCCTGGGTAAAGCCTAAATCAAGAAGTCTCCTTCTTTGGCTGCCTGTTGCTTTTAATTCTTTAATGATGCAGGTCTTGCCTATATGAACTTGATGAAGAGGAATATATTTTTCGTACAAAACAAACCGCCCCTTTTTATAATGTTAGTCTTGGCAAATATGCTATCTTAGCACAGTATCATTTTATTCTGCAAAGAAGAAAAGGAAACTTGTCTCTAGAAAATGGCAGAAAAAGATCACTGAGCTTTTATCGACAGCAAAATTTGATTAATTTTTATAAAAAATTAAAATAAGTTATTGACTTTAGTCAATTTCCATGCTATAGTATTAAACAATTCAAATAATTAAAAACAATGAAGAGGAGTAGTAGGTTTTTGGAAGATTTCAGAGAGCTGTTGGTTGGT
Organism: Candidatus Epulonipiscium sp.; assembly: GCA_012521395.1. Lineage (GTDB taxonomy): Bacteria > Bacillota > Clostridia > Lachnospirales > Defluviitaleaceae > JAAYML01. Next base: position 34,111 of record JAAYML010000001.1, on the reverse strand, counting down.
GTGAAACAGCATCAGAAAAAAACTGAACTCGCCTCGGAGTTGCTCGCTGAAAGGTTCAGTAGGACGAGACGGAAGTCAACCGTTATCATGACAGGATATCAGCAAATCATAAGTATATTCTCTGCTTGTATCCCTAAAACTGTGTATAAAGAGTGGTTAATAATCTTTTATCTCTTTAGAGATGAAAGATTTTTTTATTAGGATAGAATATTTTTGAAGGGATTAGCTTTTGCAAAAGTTAAATTATTTATCAGGAGAATATATTTATTGTTGCAGTATCCTTTAAAGTTGCATCCTTTTTGGATGAAGAAGAGTGGTACCGCGGAAGTTCAGTCTTTCGTCTCTGCTAGTAGAGATGAAAGACTTTTTTATTATTGAAAAACAACAGGGAGGTATATCAATGGGTATGAATTATAAAAAATACAAACCTTATCCAACAGTAGATTTAAAAAACAGAAAATGGCCCAACAGGACTATAACAAAAGCACCCATATGGTGTAGTGTTGACCTTCGGGATGGGAATCAGGCTTTGAAGGTACCAATGAATTTAGAGCAAAAGTTAAAATTTTTTGACTTTCTTGTAAAAATGGGCTTTAAGGAAATTGAAGTAGGTTTTCCGGCTGCTTCTGAAACGGAATTTACTTTTTTAAGAAAACTCATTGAAGACAATTTAATTCCCGATGATGTCACCATACAAGTATTGACACAGGCAAGGGAACATATTATAAGAAAAACCTTTGAATCTTTAGAAGGGGTTAAAAGAGCCATTGTCCATTTATATAATTCAACCTCTGAGCTTCAAAGAAGAGTTGTATTTAAAAAGAGTAAAGAAGAAATTATTGATTTGGCTGTGGAAGGGGCACATATTGTAAAAGAATTTGCTGAAAAAATGCCCAAAGGTTCTATTGTTTATGAATATTCTCCAGAAAGTTTCACAGGAACAGAATTGGATTATGCGATTGAAATTTGTGAAGCAGTTCTTGATGTTTGGAAACCTTCCAAAGAAAATAAAGCCATTATTAATTTGCCTGCTACGGTAGAAATGTCTACGCCTAATGTTTATGCGGATCAAGTTGAGTATTTTATAGATCATATTAAAAATAGAGAAAACATCATTCTTAGTGTTCATCCCCATAATGACAGAGGAACTGCTGTAGCAGCAGCAGAGCTGGCAATGTTAGCAGGGGCAGACAGAGTAGAAGGAACTCTTTTTGGAAACGGGGAAAGAACGGGAAATGTGGATATTATTACTTTGGGTATGAATATGTTTTCTCAGGGAGTTGACCCGGAACTGGATTTTAGTGATGCGGATGCTATTATTAAGATTTATGAAGAAAGCACAAAAATGGAGGTTTCCCCAAGACATCCTTATGTGGGAGAATTGGTTTATACAGCTTTTTCCGGCTCTCATCAGGATGCCATTAAAAAAGGCATGGAAGCCTATAAAAAAGATAAACCAGATCATTGGGAAGTACCTTATCTTCCTATTGACCCGAAAGATGTGGGAAGAAGCTATGATCCGATTATCCGTATTAACAGTCAGTCAGGAAAAGGCGGCGTTAGTTATGTCTTAGAAAATGATTTTGGTTTCAGACTTCCTAAAAAAATGCAGCAAGATTTCAGTTTAATTATTACTGATGTGTCTGACAGAAATCAAACAGAACTTACACCACAAATGATTCACGATATTTTTATTAAAGAATATATGAATATAGTGGAACCTTATAGCTTAAAAAACTATAAGATAGACAGCCAGGAAGATGACATTGTTGTTCGGGTAATCATTAAAAAAGCGGATCAGGAAGAAGAAATAGAAGGCAGAGGGAATGGACCATTGGATGCATTTTGTAATGGTATAAAAGAGCATTTGTCTATAGACTTTAAGATTGTATCTTATGATGAACATTCTTTAGATAAAGGTTCCAGTTCCAGGGCAGTATCTTATATTCATATTGAAGATGAAGAAGGAAATTCTTTCTTTGGTGCAGGAATTAATACCAATATCAGTACTTCTTCTATAAAAGCGCTTATCAGTGCCATAAATAAAATGATTTCAAACAGGCAATAAGCTAAAGACACCATATTAAAGCATTTTGAAAGCTGTGTCTAAACTTTTGAAATGCTTTTGTGGTGTTTTTTTATTGATGAGGATAAAAAAGGAAAAAGTTAAAGATAATTGCATCCGTTTTGTATTTAAAGGCTTTACGAATAAAAATGATAAAGCAGGATTTTTGATAATACTGGAAAATGCCATAAGTTCAATAGGAAAAAAATGGAAATAATACATTGAGAAAAAAGCAGGGTTCTGAGATCCTTTAAAATATTAAATAATTAAGAAATTATTTCGTGATATTTTAATATGAAAATGGATAGTATATAATGGACTTGATATTTAGGTATAGATGAGGAATGATATAATGTTGAAAAAAATTGGTGTACTAATTATGCTTATTTTAGCCTTTTGCCTTGGATGTTCTGCTTATTATAATAATGAAAGTTCTTATGATAAGGACAGTACAGATAAATCAAAAGAAGAGGTAAAACAGGAAGACAATAATAGTGAAGATAACAGCAGCGATAAGAATAACAATGAAGATAACAGTTCAGGACTTAATCCGTCTGAAGAAATTGATCCTATAAAAGAAAAGATAAAAGAAATGAGCCTGGAGGAAAAAATAGGACAATTGGTTATTGTAGGTTTTGAAGGACAGTCTATAGATGAAGAAACAGAAAAAATGATAAAAGAGTATTATGTAGGGGGCGTTATTTTATTTAAGAGAAACGTAAATGATGCGGGTCAACTTTTGACTTTAATTAATACTCTTAAAAGACTTAACGAAGATAAGATACCGCTTTTTATTTCTGTCGATGAAGAAGGTGGTTTAGTCAGCCGGATGCCTGCAGAACTGATTAATTTACCTGATAGTAAAAGTGTAGGCGAAAAAAATGACAAAGATTATTCATATAAAATAGGAAAAATTATTGCCAGAGAAATAAAAGCTTTTGGCTTTAATATGAATTTTGCACCTGTACTGGATATTAACAGTAATCCCAATAATCCAGTTATTGGACCAAGAGCATTTGGGGCAGATGTAATCACTGTAAAAGAACAGGGTCTGGCAGTCATGGAAGGTATGCAATCAGAAGGTATTATTTCTGTTGTAAAGCACTTTCCTGGTCATGGAGATACCCAGGTGGATTCTCATTTAAATTTACCTTTGATAGAAAAAGATTTGGAAGAAATGAAACAATTCGAATTAGTTCCTTTTATAGAAGCTATTAACAATGGCTGTGATGCAGTTATGATTGCCCATATACTGTTTGATAAAGTAGATTCACAAAATCCGGCATCCCTTTCACAAGTCATTATCGGAGATATTTTAAGAAATCAATTTGGTTTCCAGGGTTTAGTGATTACTGATGATTTAACCATGGGTGCCATTGCAGATCATTATGAAATGGGAGAAGCTGCCGTAAAGGCCATTAATGCAGGAGCGGATATTGTATTGGTGTGCCATGGATATAATAATGAAATAAAAGTCCTTGAGCGTATAAAAAAAGCAGTAGTGGAGGGAGAAATATCCGGACAAAGATTGGACGAGAGTCTTTATCGAATATTATCAATGAAAATGAAATATAATATAAACAATGAAGAAATACCGTCCGTTGATATTGATGCAATCAATCAGGAGATCCGTTCACTAATAAATTAGGGATGCTGTAAGCATCCCTAATTTATTAGTGCTACATAGCTCTTCCTGGGGTAATGGCATTGATGACGCCTATTACTAAAGCACCTATGATTGCACCCCAGAAAGTAACATCAAAACCTGCTACAAAATATTGCGTAACATAAATGATTGCTGCAGATACAATAAAACCTACAACACCTCTTCCAAAAGGAGAAGCATCAATGCCAGTGATTTTTTCAATTAAATAATCCAGTAAAGTAATTACAATGGAAGCAACAATTAATGCCCAGATACCATCAACAGAAAAACCTGGGGTTAAAAAAGCTGTTATAGCAAGTACAATAGCTGTTACAATTAATCTTATGATGGCATGACCAATCCCGAAGGATTCATCATTGCGGTTTCTGTTATTCATTGATTCATCAGCCATATACATTCCCTCCAAAATTTATTATTTAAAGTAAAAAACTTCTTATAAATATTTAATTTATATATGTAGCTTTCCCAATTAGTACGTAATCATTCAATAAAGCTATGTAAATTTTTTCAAAAAAATGTTTGGTTAACGAAGAAAACAATCTATGCTAAAATATTATTAATTGTTTTGCGAAAGGAAGAGAGTATGGGAAAAATTTTGGTAATCGCAGAAAAACCTTCTGTAGGAAGAGACATTGCAAGGGTTTTAGGTTGTAAGGAAAAGGCTGATGGCTGTATCACCGGAGAAAGATATATTGTAACCTGGGCAATGGGACATTTGGTTGAATTGTTAATGCCAGAAGATTATGATGATAAATATAAAAAATGGTCTTTAGATGATTTGCCAATTATTCCTGAACCAATGAAAATTAAGCCTGTTAAAAAGACTATAAAACAATTTAATATCATAAAAAAACTAATGCATTCAAAAGAGGTAGATTCTTTAATATGTGCGACAGACAGCGGCCGGGAAGGGGAACTGATTTTCCGCTATATTTATGAAGCAGCAGGCTGTAAAAAACCCTTTAAGAGGCTTTGGATTTCCAGTATGACGGATGAAGCTATTAAAAAAGGTTTTGAAAGCATAAGACCAGGAGAAGAATATGACAAGCTCTATTATTCTGCTAAATGCCGTTCTGAAGCGGATTGGCTGGTAGGTATGAATGCAAGCCGGGCTTATACTATAAAATACAATGTTCTTTTATCGATTGGCAGGGTGCAGACACCTACCCTAAGTATATTGGTTCAAAGGCAAAAGGAAATTGAAAATTTTGTTTCGGAGGATTACTCGGAAGTCAGAGTTGATTATGGTAATTTTTATGGCAAATGGATTGATTTAGATAAGAATGAAACAAAAATAACAGATGAAGCAAAAGTAGATGCAATCGTTAATCTTGTAAAGGATAAAAAGGGGATGGTTATAGAAATTCAGGAAGAAGAAAAAAATCAATTACCTCCTCTTTTATATGATTTAACGGAACTGCAAAGAGATGCTAATAAGTATTATGGTTTTTCAGCGAGCAAAACCTTATCAGTTGCCCAGGTGCTTTACGAAAAGAAAAAAATGATTACTTATCCCAGAACCGATAGTCGGTATTTAAGTTCGGATATGAAAGCCGTTCTTGTCAGTGTATTAAATAAACTGAATATTCCTGCTTATAGCCAGTTTGTCCAGCCAATTCTTGAAAAAGAAAGCTTACCTGTAACGAAAAGAATTATTGATGATAGCAAAGTAACAGATCATCATGCGATTATACCAACGGATACAGTACCTAAATTAGAAAAATTAACCTCTGATGAAAAGAAAATTTATGATTTAATTGTAAAAAGGTTTTTAGCCGTATTTTATCCAAGGTATGAATATACCATAACAAAGCTTATTACAGAAATTGAAAAAGAACATTTTATTTCAAAGGGAAAAAGGATCCGACAGTTAGGCTGGATGATTTTTTACAAAGAGGATTCGGGGAAAAAGAAAGAAGAGGAAATGGAACTGCCATCTGTTAAAAAAGGAGATGAGCTTTTTGTAAAAATGGCAGAAAAGGAAAAAAAACAGACTTCGCCGCCAAAGCCTTATACAGAAGCTGCTCTTTTGTCAGCTATGGAAAACGCAGGGCGTTTTGTCGAAGATGAAGAACTGAAAGAACAACTCAAGGAAAGCGGTTTAGGAACTCCTGCAACAAGGGCTGCTATCATTGAAAGGCTTATTGAAGTTGGATATGTTGAAAGAAAGGGTAAAGTGTTGTATCCTACTGAAAAAGGGATGAAATTAATTGAAATTGTCCCTGAAGAATTAAAATCCCCTGAAACAACAGGAAAATGGGAAAAAGGTTTATCTTCCATAGCTAAAAATAAAATGGATCCTGAGCGTTTTATGGATAGTATTATCGAATATGTTAAACAAATCGTAGATGAATCTAAAAAGAGTGATATAAAAGTTTCATTTCCGAAAGAGAGTAAAAAGAATAGTAAAAGGTCTTCTAAAAAAACAAAAGGGCTTGGGAAGTGTCCTTTATGTAATAAAGGCAGTATAATGGAAAACAGTAAGGCCTTTTACTGCAGCCAATGGAAAGCTGGCTGTAAATTTGCCCTTTGGAAAAACAGTCTGGAAATTTATGGTCTTACAATAACAGCAGAAATGGTTGAAAGATTGCTTAAAGATAAAGTAATAAAGGGAATAAGCTATACTTTGCCCCAGACTCAGGAAAGATACATGGGCGATTTATCTTTTATGAAAAATGGCAAAGGAATGGTTGAATTTATTAATGGGAAAAAATTAAAGAATGAAAGCAGCACAGTATGAGTTTTGAAAAATGGACTGGCATTTCACGAAAAAATGATGGAGGAAACAAAAATGAGAAAAGGATTTTTTGATTTGGATGGCCCTTTTAACCGTATAGGAACTTTTGTGTTTGATATGGTATTTTTAAATCTTTTATGGTTTTTATTTAGTATTCCGCTGGTTACCTTTGGGGCCTCAACGACTGCTTTGTTTTATGTCGTAGGAAAAAAGGTCAGGAAAGAAGATGGCTATATTTTTAAGGATTTTTGGAAAAGTTTTAAAATGAATTTTAAACAGGCAACAGCTATTTGGCTGATCTTAATTTTACTTATTTCAGTTTTAGTATTTAATATGTCTAATGTTGCTCTGTATGGTGAATTGGGACGTTATATTTTTATCGTTCAGGCTGCTGTTTTGTTACAGTTACTTATTATAAGCCTTTATATATTTTTACTGTTGTCCAGGTTATATTTAACCCTTTCATCGGCTTTTAAAATGGCTTTTGTCATTGGCAATAAGCATTTTTTTACGACCATTCTATGTATCATATTATTTGAAATATTGATTATTGCGATATACATTTATCCACCAGTTATTCTTTTTGGCGTTGTTATCTATGCCTATTTTAGCTATTATCTTATTGGAAAAATTTTAAAGCGATACCTGCCGAAAGCGGAAGATGGCGGACAAGAGAATGAAAAGCAGGAACAGGAGATGGAAGAATAATATTCTGGCATTATTAGTATAATGTATTAACGAATTAAAAAGGATTGAAATGATGAAAGAGTTATCTTTAAAAAAAGCTCTTAAATTCGTACTATTGCTATTTTACATTTATGTTTTTTACAGTATTTATACTGGAAATTTTGTCACAGAGGTCAGTAAAAAGCAAAATCAGTGGAACCAAAATAATCCTTTTGCTGTTTATCGGGAAAAGCAGTTTCTCGGGGCGTTTGAAACTTTTGCCCAGGCTTCTGCTCATGCCAGAAGGTATCAAAAGTCTTATATATATTACTACAATAATAAAAAGATGATATGGACAAATACAATTGGCTTAAAAGAAAGCGTTATTTTAGAGGCACCTATGATTTCACAGTTGCCTGAACTGGCCAGAGGCTGTGAAGTAACAAGTCTTGCTATGATGCTTCAATCGGCAGGGGTTCAAGTGGATAAAATGACCCTGGCAAAAGAAATAAAAAAAGATCCTACTCCTTATCAAAAGAAAAACGGTAAGATTTATTACGGACATCCCAATGCAGGCTTTGTAGGAGATATATATAGTTTTGAAAATATGGGCTATGGTGTCTATCATAAACCTATAAAAGCATTAGCAGATCAGTATCTGCCAGGAAAAGTTATCGATTTAACAGGTTGTCATTGGGAAGATATCTTATATTTTCTCAGTCAGGGGAGTCCTGTCTGGGTGATTTCCAATGGTAGTTTTAAGGAACTTAGCGATGATTATTTTCAGGAATGGCACACGCCCTATGGAAAAATACGGATTACGATGAAAGAACATTCTGTTTTGATTACGGGTTATGATAAGGATTATATTTATATAAATAATCCATTAAAAAATGCGCCCAATCAAAAAGTTTCCAGGAAGGATTTTTATGCTTCCTGGAAACAGATGGGCAGGCAAGCCATAAGTTATATAAAATAATATACTATTTCAATTTAAAGTAAATATATTTTTCGTCAGATGGAACATTTTCATCAAGATATTTTTTTTGCACTTTTATCATCAATAAGTTTTCATATTCTTTATAACCATAAACAATGAATTCTCCACTGTAATCAACCTGATTATTTTCATTGTTGTTCAGTAAAGTGGATAAACCATATTTGTCAGATATTACTCGACTGATAGAACCATCAAATCCGCTGGTTACAGCGCCCATATATCCACCGCCTTCTGGTACTCTTGTACCAGAAATATTTGGAATGGTAGAGTTGTAAGATACCTTTCCTACAGTTGGTGTGATATCTCCGGACATTTCAATGGAAATTAAGTAAGCGTCTGCATTTTCATCTTTTTCTAAGTCATACTGTTCATATTCACTGTCTTCTAATTTTTTTACAGATTTAATACAGGCTGTATAGGTTCCTGTATAAGCTATAGGATCTAAAATATCACTGGAATATTCATCTTCCCAGGAAAAAGACTCACCCAGGGGCACAGGATTATCAAGGCTACCAACTTGTTTTTCTTGTTTTTTATTATCTGTATCTTCAGAAACAGTATTTCCACTTTGTGAACTACCAGTTGATTTTGAATTGTTAAGAATGCCACAGCCAGAAAGGGAACTAATTAATAATAAAGTGCTGATTAATAAACAGATGCATTTTTTAAAAGAATTCGTTTTTAATTCCTCCTAAAAGATTAATTTAATTTGAAATAAACATCCAGAAGATTTTAATTTGCTTAAGACAGTTGTAATAAATAATCTTTTCCACGTAAACCTAAAACAATTACATCTCCATTGTAATTAATATTAGCGCTTTTACCTTTAAGAATTTTGTTAAAACTGCATTTTTTGCTTATATTATTATTAGCAGAGCATTTATAATGCTCGTGGGAATCCAATTATTTTACCTCCATCAGTGATAATATTCTTTCTCGCTTGAAGGGTTTTCACTTGATTTTTCTGTATTTAAATCAGTGATTTTATTGGATTCATTTTTTGATCCTGAATTTGATTGTATTTCTCCTGAAATATTGCTGTTTGTGCTTTTTGTGTCTTCAGCCTTTTAGAAGAACAAGCACATACTTAAGTTAATGTTAGCATAATAGTAAGAATGAATAATGAATCTTTTCTCATGCTATAGTTCCTCTCCTTATATTAAAATAATAGTATGTCAAGTAAAAAGTATATATTTTATCGTAACAACTGTCGAGAAATTTTGTTTTATTAAATTTTTAGTTAAATTAAAATTAGTATGAAATAATAACTACCCTATTCCTTTCAAGGAATAGGGTATTATTTTAGAAGCATATAATTTTAATATCTTAATTTCAATGCTTATCTAATATTTTTATTTAATAAAGTTTACTGAAATAATACAGAAATAATAAAAAATTCAATGGAAAATCATTTAAATAAATGTTATAATATACAAAAAATGGAAAATATAAAAGGGGGAATTTTATGAAGCTGCAGGGAAAAGTCGTTGTGGCTCAAGGGGGAGGACCTACTGCTGTTATTAACCAGTCTCTTGTGGGAGTGGTTTTAGAATCCAGGAAATTTCAGCAAGTAACGAAAGTATATGGGGCAGTCAATGGGGTTGCAGGCATTGTTAATGAGGATTTTGTGGATTTGACACAAGAGACCACAAACAATTTAGAGCAGGTAGCACGTACACCTTCATCGGCCCTGCTTTCAACCAGGGATAAACCGGATGAAAAGTATTGCAAGGAAATCTTTGATGTTTTAAAGGCACATGATGTGAGATATTTTTTCTATATCGGTGGTAATGATTCTGCAGATACTGTACGGATTGTTAATGAAAATGCAAAAAAATCCGATTATGAATTCAGAGCCATTCATATTCCAAAAACGATTGATAATGATTTGGTTTTAAATGACCATACGCCAGGTTATGGTTCTGCTGCCAGATTTGTAGCTCAGGCCTTTATAGGCGTAAATCTTGATAACCGAGCTTTGCCAGGGGTTTACATAGGTGTTGTTATGGGAAGACATGCAGGTTTTTTGACAGCAGCTTCTTCTTTAGCGCAAAAATATCCTGACGATGGACCTCATTTGATTTATCTGCCGGAAAGACCATTTAGTATCGATAAATTTTTGTCTGATGTAAGAAAGGTATATTACCAGTATGGACGCTGTGTGGTTGCAGTTGCAGAAGGAATCCAGGATGAAAAGGGTGTTCCGGTTATAACAAAGTTAATGGAAGATGTTGAAAAAGATGCTCATGGAAATGTGCAGCTTTCGGGGACAGGTGCTTTAGGGGACTTGCTGGCAAAGTGTGTAAAAGACAAATTGAAAATTAACAGGGTGCGTTCTGATACTTTAGGCTATTTACAGCGCTCTTTTATAGGTTGTGTTTCAGATGTGGACCAGAATGAAGCAAGAGAAGTAGGGGAAAAAGCAGCGCAATTTGCCATCTGGTATGACGTCGATGGTTCCATTACTATTCAGCGAACAGGTTTTTATTCAGTAAACTATGAATTGAGGAGATTAGAAGAAATTGCAGGCAAGACAAGAGTCATGCCGGATCATTTTATTAATAAAGAGGGGAATAATGTTACCGATGCATTTAAATATTATCTAAGTCCTCTGGTTGGTTCGAATTTTCCTGTTGCTCATAGAATCAGGGCACCTAAGGCGCCCAAGATATTAGATTACAGGAAAACGGTTGGCGAATAAAATAAAAAATTTTCAATCCGTGATTTATGTCACGGTTTTTTCTTTTTTTATGACTTATTATATATTTAAACAAAGTAAACCTGTGGGTTTAATTAAATTTTAAAAGGAGGAAAATAATATGTTTTGTTATCAATGTCAAGAAACAGCAAAAGGACAAGGCTGTACTTTAAGAGGAGTATGTGGAAAAAGTGCAGATGTAGCTAATCTGCAAGATTTACTTATCTATGTCCTTAAGGGGATTTCAATGTATACAACGGAAGGTCGTAAAGTTGGCTATGAAAGTAAAGAAGTCAATGAATTTATCATGGAAAATATGTTTTCAACCATAACTAATGCAAATTTTGACAGAAATGATTTCATTCATAGAATTGAAAGAGCTTTAGAAGTCCGTGAAAATGTAAAAAAAGCAGTGGCAGAAGCAGGAGGAAAGGTTGAAAAGATTACCCACGATGCTGCAATTTTTACAGTAAGCAAGGAAGAGTTTGATAAAAAAGCTGAAACCGTAGGCATATTAACGACAGAAAATGAAGATATCCGATCCTTAAGAGAATTAATTACATATGGTTTAAAAGGAATGTCAGCTTACGGGAAACATGCGATTAATTTAGGCTATGATAAAAATGAAATACATGCTTTCCTTCAGAAAGCTTTAGCGGCTACTTTAGATGACCATTTAACCATAGATGATTTGGTAGCACTTACTTTAGAAACAGGTAAATATGGTGTAGATGTCATGGCTCTTCTTGATGAAGCCAATACTTCAAGTTATGGTCATCCTGAAATTACCAAAGTTAATATCGGTGTAAGAAACAATCCAGCTATTTTAATCAGTGGTCATGATTTGAAGGATTTGGAACAATTGCTTGAGCAAACAAAGGATACTGGGGTCGACGTGTATACTCATGGAGAAATGTTGCCTGCTCATTATTATCCGGCATTTAAAAAGTATGAGCATTTTGTTGGGAACTATGGGAACGCATGGTGGAAACAAAATGAGGAATTTGAGAAATTTAATGGTCCGATATTAATGACCACAAACTGTCTGGTACCACCTAAGGAATCTTATAAAGACAGAGTTTATGTAACAGGTTCAGTAGGTTTTGAAGGAATTCAATATATCTCTGCCGGAAAAGACGGAAAGAAGGATTTTTCAGCAATCATTGAACATGCTAAAAGATGTCCGGCACCTGTTGAGATAGAAAAGGGAGAAATTATAGGAGGATTTGCGCACAATACTGTGTTTTCCTTAGCAGATAAAATTGTGGATGCGGTAAAATCAGGTGTTATTAAACGCTTCTTTGTTATGGCAGGTTGCGATGGCAGAATGAAGAGCAGAGATTATTATACAGAATTTGCCAAATCTCTTCCAGAGGATACGGTTATTTTAACAGCAGGCTGTGCCAAATACCGATATAATAAGTTAGATTTAGGTGATATTGGCGGTATTCCACGAGTTCTTGATGCAGGACAATGTAATGATTCTTACTCTTTAGCGGTTATTGCGCTTAAATTAAAAGAAATCTTTGAGTTAAATGATGTCAATGAATTGCCAATTTCCTATAATATTGCATGGTATGAACAAAAAGCGGTCATCGTACTTCTTGCCCTTTTATATCTGGGTGTAAAAAACATACACCTTGGTCCAACGCTTCCAGCTTTCCTTTCTCCAAATGTGGCAAAAGTATTAGTAGAACAATTTGGTATTGGCGGAATTACAAACGTAGAAGATGATTTAAAAATGTTTTTAGGATAAAGACTTTTAATTTTAAAAAAAGCACCTTTTGTCATTTTATGATAAAAGGTGCTTTTTAAATCAAGATTAAACAAAATTAGACTTTTTTTCAATAATTACTATAGTATAATAATAAAAAATGAATAAGCTGTTTCCAAAAACCTTATTCTATATCGAATATGAAATGATGAGAGATTTTTCGGCTTGAAAAAGAAAGGGGCATGCTATGATTAACGAGAACAGACTTTATAAAGATATTACAGGGATGGAGAAAATATTAAGCATTCATCCGCAGTTTTCCTGGAAGAAAATAAAGTACATAGAAGCTTTTAATTATTATATAGATTTAAATGAATTTGGAGAAAGAAGCTCTTATTTAAAAATATTATTTGGGCTGGAATTATCCAATCATGGTTTAATGAAAGCCTGTTTTAAATTTAATGGAATAAATAACTTAATCATGCGCTCTATTGGAGGTAAATATAATCAAATCATGGGATTTGAGATTATTGACCGATTGTTTTTAGGTTGGGATCTGGAACAAAGATATTTAGTAAGGGATTATGAAAATGGAACGATAGAGTTTTCATGTAAAGCCATAGAGCTTTTACAAGTAGATATTTAATCATTATTAGATTGCTGATAATCAAAAAGCAGCTGCATCCTGTGATGCAGTTGCTTTTTAAATAAATATTAACAAACTTAAGGCCATCACCATCATGCCTGCTATAACACCATATATGGATAAGTGATGTTCCCCATACTTTTCAGCAGCAGGCAATAATTCATCTAAAGAAATATATATCATAATTCCTGCAACGGCAGCAAACAGGATTCCAAAGGTTAAATCGTTAAATAAGCCTGACAAGAGGATAAATCCTACACTTGCCCCCAGGGGTTCCGAAAGTCCGGACAAAAAAGAATAAATAAAGGCTTTTTTCTTGCTCCCTGTAGCAAAATAAATTGGCACAGATACGGCGATGCCTTCAGGAATATTATGAATAGCAATAGCGACAGCAATTGCAATGCCAAGGGAAGGATCTTTTATTGCTGCAGTAAAAGTAGCAAGTCCTTCGGGAAAGTTATGAATAGTTATTGCAAGGGCTGTAAAAATACCCATGCGGAAAAGGTCATCCTTTTTGGGAGAAAGGGGTTGGTTCATATCTTCAACGGTATGCACTGCATGGGGATTTTCTGTTGAAGGAATAAAGGTATCAATCAGTCCGATTAAAAACATTCCGCCAAAAAAGCTGATGACTGTAATCCATGAGCCTTTTGTCTCACCTAAAACAAGAACAAGGGAATCCTTTGCTTTTGTAAAAATATCTATCATAGAGACATAAATCATTACACCAGCAGAAAACCCTAAAGCAACGGACAAAAATTTTGTATTTGTTTTTTTAGCAAAGAAGGCCAGGATACTTCCGATTCCTGTTGCTAAGCCTGCAAAGAGGGTTATTCCAAAAGCAAACATTACATTTTCCACAGCAGGGTCCCTCCTTTATGACTGATATTGATTATATTTTATAGAAAAAAATTATTATATACAAGTTCTTATTAATAAAAATAAAATAATATTGTAAAAAATTTTGAATTAGGTTAAACTAGTAAAAAATTATTGGGAAGGCGGATGGAGCGTTTTATGAAAAACTATCCGATAGCATTATTTAATGGAACGGTTGCTACAACAGATGGATTATACAGAGTGCAAGGCATTTCTGTAGATGATGCGAAAAAATTAATTGAAGAAAATGGTTTTATTTCTGCTATAGGGCATAAAGCCACTGCAGAAATAATGTCTGATTTATTGGGCATAAATATACCTATGAACCGGATAGATTTTAAGCAGGAAATAGGGCAAAAAGCAGTGGTATTTAAACTGAAAAAAAGACCGCCTGAAGGAAGTGTATTAACAAAAGAACAAATAGAAGCAACTGGATATGAATTTAAATTAATGGAAAGAATAGAATGATAGAAGAAAGAGGTGATAGGATGTTTTCTTTTGTATATAAAGAAGGAGAAGTGAATGTTTATAAAAATTTATGTAATGGTCAATGGGTAGAATCAGAAAAGAAGCAAAGAATTAAAATCTATTCTCCTGTAGATGATTCATTAATTGGGGAAATACAGGCACAAACTAAAAATGATGTAGATTATGCGATTGAGTGTGCTAAAGAAGCACAAAAATCATGGGCTTTTATGCCGATTAGAGACCGGGCAGACATTATTCACAAAGCCGCAAGAATAATGGAAAAATACATTGAAGAGATAGCGAATATTTTAGTAAAAGAAATTGCCAAGTCAAAAAGTTCAGCGATTTCGGAAGTCAAAAGAACCATAGATTTTATGCATTTTACAGCAGAAACCGCAAAGCGGATGACTGGGGAAACGATTTATGGGGATGCATTTCCTGGTTTTGATAAAACAAAAATATCGATTGTAGACCGGGTTCCCTTAGGGGTTATTTTATGCATATCCCCATTTAACTATCCCGTAAATTTATCGGTATCTAAAGTTGCACCTGCTTTAGTGGGAGGAAATAGTGTTATTTTTAAACCACCCACTCAGGGTTCTATTAGCGCTATGTATCTGGGACAAATTTTCGATGAAGCCGGAATTCCACCGGGGGTTTTAAACATCATTACAGGTAAGGGCTCTGAAATTGGCGATTATCTGATTACTCATCCTGGTATTGATATGATTAATTTTACCGGCAGTACAGAAGTGGGTCAGCATATTGCTAAAGAAGCAGGCATGATTCCTCTCTTATTGGAATTGGGAGGAAAAGATGCAGCTATAGTCCTGGAAGACTGTGATTTGGATGAAACGGCTCAAAATATTGTAAAAGGAGCTTTTAATTATTCTGGACAAAGGTGTACGGCAGTAAAAAGAGTTTTGGTGATGGAAGAGATTGCTGATGAATTGGTTGCTAAAATGGTGGCTGAGGTAAAAAAACTAAAAGTCGGTAAACCTGAAGAGGATGCAGATATCACACCGCTGATCAGTGATAAGGCTGCAGACTTTGTTCAGGAATTAATTGATGATGCTATAAATAAAGGAGCAAAACTTTTAATAGGCAATAAGAGAGAAGGCAGATATATCTGGCCGACGGTTTTTGATTATGTGACAGAAGATATGCGGCTGGCATGGGAAGAACCTTTTGGACCAGTATTACCGGTTATGCGTGTAAAGAGTATAGAAGAAGCTATTGATATTTCTAACAAGTCTGAGTATGGTCTTCAAGGCTGTGTTTTTACTAAAAATATCGATAAAGCGTTTGCTATTGCACAGAAACTGGAAGTTGGCACTGTGCAGATTAATAATAAAACTGAAAGAGGTCCGGATCATTTCCCGTTTTTAGGCGTTAAGGCTTCCGGTCTTGGGACTCAGGGAATTCGATATAGTATTGAAGCCATGACTAGATCAAAAGCTATTGTGATTAACTTAGATAATGATTATAAATAAAAACAATTATTAAAATTTGTTAGTTTTGATTGATTTAGTCAATTCATAGGAGAAGGCTATTGACAAGGTAGTTTAGACATCATATAATGAAGAAAATAAATCGAACTTATTAAAGCGATGAGAAGAAGAAGTAGAATTAATTAAGCTTTTACAGAGAGCACCCGGCTGGTGGAAGGGGCAAAGTGTATTAATTCGAATACATCTTCGAGTGTTTTCCTGAAAGGGCATCCAAGTAGGGGAAAACGGAATGCACCCGTTATAGTGCTAGAGTATCCCATAAGTTAGATATGGTGTACTTGAAGAGGTTGTTGTTGTGAAACAACAGCGAATGAAGGTGGTAACACGGGAGCTGACTCTCGTCCTTTAAGAAAGGACGGGAGTTTTTTTAATTTAGATTTAAAAGGAGAG
Organism: Candidatus Epulonipiscium sp.; assembly: GCA_012521395.1. Taxonomy (GTDB): domain Bacteria; phylum Bacillota; class Clostridia; order Lachnospirales; family Defluviitaleaceae; genus JAAYML01. The sequence continues at coordinate 17,671 of JAAYML010000001.1, read as the reverse complement.
GGTATGAAATGAAGTTGGCCTTTTTACTACTTTTTATTCTGGTTATGATAATAGTCGGTGTATATAGTAAGACCAGGATAAAAAGCAGCGATGATTTCTTTCTTGGCGGAAGAAGCATGGGAGCTTGGATGAGTGCTTTTGCTTATGGGACTTCTTATTTTTCAGCTGTAATTTTTATAGGCTATGCCGGAGGACTTGGCTGGAGATTTGGTGTTTCAACCAGTTGGATTGGGATTGGCAATGCTGTTTTTGGTTGCTGGCTTGCATGGAAACTATTGGCTAGAAGGACCCGTGATATAACACAGCGTTTGGATGCCAGAACCATGCCGGAGTTTTTTGAAAAGAGATATCAAAGTAAAAATATGAAGTTTATAGCGGCTTTAGTGGTGTTTATCTTTTTAGTTCCTTATACAGCTTCCGTATATAAAGGTTTAGGCTACATCTTTGAAAGCGCCTTTGGTATAAGCTTTAATACAGTGGTTTTAATCATGGCTTTATTAACCGCTGTATACCTTATCTTGGGGGGGTATGTGGCAACCGCTATCAATGACTTTATTCAAGGAATTATTATGATTATTGGCAGTATTTTGATGGTATTTTTTGTGCTGAAAAGCCCTGAAGTGGGAGGGTTTAGTGCAGCCTTAAGTAAATTGTCAGACCTTGAACCAGGTTCTGGTTCTTTTATTCCCAATGCTTCTCAATTCATACCTTTAATGAGCATGGTCCTTATGACGAGTTTTGGTGTTTGGGGCTTACCCCAAATGGTTCATAAGTTTTATGCCATTAAAGACGAAGCAGCGATTAAAAGAGGTACCATTATTTCAACGCTTTTTGCTTTTATCATTGGGGTTAGTGCCTATTTTACCGGTGCATTAGGACGTCTGTTTTTTATAGAAAATGGTGTAGCGGTTATGCCTCAAAACAACGCAGATATGATTGTACCGCTTATGTTGGAAAAAGCTTTACCGGATGCTTTACTTGGTATTATTATTGTACTGATTCTTTCAGCTTCTATGTCAACCCTTGCTGCTTTAGTGCTTGTTTCGAGCTCAACCATTTCCATTGATTTTATAAAGGGTTTTGTAAAAAATGATTTATCTGATAAGAAGACGACTTATTATATGAGATTCTTTTGTATTATTTTTGTTCTTTTATCATACATTATGGCGATCTTCCAATCCAATACCATTGTTTATTTAATGTCCTTATCCTGGGGTGTTGTTTCTGGGATGTTCTTAGGACCTTACGTTTGGGGAATCTGGTCCAGAAAAGTTACAAGTTTTGGCGCCTGGGCAGGTTTTATCGGTGGAGGTATTGTGATTGGCGGCTATATCATTTTGCAAACTTTTGGTATATTAACGGTTGATATGCCAATTGTTTCTACCATTGCTATGCTGGTATCCTTTATTACGGTACCTTTAGCAAGTGTATTAGGAAAAGAAATGAGTCATGAATTTATTGAAAAAGTCTTTGGAAAGGTTGAAAAAACAACTGTATAAATCAATAAAGACTGCATAAAATTATGCAGTCTTTTGTTGTTTTGATGGAATTAATTTCATTTATATTATACCTATTTGATTTATAAAAAAAAATATTGTACACTATATATTATAGTAAACTGATAGTAAAACGAGGGATTTTATGGAGAAAAATATTGAGTTATTAAAAAGAATATTAGTCTTTTCAAAGCTTTCTGAAGAACAATTAAAAGACATCGCAAAGCTGGAAATAAGAAAAGAATATAAAAAAGGTTCAGTGATATTTTTTGAAGGTGAAAAGGGAGATGCCTTTTATTATATTTTATCGGGTAAGGTAAAAATGTATAAAACTGATGATGAGGGAAAAGAGATTATATTAAACATTTTTGGAGAAGGCTCTGTTATTGGAGAAGTGACCATGTTTAATGATATAGACTATCCAGCGACTGCAGAAGTCATAGAAGATGCGGTTTTAGGGATGATATATAATCGTGAAATTGAAAATTTAGTTGCAAGCCACAAAGATTTGGCTTTGCAGATTATAAAAGTTTTAACCAAAAGGTTATACCATTCCCAAATGAATGTAAAAGAAATGGCTTTGACCAATGTATATTTAAGAACAAAAAATGTGCTTTTAAATCTGGCAAAAGAACATGGAATAAAAACAAGCAGAGGGATAGAACTCAATTTAGACATTACCAGGCAAGATATTGCAAATATCGTTGGTACAACACGGGAAACAGCAAGCCGGGTGATGAGTGAACTTAAAAAAGCAGGAGAAATTGATATTATTGGCAGGAAAATAATAATTAAGAATATTTAAAAGTTTAAATAAAAGATAATGCATTATGATAATTAAGATAATTGCATTGTTTACATCGACAAAATATTCGTATATAATAATAATAGCATAATTTGTGGTCATGTTGCTTTTGTTTGTTCTATGATAACGTCGGGCCAAATGGAGTTGATAATGTGAAAATGGATAACAAGTGGAACAATAAGGAAAAAAAGAAATTTAAAGAGTTTTCAAAAAGAGGCCTGTTTCTTCTCGATAATACTTACTATAAAATTACAACCCTAGGAATTCTTTTACTATTAATAAGTATGTTTTTTACAGTAATAATGAGATTTAACTGGAATAACAATTTGTTCTATGAAGATAAATCCAGTAGCTCATTAATTTTTTTCGTTCTTTTAGCTTTAGAGCTCATCATTTTTACAATTATTATTGCCTTTATAATGTCACAGCAAAAATCTCAAAAAAAGATTTTTCAGCTGGCGTATTTTGATAGTTTAACTGATCTTCCCAACAGAAAATATTTCGAAGATATCTTACCTGACTTTGTTGAAGAAGTAAAAAAATACAATTATAAAGCTGCTTTAATTTATATTGATTTGGATAATTTTAAAGTCGTCAATGATACCATCGGACATGCATTAGGTGACAGATTATTAAAACAAATAGGACATTTAATTAGAAAGTGTTTAAGACATAGTGATTTTGTATGTCGTTTTGAAGGAGATGAATTTGTTATACTATTGCCTGGCATCAATAATAAAGATGACGTCATCAGTGTGGTGGAACGCATTATTGAAAGCCTTCAGATTCCTTTTACTTCTTACGAGAAAAAATTTTATATTACAGCAAGTATTGGAATTGCCATTTATCCCGATGATTCGGATGACATTTATACGATTGTAAAATATGCAACGATGGCAATGAATCGTGCAAAAGAAAATGGTAAGAATGGCTATTGTTTATTTGAATCGCACATGAATACTAAATTATTGGAAAAGTATAAATTAGAAGAGGATTTAAGACAAGCATTGATTAATCAGGAATTTGTCTTATATTATCAGCCACAAATCGATCTTATGACTGGTGAAATGGTAGGAGTAGAAGCTTTAATCCGCTGGATGCATCCTGAAAAAGGCTGTCTTTCTCCTTTGGAGTTTATCCCTTTAGCTGAAGAAACTGGATTAATTGTTCCAATTGGTGAATGGGTTATCCGGGCTGCTTGCAATCAAAGTGTAAAATGGCAGAAGAGGGGGGCTAAAGATCTCCGTATTTCCGTGAATCTGTCGGCAAGGCAATTTCAACAGCCAGATTTAGTGGATATGATTACAGAAATTATAGAGGAAACTGGTATGGATCCCAAACTTCTTGATTTAGAAATTACTGAAAGTGTGGCCATGAGGGATCTGGAATTAACGAAAAAAGTACTTGGCGAATTGCGGGAAAAGAAAATCAATATTTCGTTGGATGATTTTGGGACGGGATATTCTTCACTCAATTACTTAAAACAACTACCAATTAATACAGTAAAAATTGATAAGACCTTTGTTGATAATATCACTAATGACATTAACCAACAAACTATTGCAAAGGCAGTTATTGATTTATCTCATAATATGGAACTATATGTTACTGCTGAAGGGGTAGAAACATGGGAACAGTTTAATTTCTTAAAATACCAGAAATGTGATAAAGTGCAAGGCTATTTATTTAGTATGCCATTACCATTAGAAGAAATTGAAAAGATTATTTTTCAAGATAGAAATTTTATTGATAAAAGTGATTTAGTTTTATCAAAAAGTTATTGACAATATTTTTAAATACTGCTACAATACTTACAAATTTAGTTTTCAGAAAAATGCAATGATGGAGACTGATATTTTGCACCAGATAGGTGCAGAGAGTCGGTGGTTGGTGCGAACCGATCCTATCGCAAAATATGAATCCCTCTTGAGCAGTTTCTTCGAAATATAGCCTTTGGCTATGAGTAGAAGATAAACGGTATGCCCCGTTACAGGCAAAGGTTTGTTGGAACCTAGTAAGTGAACTTTATTGTAAAATGAAGTTAATAAGGGTGGTAACGCGTGGAGTATATCCTCGTCCCTACATGTGGGGACGAGGTTTTTTATATCTGGGAAAATCGTTGATTATTTACAAATAGGATAAAAAGTGCTTATAATCAATTAATAATCTCAAGTTTAGAGCTTTAGTAAGGAGGAATAGGGTGAAAGCGACAGATGCCATAGTAGAATGCTTTAGAAAAGAAAATGTGTCTTGCGTATTTGGATATCCGGGTGCTGCCATCATGCCCTTGTATGATGCCTTAAGAAGATCGGAAATTGAGCATGTTCTAGTGCGTCAGGAACAATCTGCCGCTCACTGTGCCAGTGGCTATGCCAGAGCTTCTGGAAAAGTAGGGGTATGTACTGTAACATCTGGTCCGGGAGCTACTAATTTAATTACAGGTATAGCAACGGCTTATATGGATTCTATTCCGATAGTGGCAATTACTGGTCAGGTAAAGTCTACTTTGATTGGGCGGGACGTTTTTCAGGAAGTCGATATTACAGGCGCCACAGAACCTTTTGTGAAACACAGCTATCTCATAAAAAATGCCAAAGATATTCCCAGAATAATAAAAGAAGCTTTTTATATTGCAAAAACTGGGAGGCCAGGACCTGTATTAATTGATATTCCTTCAGATATTCTTGTTGAAGATATAGATTTTTATTATGATGAAGAAGTGAATATCAGAGGTTACAAACCAACTTACGTTGGTCATGCAGGTCAGGTTAAAAAAGCCTTTACAAGGCTGAAAGAAAGTAAAAAACCCATTATATGTATTGGTGGGGGAGTCATCAGTTCTCATGCAGAAAAGGAACTTTTAGACTTTGTTGAAAAAACCAAAATTCCAGTTGTATCGACACTAATGGGTCTGGGCGGAATAGACCATAATTCTTCTTACTATATTGGAATGATAGGTTCTCACGGACATCATTATGCCAACAGAGCTGTAGCTGAAGCAGACGTGATTATGTTTATTGGAGCGAGGCTTGGGGACAGGGCTACAGGTGAGAATAAATTATTTAAAAATGAACCTGATATCATACATATCGATATTGATCCTGCAGAAATTGGTAAGAATCTAGGAACTTCGATTCCAATTGTAGGAGATGCCAAAAACGTTTTGAAACAATTACTGGAAATGGCCCAGCCTCTACAAACAGAAGACTGGCTTAGGGAACTTTGGGAATTAAAAGAAAAGCATAAAAAATTTAAAGAAGATATTAAAACGAATAAGGAGTATGTGAATCCGAAGTATGCCATTGAACTTTTATCAGATGTGCTTAATCATGATGCAATCTTAGTAGGAGATGTAGGGCAAAACCAAATATGGGCTGCCTTAAATTTTAAAATTTCAGGAGACAGAAAATTCTTTATTTCTGGAGGATTGGGAACCATGGGCTATAGTTTACCTGCGGCCATCGGTTCTGCCATAGCAAATAAAAACCGGCAGATCGTTGCAGTTGTAGGAGATGGTGGTTTCCAAATGAGCCTTTATGAATTAGCCACAATTAAGCAAAATCATTTAAAATTAATTATTCTCCTATTTAATAATATGGGTTTAGGTATGGTCAGGGAAATGCAGTACAAATTTTATGAAGCTGAATATGCTGTTGACTTAAGCAGTAATCCTGATTTTATTCAGTTAGCCCGGGCTTATGGCATAGAAGGGATAAGAGTTTCCAGTAATGAAGATTTAAAAGAAGCATTTACCAAAGCAATGAATACTGAGTCTGCTTTCTTAATTGAATGCATTGTAGATCCTAAAGAAAGTACACTTTAATAAATTCTTAGATTTTTAAGAGTAAGGGGGATAATATGAAACGGTATGTTTTATCTGTTTTGGTTGAAAACCATTCAGGGGTATTAAGCAGAGTATCTGGCTTATTTAGCCGCAGAGGATATAATATTGACAGTCTTACTGTTGGTGTGACCGAAGATCCTAATACATCGCGTATGACGATTGTTGTAAAAGGAGACAAATACATCGTAGAGCAGATTAAAAAGCAACTAAACAAGTTGATTGATGTGATTAAAGTTATTGAGTTAAAACCCGAATCATCTGTTTATAGAGAATTGATATTAATTAAAGTCTCTGCAACAACAAAGCAAAGAGCAGAAATTATAGAAATTGTCAATGTATTCAGAGGAAGAATCGTGGATGTGGTTAACGATTCCCTGATCATCGAATTAACTGGGGATGAATCTAAAATTGAGGCATTAATTAATATGCTGGAACCTTATGGTATTAAAGAAATAATCCGCACCGGGCTTACAGCCCTGGAGCGAGGCAATAAAGTTATAAAAGAACACAATTAATCAATAAAATTAATAAATACAAGGAGGAGTTAAAAAATGGCAAAATTATACTATGAACACGATTGTAATTTATCTTTATTAAAAGGAAAAAAAGTAGCAATTATCGGTTATGGTAGTCAAGGTCATGCACATGCTCTTAATTTGCATGAATCGGGTGTTGATGTCATTGTTGGTCTTTACAAAGGAAGCAAATCCTGGCCAAAGGCTGAAGCTGCTGGTCTTAAGGTAGCTACAGCAGCAGAAGCTGCAAAAGAAGCAGATATCATCATGATTTTAATTAATGATGAAAAACAACCCAAATTATATAAAGAAAGCATTGAACCTAATTTAAGTCCTGGAAAATCTTTAGCTTTTGCTCATGGATTTAATATTCATTTTGGGCAAATTGTACCTCCGGAAGACATTAACGTTTTCATGGTTGCACCAAAAGGACCAGGGCATACAGTTAGAAGTCAGTTCCTTGAAGGAAAAGGCGTTCCATGTCTGGTAGCAGTTTATCAGGATGCAACCGGTAATGCTAAAGATTTAGCCCTTGCTTATGCGGCTGGTATTGGTGGTGCAAGAGCAGGAATTCTGGAAACAACCTTTAAAGAAGAAACAGAAACAGACCTTTTTGGAGAGCAGGCAGTACTTTGCGGTGGCGTATCAGAACTGATGAAAGCTGGTTTTGAAGTTTTGGTTGAAGCAGGATATCAACCAGAAAGTGCATATTTTGAATGTATGCATGAAATGAAATTAATTGTCGATTTAGTGAATCAAGGCGGCTTAAGCTATATGAGATATTCAATCAGTGATACAGCGGAATATGGGGATTACAGTGTTGGAAAACGTATTATTACTGAAGAAACAAAAAATGAAATGAGAAAAGTATTAAAAGAAATCCAGGATGGTACTTTTGCTAAGAACTGGATTCTTGAAAATCAAGCCAACCGTCCTTCATTTAATGCAAGAAGAAAGATGGAACAAGAACATCCAATTGAAGTGGTTGGAAGAGAGCTTCGTAAAATGATGAGTTGGATTCAGTCTAAATAAGTTAACCATAAAATGGAGTGGTGGTTACAATGAAAAAGCTAATTGCAATTTTTGATTCTACTTTAAGGGATGGGGCGCAAGGAGAAGGCATATCTTTTTCAGTTGCAGATAAATTAAAAATAGTTGAAACTTTGGATGAGTTAGGGGTTGCTTACATTGAAGCAGGTAATCCCGGCTCCAATCCAAAGGATTTGGAGTTTTTTGAGAGAGTAAAAAATATGAGCTTAAAGAATGCCAGGTTAGCTGCTTTTGGGAGTACCAGAAGAAGAGATACAACTGTGGAGGAAGATAATAATATTCAATCCCTTTTGAAAGCAGATACTCCCGTAGTGGTTATATTCGGAAAAAGCTGGGATTTTCATGTGACCGATATTATTAAAACAACTTTAGAAGAAAACCTGGCAATGATTAAAGAAACTTTGAGATTTTTTAAAGAAAAAGGTAAAGAAGTTATCTTTGATGCAGAACATTTCTTTGATGGCTATAAAGCAAATCCTGAATATGCCATGGCAACTCTTTCAGCAGCTGTAGAAGGAGGAGCAGACTGTATTGTTCTTTGTGAAACCAATGGAGGTGCTTTTCCGGATGAAGTCTATGAAATAACCAAAAAAGTTGTAGAAAACTTTAATCTGCCTGTTGGTATTCATCCCCACAATGACGGGGGAATGGCGGTTGCCAATGCGATTATGGCTGTAAAGGCGGGTGCCTCACATGTTCAGGGAACCTTTATTGGTATTGGTGAACGTTGTGGAAATGTCAACTTGTCAACGGTAATTGCTAATCTTCAACTAAAAAAGAATTATCAGTGTATTCCTGATGATAAAATGGTGGCTTTAACTCAGACTGCCAGGAGAATAGCAGAAATAGCTAATGTCAGCTTAACGGACGGGATGCCTTATGTGGGAAAAAGTGCTTTTGCCCATAAAGGCGGTATGCATATTGATGGTGTTTCTAAAGCCAGCCATTCTTTTGAACATATTGATCCGGAACTCGTAGGAAATGAAAGAAGATTTTTAATGTCAGAAGTGGCAGGCAGAAGCACCATTTTAGCTAAGATACAAAAGTTTAATGCAGGTATTGATAAAGATTCTCCGGAAACTAAAAATATCATTGATAAATTAAAGAAATTAGAGCATATTGGTTATCAATTTGAAGGGGCTGAAAGCACATTTGAACTCATTATCAGAAAGGAATTAGGGAAATATAAACCTTTCTTTGAGTTGGAGCATTTTAAAATTATTGGGGAACATCCGGCAGGAGAAGAAAGCTTTAGCTCTTCTGCTTTGATAAAAGTGAAAGTGGATGGACAGACAGAAATTACAGCAGCAGAAGGGGATGGTCCTGTTAATGCTTTAGACAAAGCTTTAAGAAAGGCTTTAGAAGTCTTTTATCCTGAATTAAGAGATGTTCATCTGACGGACTACAAGGTTAGAGTTTTAGACACCAAGCAAGCGACTGCTGCGAAGGTAAGGGTTCTTATTGAATCTACGGATGGAGAGGATATTTGGACCACAGTAGGCGTGTCTTCTGACATTATCGAAGCCAGTTGGATAGCTCTAGTGGATTCAATTGAGTATAAATTAATTAAAGATATCGAAAAAAAGTTTAAAGCATATTTGTAACAAGGAGATGATACTATGGGAATGACGATGACACAAAAAATTTTAGCGGCCCACGCAGGTCTTGACAGTGTTAAAGCAGGGCAATTAATAGAAGCCAATTTAGATTTAGTTCTTGGAAATGATATAACTACCCCTGTAGCTGTAAAAGAATTTAGAAAAATAGGGGTTGATAAAGTTTTTGATAAAAGTAAAGTAGCCATTGTGCCGGACCATTTTACGCCTAATAAAGATATCAAGGCAGCAGAACAATGTAAATTCATCCGTGAATTTGCTTATGAAAAAGGAATTGAAAATTACTTTGAAGTTGGAGAAATGGGAATTGAACATGCCCTTATTCCCGAAAAAGGTCTTGTTGTAGCAGGAGATGTTGTTATTGGTGCAGACTCTCATACTTGTACTTATGGTGCTTTAGGAGCTTTTTCAACAGGTATTGGAAGTACTGACATGGCTGCAGGAATGGCAACGGGTAAGGCATGGTTTAAAGTACCTGCTGCCCTGAAATTTGTATTAAAAGGAAAAATGTCAAAATGGGTAAGTGGAAAAGACGTTATCCTTCATATTATCGGCATGATTGGTGTAGACGGGGCATTGTATAAATCTATGGAGTTTGCAGGAGATGGTATCGCAAGCTTAACAATGGATGACCGTTTTACCATTGCAAATATGGCTATTGAAGCAGGGGCTAAAAATGGTATTTTCCCTGTAGATGAAAAGACGATTGAATATATGAAAGAACATTCCACAAGAGAATATAAGATTTATGAAGCCGATGAAGATGCGGAATATGAAAAGGTATATGAAATAGACTTAAGTAAAATCCGTCCAACCGTAGCATTTCCTCATTTACCTGAAAATACCCGAACCATTGATGAAGTAGGGGATATCAAAATAGACCAGGTGGTTATTGGTTCTTGTACTAATGGGCGTATGGAAGACTTAAGAGTTGCAGCAAAAATTTTAAGAGGCAGAAAAGTGGCTAAAGGTGTACGTTGTATTGTATTCCCAGGAACACAAAATATTTATCTTCAGGCTTTAAAAGAAGGTTTAGTGGAAGATATCGTAAAAGCAGGAGCGGTATTTAGTACGCCTACATGCGGTCCTTGTCTTGGAGGACATATGGGTATCCTGGCAAAAGGAGAAAGAGCTGTTTCAACCACCAACAGAAACTTTGTTGGCCGCATGGGACATCCTGAATCTGAAGTGTACCTGGCAAGCCCGGCAGTAGCGGCAGCATCCGCTATTACTGGTAAAATCACAAACCCGGAAGATTTAGAATAAGGAGGCGTTACGATGAAAGTACAAGGAAGGGTATTTAAGTATGGAGACAACGTAGATACGGACGTAATCATTCCAGCCCGTTATTTAAACACATCTGATCCACAGGAATTAGCAAAGCATTGCATGGAAGATATAGATCCTGAGTTTGCAGGTAAAGTGCGAAAAGGTGATATTATTGTAGCGGATAAAAACTTTGGCTGTGGTTCTTCAAGAGAACATGCGCCAATTGCCATAAAGGCTTCGGGGGTTTCCTGCGTTATAGCCAGCACTTTTGCGAGAATTTTTTACCGTAATGCGATTAATATCGGACTTCCTATCCTTGAATGTGAAGAAGCTGTAAAAGGTATCGATGCAGGAGATGAAGTAGAAATCGATTTTTCCACAGGTACGATTACCAATAAAACAAAAAATGAAACTTATAAAGCACAACCTTTCCCTGAATTTATGCAAAAGATCATTGCTTCAGACGGCTTGATTAAATATATTCAACAAAAGTTTTAAAGTAAAAAATGAATGACTTATAAAGTTTTTATAGAATTTTTTAGCCTTTGAGTTTCTTAGTTTGCGCCAGAGCAATAGCTGTTTCATCATTAGCCAGACTAAGAAACTCATTAGGCTTTAAATGGTTAAAAATTATTCGTGTTAACTTTTTAGAATCAAAAAACAGAATATTCGATAAATGGAGGCGGATTCAATGAACTTTAATATAGCAACCATTCCTGGAGATGGAATAGGCCCGGATATTGTTGAGCAAACCATTTTGGTTTTAGATAAAATTGGAGAAAAATATGGTCATCGTTTTAATTTCACAGAAGTTTTAGCTGGAGGGGTAGCTATAGATAAGACTGGTGAGCCTCTGCCACAAGAAACCATAGATATTTGTAAAAAAAGTGATGCAGTTTTACTGGGAGCAGTAGGAGGTCCCAAATGGGATAACCTTCCTGGGGATAAGAGACCTGAAAAAGCCTTATTAGGTTTAAGAGGCGAATTAGGGCTCTTTGCAAATCTCAGGCCTGCCTTACTTCATAAACCATTGAAAGATGCTTGCCCTCTAAAAGCAGAAATTATAGGGGACAGTTTAGATATTCTTGTAGTACGTGAATTAACTGGGGGTATTTATTTTGGAGAAAGAGGAAGAAGAACAGGGAAATACGGTGAAGAAGCTTATGATACAGAAACTTATTCTGTAAAAGAAGTAGAACGAATCGCAAGAGTTGGCTTTGAAGCAGCTATGAAAAGAAATAAAAAGGTGACGAGTGTTGATAAAGCAAACATCTTAGAATCTTCCAGACTCTGGAGAGCAGTGGTTGAAGAAGTTGCAAAGGATTATCCGCAAGTAGAACTCAATCATATGTATGTGGATAATGCAGCTATGCAGTTAATCAGAAATCCAAAGCAATTTGATGTTATTGTTACAAGCAATATGTTTGGGGATATTTTATCTGATGAAGCGAGTATGTTGACGGGCTCTATCGGTATGTTACCTTCTGCGAGTCTGGCTGAAGGAAGCTTTGGACTTTATGAACCGATTCATGGTTCTGCCCCGGATATTGCAGGACAAAACAAAGCAAATCCTATTGCGACGATTCTTTCTGCAGCAATGATGCTCCGTTATTCTTTCGGCTTAGAGGAGGAAGCTCAAGCCATAGAAAATGCTGTAACGAAGGTACTGGAACAAGGTTACCGTACAGGGGACATTATGAGTGAAGGTATGAAATTGGTTGGTACAAAAGAAATAGGTCAGTTAATTATTAATGAATTATAGGATTTTTATAAAAGGAGGAAATCAAATGTCAGATGAATTAATTATTTATTTAGATGGGGAATATGTTAAGGAATCGGAAGCAAAGGTATCTGTATTTGACCATGGTCTTTTATACGGAGACGGGGTTTTTGAAGGAATCAGGGCTTATAACGGCAGGATTTTCAAATGCAAAGAACATATTGACAGACTTTATGCAGCAGCAAAGGCCATTATGTTAGAGATTCCTTTAACAAAAGAAGAAATGAAAGAAGTACTCCTTGAAACGTGCAGAAGAAATCATTTAAGAGATGCGTACATTCGTTTGGTTGTAACCAGAGGAAAAGGGGATTTAGGTCTAAGTCCTACAAAATGTCCGAAACCTTCCGTTTTCTGCATTGCTTCCAGTATTACATTATATCCTCCGGAAATGTACGAAAAAGGTATGCCAATTATAACAGCATCCCAAAGAAGAAACAAGGCAACCATCGTTGACCCGCAAATAAAATCTTTAAATTATTTAAATAATATCTTAGCAAAAATTGAAGCCAACCGTGCAGGAGTTCCTGAAGCATTGATGTTAAATCATGATGGCATTGTAGCGGAATGTACGGGAGATAATATTTTTATTGTGAAAGATGGCGTGCTTTATACACCTCCAATTCATATAGGAATTCTGGATGGTATCACAAGAAGAACCATTATTGATTTAGCAAAAGATATGGGTATTGAAGTATATGAAAAAGAATTTACATTATTTAATGTTTATAATGCTGATGAATGCTTCTTAACGGGTACTGCTGCTGAAGCAATTGCTGTTACGAACGTGGATGGAAGAGTTATTGGAAATGGTGTTGCAGGACCTATCACTAAGAAATTATTAGAAGCATTCCAAAAATATGCAAACAGCACTGGCGAACCTATATATGAATAAGGAGTGATAGAGTGAGAAGTGATCTTGCAAAAAGCGGTGTGGAAAAAGCTCCGCATCGCTCTCTTTTTAAAGCGATGGGTTATACCAATGAAGAAATAAAACAACCTTTAGTAGGGATTGTAAATTCAAAAAGTGAAATTATTCCCGGGCATATGCATTTAAATACCATAGCTGAAGCCGTTAAAGCAGGTGTCCGCATGGCTGGAGGAACACCTGTTGAAGTGCCTGCTATTGGGGTATGCGACGGGATAGCCATGGGTCATATTGGAATGCATTATTCTCTGGCTTCCAGAGAATTAATTGCCGATTCCATTGAAACTTTAGCTATGGCTCACAGCTTTGATGCATTAGTTTTAATTCCCAATTGTGATAAGATTGTTCCGGCAATGCTGATGGCAGCTGCGAGAATTAATATTCCGGCTATTGTTGTAAGCGGTGGCGCTATGCTGCCAGGTAAAATAGAAGAAAAACGATTAAGTTTAACCGATGTTTTTGAAGCAGTAGGTGCTGTTAAGTCAGGTAAAATGACTGAAGAAGAACTTTACCAGTACGAAGAAACGGCCTGTCCTGGCTGTGGATCATGTTCAGGAATGTTTACTGCAAATAGCATGAATTGTTTAACCGAAGTTTTGGGTATGGGCTTACCTGGAAATGGAACAGTTCCAGCCGTTTATGCAGAAAGAATCCGTTTAGCTAAAAAAGCTGGTATGATGGTGATGAAATTACTTAAAAATAGTATAAGACCCAGAGACATTATGACTAAAGAGGCTTTTTACAATGCTCTTACCGTAGATATGGCCCTGGGATGCAGTACCAACAGTATGCTGCATCTTCCTGCTATTGCCCATGAAGCAGGTGTTGAATTAAATCTTGAAATTGCTAATGAAATAAGTGAAAGAACACCAAATCTTTGTAAACTGGCTCCAGCAGGACCTCACTTTATCGTAGACTTATATGAAGCTGGCGGTGTCCAGGCCGTAATGAAAGAATTATCAAAGAAAAACCTGTTGAATTTATCACTGATAACAGTAACAGGTAAAACTTTAGGAGAAAACATTGCATCTGCAGTAAACCGCAACCCCAATGTTATTCGTCCTATTGATAATCCTTACAGCAAGACAGGTGGTATTGCTGTATTAAAAGGTAACTTAGCCCCCGACGGCTGCGTTGTAAAAAGATCGGCTGTAGCGGAAGAAATGCTTCAGCATAGAGGACCAGCAAGAGTATTTAATTCTGAAGAAGAAGTGATTGAAGCAATTTTTTCCGGAAGAATTAATAAAGGAGACGTGGTCGTTATCCGCTATGAAGGCCCTAAAGGCGGTCCAGGGATGAGGGAAATGCTTGCGCCTACTTCCGCTTTGGCAGGTATGGGGCTGGACAAAGATGTGGCCTTAATTACAGATGGACGTTTTAGTGGTGCAACCAGAGGTGCTTCCATTGGCCATATCTCTCCTGAAGCAGCAGAAGGAGGTTCCATTGCTTTGGTAGAAGAGGGAGACATTATTTCCATAGACATGATTAACGGAACCATTGAATTAGAAGTTTCTGATGAAGAGTTAAAGCGAAGAAAAGAAAAATGGCAGGCACCAGAACCAAAAGTTAAAAGCGGTTATCTTGCCAGATATGCTAAATTAGTTACTTCAGCAAGTACTGGAGCAATACTTAAAAACTAAACGGGGTGTTCATGCACCCTGTTTTTGCAAAGGAGGAAAGCTATGCAATTAACTGGCGCACAAATCTTAATTGAATGTTTAAAAGAACAGGGCGTAGATACGATTTTTGGCTATCCGGGAGGCGCGGTTTTAAACATATACGATGAATTATATAAACATCAAAATGAAATAAGACATATTCTGACTTCTCATGAACAAGGAGCTGCCCATGCAGCAGACGGATATGCCAGAGCAACAGGTAAGGTTGGTGTATGTCTTGCCACATCAGGACCAGGGGCAACCAATCTGGTAACGGGGATTGCAACAGCTTATATGGATTCTGTACCTTTAGTAGCCATAACGGGTAATGTTGCGGTACCTTTGCTTGGAAAAGACAGCTTTCAGGAAGTCGACATTACAGGGATTACTATGCCTATAACAAAGCATAATTACATTGTAAAAGATGTCAATGAATTAGCAGATACCATACGAAAAGCATTTTATATTGCAAAGGAAGGTCGGCCAGGGCCGGTACTTATTGATATTCCAAAAGATGTAACGGCTTTAAAAGCTGAATACAAATACAGAGAACCTAAGCCAATTCCTGCATATTCAGAAAGAATCCGTGAAGAAGATATTGAAAGAGCACTTAAATTGATTAACCGGGCAAAAAGACCTTTTGTGTATGCAGGAGGGGGAGTTGGTTATGCAGGAGCCGATCAGGAATTACTCACATTCGTTGAAAAAATCAATTCTCCTATTGCCTGCAGCCTTATGGGACAGGGGGCATTCCCGGCAACTCACAGACTTTATACAGGTATGATTGGTATGCATGGAACAAAAGCTTCCAATATTGCTGCTACGGAATGTGATTTACTGATTGCAATTGGTGCCCGCTTTAGTGACAGGGTTGTCAGCAATTTGCAACGTTTTGCTCCCAGGGCTAAAATATTGCAAATTGATATTGATCCTGCGGAAATCAATAAAAATGTCAGAACTTTTTGCTATATCTTAGGGGATATAAAAACTGCCCTGACGATGCTCAACGATAGATTAAAACCAAGAGAAGCCAATGAGTGGAATGAAAAAATTGAAAAGCTCATGCAGGAATATCCTGTTACTTATACTAAGAACGGCAATCTAAAACCTCAGGCCATTATTGAAAAGATATATGAAAAGACTCAAGGAGATGCGATTATTACAACAGAAGTTGGGCAGCATCAAATGTGGGTACCCCAATATTATAAATTTACAAAACCAAGAACCTTTTTATCCTCTGGTGGTTTAGGAACTATGGGATATGGTACGGGTGCTGCTATTGGGGCAAAGATCGGTATGCCAGATAAAAGGGTTGTACATATTGCAGGAGACGGAAGTTTTAGAATGAACTGTAATGAATTAGCAACCATTAATGCCTATAAACTTCCTATTATTATCGTACTTATTAATAATGGTACACTAGGAATGGTCAGACAGTGGCAGACCATGTTTTATGAAGGCAGGTATTCTGCAACGACCTTGGACAGAGGTCCTGATTTTGTGAAACTGGCAGAAGCTTATGATATAAAAGGTTACAGAGTGACCAGTGAAGAAGAACTGGAAAAGGCTTTAAACGAAGCTTTTGCCTTAAATGAACCAGTATTATTAGACTGTCATGTAGGTATCGACGAAAAAGTACTGCCCATGGTGCCACCAGGAAAAGCAATTGAAGATGTCATAACAGACGACTGCTAATTTGAAAGAAGCAAGAGGACGGTTCTCTTGCTTCTTCTTATTCCTTAAGAAATAAAAAATGTAAAAAGTTTTTTTGACTTATTTAGCATACTTATGATTCATTTAGCCGTAATTATTTATGAGAATCTTACTAGGGGGATAGATTATGTTTGAGAGTGTGTTAATGGTATTTATCGCATGTGCATCAATAACAACGATGGTGATTACGAAATTATATTTTAGTCACAAAGAAAAGATGGAAGAAATACGTGCTAATGCCAGACAAGATCATTTGAATAAAAAACAAGAGGATTATTTTGTAGATTTAAGGGATGAAGAATTACACCCAAATTAAAATATAAATATATAAGTAAAAACAACCCATAATTTTGGGTTGTTTTATATAAAGCAAAGAAAATCTTTCCTTACTTTTTTTAATTTCTTACTGAAAAAAAGAAATATAATAATAATAAAATCACTGGCTGATGAATAAGATAAACTATAAGAGAGTGTCTTCCAAGAAAAGATAGAAAGTTATTTCTATAGAATTTTTGGAGGATGCTCTTTTTTTCTTTATAAATGCTTTTTCCTATGATTGTTCCAATTAAAAAAACACCCAGCCAGGGAAATAAGGGATAATAGTCCATTGATACAAAGTCCCTGCTCATTATTCCAAAAGGAATCAGGAGATTGGTATCTATGTAAAAATGATTAAATAAATAGCCTAAAAGAAAAATGATTAAAGAAATCATCAGCGTAAACGAAAGAGAGATATTATAAATAAAATGATATAAAATCATGCTGCTTCCCAACATATGAAGGATACCAAAGCGGATGTATTCTGAAGGGAAAATAATATATGTAACAAGACTTATACCCATGGCAACAAGCAAAATTTTAAGCCCTCTTTTTAAATTATTTTTACTGAAGGTACTGCTGATGCCAGCCAGAATCATAAAAAGGACAGCTGATATTTTCCCTTCTATAACCCAAAAACTGTCCCAGTAGGGGATTTCCACATGATAGAAAGCATTCAAAT
>JAAYML010000007.1 GCA_012521395.1 Candidatus Epulonipiscium sp. | reverse complement strand
CCAAAGGCTAAAGGATAGTCAAGCAGTAGTTGTGCTGGGTGAACCACATAACCGTCTATAAGAAGCTGTAAAGTTCCATGGGTTATTCCGGCAATGATTCCTTCAAAAGGCCCAAACCAATAACCAACAAGTACAATAAACAACATCGAAAAAGGTGTAATAGAACCGCCTTGTGGCAGTTGGAATAATCTAATATAAGATAAAATGGTCGCAAGGGCAATGGCAATACCTGAGTAAGTAATTGCTTTTACAGACAGATTCTTTTTCTTGTGAAGATTAATCACAAAAAGACCAATTAAAATAATTGTCACAACTGCAGTTATAGATTTACCTAACAAAGAACCAAAAAATTCATTTAAAACTTCTTCAGAAAACATAAAAAAACCTCCTTGTACATATACACTTGTCCGCAGGAGGTTTTCCAAATGACGCTTCCCTTCGCCAGTATTACCTGGATCAGGTACAAAGGGTTAGTGCAATATTGCACACTCTCAGCCACAAGGGCTCCCCTAGCGGACGATATTTAATTTAAGAATGCATTCTTAAAAGCATAATATAACAAAATAATACATTTGTCAAACGTATAATTTGCTAATTTTAATTTAGCTAATGAGGTTTGTCTTTTTGTTATATCATGCTATAATAATGTAATGTCAAAGAATATGTCGTTTATTAAGATTTTTTGTATGTTAATAATCTTAATAAGACTTATATATATTAGAAAATCTGATGAAAGGAAAGAATCAAATGAACTATAAAATGCTTGTAACGGATATGGATGATACATTACTAATGGATGATTTAACCATTTCAAAAGAAAATAAAGAAGCCATCAGCAAGGCTCTAGAGGCTGGTGTCAGAGTGATCCTGTGCTCAGGAAGGGCAACCAATTCTATGGCAAAATACGTTAAAGAATTAGAATTAAACAAGAAAGAAGAATATGCCATTTCCTATAACGGTGCAGTGATTTTTGATATCAGGACCTTAGAACATATTTATGAAGAAAATATATCTCATGAAGATGCAAAATTTCTATTTGAAATTGGTAAGAAGAATAATTTATTTGTTCAAACGTATCAAGATGATTATGTATATGTTGAAAAAAAGACCCCTTATTCTGATCGCTATGCCAAAATAAGTGGACTAGAGGTAAAAGAAGTTGGTGACTTGTCAAAATGGCTTAAAGGAGATGTTATTAAGGTTTTATTTCAAGGCGAAAAAGAAAAATTGGATCAACTGGCAAAAGAATTAAAACCTGTCGTTGAAGGAAGATTTCATATGTTCTTTTCTAAACCCACTTATCTGGAATTTACCAATATTCATGTCAATAAAGGATTAACTGTAAAAAGGCTCAGAGAAAAGCTAGGTCTTAAAAAAGATGAGGTCATCTGTGTAGGTGACAGCTTTAATGATTTATATATGATAAAAGAAGGCGGCCTGGGAGTTGCTGTTGCCAATGCCCATCCTGCGATCAGACAAGAAGCAGACTACATTACTAAAAGCAGCAACAACGAGCATGCCATTAAAGAAGTCATTGAAAAATTTATATTATAATTTCTATCAAGAGTAAGATATATTATACTAAAACACGCATTCAAATAGAAAAATAAAAAAAGACCTGGGCTTCAGGGGGGAGAAGCACCAGGTTGAGGGGGGATTTAGCGATGTACCTCTCGCTGGGTACACTAAAATAATAACCATTTTAGGTAATTTCTATACATTAAATCCCCCTTTTTAATAAAAATTTATATTAAAAAATTGCATTAATAATCTGGATGGCTTCTTTACTGACCACCTTATAGGTGATTTCCAGGCCAGATCTGACACCCTCAATAATTCCGGCTGATTTTAGTTTTGAGATATGTTGGGAGACGGTAGACTGGGGAAGGCCAAGACAAGTTTGCATATAAGAAACGTTACAACCATCATTATCTAATAGCCCTTTTACAATACAAAGTCTGGCGGGATGACCAAGGGCCTTTAATATTTCAGCTTTTTTTTCGTACGCTTTTACGTCCATAAGATCACCTCGGAGTTTTTAATATTATAATATTATGATAACATGAGCTAGTCAATAGGATACCATTTATATAAAGTAAATTTCTGCCTTTTATTGATATAACAGATTAATCATGATATAATAACTTTACATGGAGAAGTACTCAAGTGGTCGAAGAGGTGCCCCTGCTAAGGGCATAGGCTGCGAAAGTGGCGCGAGGGTTCGAATCCCTCCTTCTCCGTTTTTTAACCCTGTATTTTTGAATACAGGGTTTTTTATTTTAGCATCAGATTTTTTTCATTTAAACACGTGTTTATATTTTTATAATATAATAGTTGAAATATTTAAAAATTGTTGCTATACTATATTTTAAAAATAAACCTTATTTAGGTAAAGAGAGAAATTT
>JAAYML010000103.1 GCA_012521395.1 Candidatus Epulonipiscium sp. | reverse complement strand
CTGGTACAACAGAAAAAGGCTTCATAGCAGTATCGGTTATATGACTCCTCAACAGCTTGAAGATGCTTTAAGAAAAACTGCATAAAAATTTGAGTTTTTGTGTCTACTATATTGACATAAATCCACCATAAACGATTAAACTTTGAAGAATTAAATCTTTTAAAGGGCAGATTTCTTATCTCTTCAGATATCAACAAAAAAAATTCTTATGCTGTTTTAGATAAATCTTTAGCATTGCAACTTTTTGCCAATTTAGATTACATCGGAGAAGAAGTCATGATAAATAATACAAACTACAGCATCATCGGTATCGTCAGCTATAAAAACAAAATAGATCATTTTATCAATAACACACCTAAAATATATCTGCCCTATCCTTTTCTTTCAGAAAGTGCTGAACAATACATTGAAATTCAATGCCAAAATGGAACAGTATATTCTTTAGAAAATTATATTTGTGCGAAATATCCACACTTACAAATAATGAATTTCCAGGCAAGTGTAAACAGCATCTTTAACTGGATAAAAATACTTGGATTTGCCTTTTTATTGTTTATCTTGTGGCTTACTATTCAAAATCTGCGTTCTGATTATACTTTACTTTCTGATAAATTCCAAAAAGACCTGCAGGATTATTATTGGTCAGAAACAATTAAAATAAATAAAAAACGAATACTAAAAATTATTCTAATGGCTGCTGCTTGTTCTATTATTATTCTTCTTTTATTTCAATTTCGATTTGCCATCAATCCAAATAAAATTCCTCCTACTTTTAGCAGCTATTCAATAAATAATAAAAGAAAAGAGCTTTGAAAATATTAATGAAATCAAATACAGCACTCAAAAACTCACGCCAAAAAAATAAAGTTAGAACTTATTTGCCTTCTGTCAAATCTATCTTTTTTTCTGATTATATTTGCTTTTGTCCGCTACATAAGTCAATCAAAAGAACAAAGAGCTGCATAAAAAGAATCCCTGCTTTTATGCAGCTCTTTTCTACTTTATTAAGCCTCTAATGAGTGCTTACTGCCTCTTCAAATAAATCGCAAAGTTTTTCATAAGACATTTTATAATTTGCAAATTCAAGACAATCACTATACTCATCAAGATAGTCTTCGATTTTTTCCCACCCTTCTGGCTTTGTAGTGTCTATATTGTATTCCTTCATAATTGCGAATATAATTTTATCAAGATTTTTGATGTCGACTCTGTTTTCATGTTCCATCGATTCAACATATAAATCTGTAAATTTTTTGCAATATCAAGATTTCTGTCTAATATTTCGTGATTTTTGATTAAAACATATTTTTGTATTGCCTTCATAACCAAAACAGAAAGCTCTTCTTTTAATTGATCTATCTCATCTATATCACTACAAACGTCAAACTATTCATCTAGCATTCTTAATTTTCCTCCTAAGAAACATCCGTCAATTTCCTCAAGCCATTCTTCAAGGTCACAAATTTCATCATCGAGTTTATCATCCTCGTCAACTGCTTCGTCCTTCTTAGATTCCAATTCATCTTCTAAATCTCCTACTTTATCATTAACCCAATGATATAAAGTTAAATCCCAGTCCGTTATAAGGTTCCTTACAACCTCATTAATAAATTCATATTTTATTGGATTAGAAGAAGGTATGATATCATGACTGACATCTCTTGTAATAATCAGTTTATTCCCTGTCTTACATTCTGAGTAGTCAATTTTTTCCTTATCATTTATTATAATTGATTTTTTATAATTCATTTTACTTCTTCCCTATTTTATTTTAGGAGTGAACTCTTTATGAAACGCGTTTCTTGCTCTAACAATAATCCAGGATCTCTTCATGGCCAATATGTCAGGCATAAATTCAGAAATAGTCTCAAAACGGAATGTTTTTTACTATTTTTAAATGAGTATTTTTTAATAATATTTTTATAAAAAATTAAAGTAAAAATTAATTAAAAATGTTTTTTCCAAAAAATCGATTTTTTAACACACATAGAATTTCTGGCCCTTTTGTAAAATTGCACAAGGATTTTTTGAATTTTATTCCATATACTTCTTCCCAAATGACAAACATGTTTTAGACTCTCTGTGTATGTTTAAATGTTTCATACTTTTGTATTATCCTCTCTATTAATAAACACACAGCCCAAACAGGCATGGGTTCGTTAATTTTATTTTTCCATCCCTCTAAATCGCTCAGTATTCCGTATTGATGTAAAAATTCTATGCCTTCGTATTTCCATTGTTCTGCAGTATTCTTTTTTTGTAATTCTTTAATCAGACGCTCCCAGGGAAAATCTTTACCAGGACAATCAGGTTTCTTAAGAGGATCAATTTCAAAGTGTCCCAGAATATGCTCCCTGTCCATAGGTATTTGATAACCCCACTTATTTTTTACATAATCCCGGATATAGCAGTGCAGCCACAAAGTTGCCTGAAATTGCTCTTCTGTTAATCGGCCTGTTGTACCTTCATGTTCTATTGATACGGAGTATAAATTGGGATTCATTTTCATGCTTCTTACAAGTGAACTCTTCGCTTTAGGAATATCATAGAGCTTTAAACCATTAGCCCAGGCCATGTCTTCAATACGGACATACTGTCTGATTTCTCCCTTAAAGGTTACTAAAAAATGTGCTGATGAATGCTTGTTCTCACTCGATCTGAACCAACTGTCACAACTTGCTGCAGAAGCATCTGCAACATGATTAACAATGATTAAAGGAGTATTTCCTTCTCTGGATGAAAAATTTGTATGTTCATTGCCTCTCCATTCAATTTGATAATTAAGCATCTTCCATCCCCTTTCTGATTCATTCTTTTTTCTTATTATAATTTTTCTTTCTGTGAAAACTCAAAATAAATCTTTCTGATTCTCTTCCCGTAAAAAAATAACTGTCCACTGGACAGTTATCTTTCTCCCGTATTATTTTTGTTTGATTATATTTTTATTCTTCTAATAATAAGTGAAATGATATTCCATACAATAAAAAGTACACCAACTATTATTAAGACTATACTGCTATAGTTTCCTACTGAAGCTTCTCCCGAATTAAAAATATTATCGAATGCTGGAGTTAATAAATACTTATGGGCTATTCCTAAAATAATCAAACAGATGCCTAAATAAAGCATATAAATTTTTTTAAAACCCCTGAATTTAATAAACAAATTTTGTCCTCTTGATTCATTTTTCTTTCTATGATAATAATCAAATTATCCTTTACTATCAATGCTATTGGGATAAATTAGGCAATAATATCAAATGAAAGGGGCCTGGAAATATTTAAACGGACTTTTATTCCTATGTAAATGATTAAGAAAGATGATCTTATAAAGCTGATGAAATATCAATATCTTTATAATCTTCTGTTTTCAAAACATCTAATTCATATCTTAAAAAAGTCTTATAGTAATGCCTGATGAGGACTTCAGCATTTTTACAATCAGGGCAGTATTCTACATCAATATCAACATAAGGCTTATTCGAAAAAATACTTTTATGAAATCTCTCCAAGTTTTTGTCTAATCTTAATACATTATAAACCGATATATCCTGGACTAAATTATCATAAATTTTTTCCTTAAAAAGCTTTGGCAAGCAATTTCTTCCTGTAATATTTTTTACATTTCTCACACCACTTCATTGTTTTAGGCTTAACGGCAGCCAGAACACCACCAAACATAAAGCCAATGAAGCCTGTTAACATTTGCAGCAAAGTAAATATATTCTCTATATTATAGCTTTCCTGAACCTGGCTTTCAGATAAAAGACTGGATACCTCAATCTCAGCAGGACCATCAAATATAATAAATCTATAAGAATACGGTTCTGAAATCAATCTCATATACTTAGAAAAATTCATTAATCCATAGCCCTCTAAAATATAATTGCTAATATGATCTCCAGTTAAATTGTATACTAAAAAACCATCCTCAATCCTTGCCATAAAATAAGATGCATAATGGATTAAAAAATAATATCCAATAACATACAACATAAAAATAAGATGAATCCTATAGGCAGGATTATATGGTAAATTGTCTTTGACGATTCCATAATTAAATCCTTTGCAGGCAAAATACCCAATAAAAGCATACCCCACAGGTATGCAAAATAAAATGTCTATTGAAAAGAAAATACTATCCATTAAAAGAATGATCGATAAGCAAATAGTAAAACTTATAATAAAACCTAACAATCCATATAAAATCGTATTCTTCATTGCAATCCTTGCTTTTACCATACTTATTCATAGATTGAAAATTCATAAACGCAAATAATTATAATTAATCAATAATAACTCAAATTACACTTAAATTCTCAGTCTTTTACAAGAGTTTCTAAGTATAATTCACAATGACGATTTTAATAATTTAGTGTTGTCATCTTTTTTAAATAATCTTCTAAATAAAACACTTAATCTCATTTTATTTCTGACATTCAGGCAAAAAGGGGTTAAAAGCAAAAAAATTCCAGTTAAATACTGGAACCTTGATTTTGTGAAGCTGCTAACGGGATTCGAACCCGTGACCTCCGCCTTACCAAGGCGACGCTCTACCTCCTGAGCCATAGCAGCATATTTATTAAATTCTTGCCTAACGCTTAGATATATTATCATGTTTCTCGCTTTAAGTCAAGCATTTTATAGGCTTTTTCTTAAGTTTAATGCTGGAAAATATGATAAAAGTTAGATGCTGTTTAATCTTTTTTACTAAAAAAACATACTTTAAGGATTGACAATTGCAAAGATATCAAAAAAACGGATAAATTTCTATAATCGTTTTCTTCCGGAAACTTATGTTTTATCCCAGTATCTAATAGGATAAGGAGTAGTTATATGAAAAAATATGCGCTTTTACTTTTTATTATGATTTTAACGATTATTTTATCAGTAGGATGCAGTTCATTAAATACTGCACATTGGAAAGAAGGCATATATGAAACAGTCAATAATCTTGAAGGAGTCCGTATGCTTGTTAAAGAAGACAGTCTGTCTTCTAAAGGATTAACTTTAATAATTAAAAATGATAGTGACAGGGATTGTATCTTTAGTGAAGATTTTCTTTTAGAAAAAAATAGATGGAAAATGGCAGAGAACTACACTCATTATTGTCTGGCGGCTAAATTTAATATTTAAAAGCAATTGAAACAGATTTAAGTATTTTAGAAAATATATTGAAAGGATAATAAAAACATCAGAATTATAACTGATGTTTTCATTATCCTTTTTTATTGTTAAGAAATTTTTCTAATTTCTTCTTTACTCTTTGCAGCGCATTATCTATGGATTTTATATCCCTATTCATTTCTTCTGCTATTTCATAATAGGCTTTTCCCTGCAAATAGAGAGATAAAACCTTACATTCCAAATCACTTAAAATTTCTCCCATCTGTTGTTCAATAAATTCTAAGTTTTCTTGTCCTATAAGCAGTTCTTCGGGATTTGCCACTTTACCCCCTATAATCACATCCATGAGGGTTGTCTTTTCACTGCCGTCATTAAAAATTGGTTTATGCAAAGAAATATATGAATTCAGGGGAATATGCTTTTGGCGAGTTGCAGCTTTTATGGCCGTAATTATTTGACGGGTAATACACAATTCAGCAAAGGCACGAAAAGATGAAATTTTTTCTTCATCATAATCTCTTATGGCCTTATATAAACCTATCATTCCTTCTTGAATGATATCTTCCCTGTCAGCTCCGATTAAAAAATATGTTCTGGCTTTTGCACGAACATAATTTTTATATTTGTTGATTAAGTAATCCATGGCATCATTGTTGCCATCTCTTACTAAATCAACAATTGCTTCATCTTCCATTTCATCATAAGATACGAATCTACTGGTCTTTTTTAATTTTAAGCTCATTGTTCCCGCCCCCCGTTCTGTTTCTTTAATGCTTTTGTGTATTATTTAGTTTACTGCTATTACTGCTGTACAGAAAAAAGAAAAATTTCATTAAGCAGCTTGTCCTTTCTGCTCTCTATAAATTAGTATAACACAATATATTTATTTTGTTAAGGGAAACTGTAAAATATAACCATTTGCATCACTTACATTTTATTCCTTAAATTTATTTTGCCTTACAACTTCATACATTAATATGCCCGCTGCTACAGAAGCATTTAAAGAAGTAATTTGTCCATACATCGGGATCTTGACAATATAGTCGCATTTTTCTTTTACCATTCTGCTGACACCTTCCCCTTCACTGCCAATCACTAAAGCAATGGCTCCTGTTAAATCAGTCTTATACATCAGTTCTCCATCCATATCTGCACAGGCAACCCATATACCCAGAGATTTAAGTTTGTCTATTGCGCTTCCTATATTGGTTACTTTTGCAATAGGGATATATTCAATAGCTCCAGCAGATGCCTTTGCCACTGTCGCTGTTAAACCTACTGCTCTTCGTTTGGGGATAACTACCCCATGAGCACCACAAATATTGGCTGTTCTAATAATGGCACCTAAATTATGAGGATCTTCAATGGAGTCTAAAATAATAATAAAAGGTTTTTCTCCTTTTTCTTCGGCACTCTTTATAATATCCTCAAGTTCTACATAATTATGAGCTGATACAAAAGCGATAACCCCTTGATGTTTTTTAGTTTCAGATATTTCATCTAATTTTGCTTTTGAAACCGTATGGATGACAATTTTTCTTTCCCTGGCTTCGGCAAGGATTTTTTTAATAGAACCTTCCTTACTTCCTTCCTGAACTAAAATTTTATCAATATCTCTTTCAGATTTCAAGGCTTCTAAAACAGCATTTCTTCCTTCCAACCGAAGAGCATCTTCATTAAAGTTTTTCATAAAAAAACTCCTCTCTTCTTACGAATATGAATCATAATAATATTATTTTGAGCCTTTTTTTTAATATACTGTTAAATTTTTATATAAAATATTTATTCGATGATACCCGAAACTTCAAAAATCCAGAAGTAAGAAAGATCTGATATATTTAATGAAGATAATTATTACAAAGATCTGCTCTGAACTTTAATAATTTTTACTTTCTTTAATAGCCAGAGGAGCTTATCACCCTGAGGAATCATATGGAAGTCTTCTTCTCCAATTGCACCTGTTAATAAAAGCATAAGAGCATAAATAATAACACCACAGGCAACAGCAGTTAAAGTTGAAATCGTATTACCTGTAAAGTTTCTGAACAGATAATATACCCCAAAAGTTACCCCTGCCATTAAAAGTGTTGACAATAATGGTTTGAAAATTACTAGCTTAAGATTCATCTTGAAGTCTGAATACTTTTTAACAAAAATATAGTTTAAGATTGCAAAAACTCCATAACCTATAATAGAACCTATTGCTGCACCGTTTACTCCTAATGGTCCTGCAACCAGGGTATAATTAACAAGAGCCTTACATAAAACTGCAATTAGCAAATTAACTACGGGAATATAAAATTTACCCATTCCTTGTAAAACACCTGTATAGGCCTGCCCTAATATGATAAAGACTAAGCTTATACTCAATAATGCAAGAATGCTGGCACCTTTATTATATTCCCAATAAATAAGTGTCATTAAGGGTTGAGCCAGGATGCCTAAACCAGCTGCTGAAGGCAAACCAAGTAGCATAGCAAATCTGGTTCCCCACTCGATTTTATCGTGAAGTTCTTTTTTATTTCTTTTTTCAATGGCTTCTGCGATACTTGGTACCAATCCCACTACTAAAGCCATACTAAAAGTTAAAGGGATATTTATAAAAGTTGAAGCCTTTCCAATTTGTCCAAATAAATCGGTTGCTTCTAATTGAGTGGCTCCGGCATGAATCAATCTTCTTACCACCAATGCTGAATCAGCCCAATTCATAACCGAATTAACCGCAGCTCCTACGGAAACGGGAAAGGCAATCCATAAAATCCTTGCTGCCGTTGGTAAGAACTCTACTTCTTGATTACTTTCATTGTCTTCATGAACTTTTTCTATAATTTTTTTCCTTTTTGTTAAATAATATATCAATAAAATAAGAGTACCAAAAATTGCTCCTGCTGTTGCACCAAAAGATGCTCCTCCAGCAGCAACGGCTATACCAGAATTACTGCTCATAAAGTAATAAGCCAGACCTAAACCAAAAATGACTCTTGCAAAACTTTCAAAAATTTGTGATGTGGCCGTGGGAAACATATTTTGCATACCCTGAAAATATCCTCTGAAAGCCCCCATGATAGCAATAAAAATCGGACTAAGAGCCAGTCCCAATAAAGAATATTTTGCTTCAGGAACCCAACCCTGCATATAGATTAACCAGTCTGCCCCTAAAAATAGAAATAAGGATGCAAGCACTCCTGTAAAGATTAAAACAATAAAGGTGTACTGGAATATTCTATGGGCTTCTTTGTATTTTTTATGAACCAGCCTTTCAGAAACGATTTTTGATACGGTAGAAGGAATTCCTGTATAAGCAATTGCTATCATCAGTGTATAAATTGGATAAGGCATTTGATAATAACCTATTCCTGTATCTTTAATCAAATGGGTCAATGGAATTCTAAAAAACGCACTCAATATTTTTGCAATTACTCCCCCTATAGAAAGAATAATTGCCCCCTTAATAAATGTTTTTGTCTCTTTAGACATTTGTTGTAACCTCCATGTCTTTATTCTTTTTCTATCCCCAAATTCATTAAATATTGAAGTCTTTCTATCTGTCCATCTAAATACAAATAACCAAAAAGGGCTTCTAAACCTGTCGCATGCCTGTAATCTGACAGAAGGGCATTTTTGGGAACAGTAGCTGATTTTGCATTTCTTCCTCTTTTAAAAATGCTTTCTTCTTCTTCGGTCAGACAGGATTTGATTTTTTCATATATTTCAGCCTGGGCAGAGGCCTTTACATATTCCTTTGCCGCTTTATGAAGTTTATTAACAGGTGCATTTCCCTTTACAACAATAGCCGTTCTGATAAAAATTTCAAAAACTGCATCTCCAATATACGCCAAAACCAAGGGCGAATACTCCCTTGGTTTGACAGTATTACTTTTTACATGCTCAAAAAGAGCATTTAAATACTGATTCGTAATGAATTGATCATCCATACAGATCTCCGTTTCTTTTATAAATTTAGCCTTGTCTTTTCCATTTTACTCCCTGAGGAGTATCTTCTAAAATGATACCTTTTTGCTTTAAATGATCTCTTATTTCATCCGCTAAAGCCCAATTCTTTGCTTTTCTGGCTTCCTGACGCTTCATGATAAGTTCTTCTATCTCTTCATCCAAAATGTCAGCGGTATCTTCTTCTTTTTCAAATAAGCCTAAAATATTTAACAAGGCCAGAATTTTATTTTTGACAGCTATGGCAAATTCTTTTGAAGAATTACTATCTACATTGACATTTGAAAACTTAACCAGTTCAAAGATAACCGATACAGCATCCGCTGTATTAAAATCATCTTCCATAGCTTCTTCAAATTTATTCTGAAAATGTTCTAATTCCTTTTCTAAGCGCTTTTCATCTTCTGTCATTTTTTCTTCCTGGCTATGACGAATAAGATGATCCAGATTAAACAGAGCATTTTTAATTCTTTCCAGACTGTTTTGGGCAGCCTGCATTAGTTCTCTGCTAAAATTAATGGGACTTCTGTAATGTGCACTTAACATAAAAAGACGGATTACCTCATAAGGAAACTCTTGTGCCACTTCCCTTAAGGTAAAGAAGTTACCTTTGGATTTTGACATTTTTTTATTATCTACGTTTATAAAACCATTATGCATCCAATATCTTGCAAATTCTTTTCCTGTAGCTGCTTCAGATTGGGCAATTTCATTTTCATGGTGCGGAAATATTAAATCTTCTCCTCCTGCATGAATATCAATGGTATCACCTAAATATTTCCTTGCCATGGCAGAACATTCAATATGCCAGCCTGGACGTCCTTGACCCCAGGGGCTTTCCCAGTAAGGTTCTCCTTCTTTATTAGGCTTCCATAGAACAAAATCCATAGGATGCTTTTTATCTTCATTCACTTCAATTCTTGCGCCTGCTTCTAATTCTTCCTGATTTTTCTTTGATAATTTTCCATAGGAATCGAAAGCCTGGGTATCAAAATAAACCGTTCCATTGACTTCATAAGCAAAGCCTTTTTCGATTAAAGTTTTAATCATATCAATGATTTCTGGGATTTCTTCTGTTACCCTGGGATGAACCGTGGCCCTTTTAATATTAAGACCATCAGCATCCTTTAAAGTTTCAGCAATATATTTTTCCACGATTTCTGTGGTTGTTGTTTTTTCTTCCTGAGCTCTTTTGATGATTTTATCATCTACATCTGTAAAGTTTTGAACATATTTTACCTGATAGCCTTTATATTCAAAATATCTTCTTACGGTATCAAATATAATATAAGGTCTTGCATTTCCTATATGAATATAATTATACACGGTAGGCCCACATACGTACATCTTTATTTCACCGGGATCTACAGGAATAAATTCTTCTTTTTTCCTTGTCAGCGTGTTATATATCTTCATTGCACTTTCCTCCTTTATTTTGAAGCTCTTCAATTTCTTTCTCTAATTCTCTTATTTTTACCTGAAGTTTGCATAGTTCCATTTGTACAGGGTCTGGTATTTTAACCTGGTCTAACGATTGACAAGGATCTACTTTTTGCTTATCTCTTCTTACAATCCTTGCTGGAATCCCTACACAAGTACAATTTTCAGGTATTTCAGTCAATACGACAGAACCAGCCCCGATTCTGGAATTATCCCCTATTTTAAAAGGACCTAATATTTTAGCCCCTGCACCTATCATAACATTATTTCCAATCGTAGGATGTCTTTTACCTTTTTCTTTTCCAGTACCACCTAAAGTAACTCCCTGGTAAATGGTCACATTATCGCCTATTTCACAAGTTTCACCAATCACGACACCCATTCCATGATCGATAAATAAACCTTTACCTATTTTTGCTCCCGGATGAATTTCTATTCCCGTAAATCCTCTGGATATTTGGGAAATGAATCTTGCGATAAAATAGCGTTTATGGTTATAAAACCAATGAGCTATTCTATGCGATAAAATAGCGTAAAAGCTAGGGTATAAGAAAACCTCTATTGTTTTTTTAATCGCTGGGTCTCTTTCTTTTATCACTCGAATCTCTTCTCTTATAAAGCCCAACATAATAATCTCCTTTCAACCAATAAAAAACTCCATCTCAATTCAGAGACGAAGTTAATCCGCGGTTCCACTCTGCTTAAAGCTTACGCTTTCCCTCAATGCATATAACGGCATGCCACCGGAATAAACTACTAAAATTTCATCTATTCTACTCCAGGATGCACTTCATTTATATGCGCTTTAAACCGCTCTCAGCTAATACGGTTTTCTCTGTATAAAGGCATATAAACTACTCTTCCCTTCATCGTATTTAACATTGTACTTTTTGATATTATAACAGATTTACAAAGCATTAATCAATTCTATTTTAATATCTTATTTTTTATCTAAGTTCAGATAAACAAGATAGAAATACATTTACCACGTACTCATCAAATTGACTGCCTTTATTCTCTTGCAATATTTTAACTGCTGTATTCAGGCTCATGCCTTTACGGTAAGGCCTATCTGAAGTCATCGCATCAAAGGCATCCGCCACAGTTATAATCCTGGCTTCCAAAGTAATCTCATGATTTTTTAAGCCATCCGGATAGCCTCTGCCATCAATTCTTTCATGATGTTGCTTGACATAAATACTAATGTCCTTTAAAGCTGGTATATCCTTTATAATTTCATAACCTTTTATGGTATGTTGCTTTACGATATGAAATTCTTCTTTAGTTAATTTGGCAGGCTTATTTAATATTTCATCAGGAACACCTATTTTCCCTATATCATGCAGGGCTGCGGCAATTTTTATTTTTTCTAAACTACTTTTATCAAAATTCATCTTTCTGGCAATAGCAACGGAATAATCTGTTACTCTGTCAACATGCCCTTTAGTATACCTGTCTTTTACTTCTATTGCATTGGCAAGAACCTTTACTGTATCAATAAACATTTTATTGATGTCATTATAAAGACCAGCATTTTCAAAAGCAATTCTTAAAACATTTGTGTAGCAACTGAGTAAATATTTTTCGCTGTCATCAAAATAATCTCCTAATAAAAATATTACGGCAACGATTTCATCATCTTTATTCACAATGGGTGCAATTGCCAAAGATCTAAAAAACTGGGCTAAGTCATCCCCAATTATCCTCTTAATTCTACTGTCTTGATTGATGTCATAATATATTTCTACTTTATTGGGAGAAAGTTCATAAACTAAATAATTCTTGTTGAGCAATCGGTTAATTTCAGCATTAACTTTTAAGAAAACATTTGTATCTTTATAATAAGTGTCTACAAGTTCTAATCCAGCTTCATTAGAAATAAAAGCTGCACCAAAAGAACCATCAATAAAGGGTACAATATCTCTTAAAGCAATTTTTAAAAGTTCGTATCTTTCAAAAGTTGATGTGACTTCCTGACTAAAATAAAATAAATACTTTAATTCTTCTACTTTTCTGTTTAATTCCGCATTAATGCTTTCTATTTCTTTAGTATATGCCTTTAATTGTAAATGGGCCTTTTCTAATTCTGATTGTCTGCGATATAATTCATTTTCTTTGTGACCTATTTGCCTGGAATATCTGCCTATTTCAATCCTGTCTTCCTGAAGTTTAGCTTCTTGTTCATAAATTGTATTAAGCATCCAGTTAAAAGCATCTTTTAACATGGAGATTTTACCAGTATAATTTCCCTGGATCAATACATGGTCATCAGCCTTAGCTCTTTTAAAATGCTCATTAATCGACAGTATTTCTTCTAATAGACAATCCAATTCTTCTTTAGGCATACTTGTCACCTCAAATATTTACAATTCATTAGTAATCCATTTACCCATAAATACAATTCGCTAAAGCTTTGTAATAAATTAAATTTTCTAAAAATAACAAAAATTTTAAAGTATAGTATTTTAATTTTATCACTGCAAGTTTTACTTTTCAATGGGAAAGAAGATTCATTTTTTTAACATACAGATTGCATAAGCAGATATGCCTTTGCCTTCTCCTGTAAACCCCAAACCTTCTTCTGTTGTAGCTTTTATATTGATTTGTTCTATTTCAATTTCTAAAACTTCTGCAATATTCTTTCTCATACTATCAATATATGATGCCAGTTTAGGCCTTTGTGCTACGATTGTTGAATCAATATTAACAACTGTATAACCATCCTCATTTAATATGTCTTTAACTCTCTTTAATAAAATCATACTGGAAATATCCTTATATTTTTCATCATTATCAGGAAAATTCTTTCCTATATCTCCTTTAGCTGCTGCCCCCAAAAGTGCATCCATTATCGCATGAATAAGAACATCTGCATCAGAATGGCCCATAAGCCCTTTCTCATAAGGAATCTCTATACCACCTAAAATTAATTTTCTGTTTTCTGTCAGTTTATGTACATCATAACCTATTCCCACTCTCACTGGTCTTCCTCCTATTTTTATCAAAGAAAAATTTATTTTTTCAGTTATTTTATACATTTGTTGTACACAAGATTCGTTCATATTTCATAATTTTTTCTATACATCAGTAAATTTTTATACTAAGAAATAATAAATTTTAATAAAAGTATCTTTATTATTCTAAAAAAGTTCAAATATTTTTTAATTTATTATATAATGTTCACAATATAATAATAATATATATATTGTATACGATTAGAGACAGGTTTTTCAACATTTTTCTATAAATAATTACATTTTTCTATATTTGTATATTATTTCGATAGAGTTAGGAGTGTAGAAATGCTGACATATTATTTACTTCAATTTGTTGAAGGGGTTGCAGTATATCTGATCATAACCACTTTATGCGGACTAAAAAATAAAATATCTTTTTTAAAATTTTTATCTCTTTCGGTATTACATGCATTAACTTATTATATTATTGCTCAGATTTTTCCTTACGCAGTCCAAGGAATTAGTTTTACCATCTCAACAATTTTCATCTGCAATTTACTTCTAAATGTTGATTTCGCGCTATCGACTTTCAGTTCTCTGATCGCAATAACAATCAAAGTAATACTGGAAGCATTATTTGTAATATTTTGTATCTCTGTCTTAAAAATTTCGATTGATGAATTTCATGTTTTTGGATTTACCAGAGTTATTGCAACACTTATTAACCAACTATTTTATCTTCTTATTGCTTCTATAGTATATATAAAAAATATGTCCATTCGTAATAAAATTTACTTAAATAAGAAAACCAATATACTTGTATCTTCTGTTTTTTCTATAACAAGCATACTTGCTATGTTTTTAATTGTTTTAAATATTTATATCACCGCTTATCAGCCTATCGTATATATATTTTTTATTATAACTTTTTCATCCTTAGTATTTACTATATATCGATTAAATAAGTACTTCGTCTCAATGGCGGTTGAAGAAACGCAACTGGAAGAGCAAAAAATTTATATTGAATATATTAAAGAATTAGTATCCCACTTAAAATGCCAAAGACATGAATTCATCAATCATATTAATGTCCTCTACGGACTCGTTCAGGTAAAAGATATTAACAGACTGGAAACAGCTAAAGATTACATCGAAAATTTAAATATTACCATACAGGGAACTTCAAACATTATGGCAACAGATGAACCTGTCGTATCCGGACTTCTCTTTACTAAAATAGCAATTGCTGAGCAAAAAAATATCGAATTTGATGTACATATTAATGATAGAATCACAGATACAAATTTGTCCTTAACAGAAATTTCAACTGTGTTAAACAACCTTATCAATAATGCCATAGAGTTTTTAGAAGAAATTCCTGAAGAAAAAAGATATATCTTCTTTGAAATCACAGGAGACAACGACAATATTTATGTAGATATTTGTAATGAAAATGATAACAATCCTATTCCTGATAAAAACATTATTTTCACTAAAGGCTATTCAACCAAAAATAACGAGAGAGCTCTCAGAGGATTTGGCTTGTACAATGTCAAAAACATTATAGAAAAACATAAAGGTTCCATCGTCGTTGAATCAGATGACCAGGAAACTCGTTTTAAGGTAACTTTACCTAAGAAAAAAGCTTTATAAGAATTTGGTGTTGGTGAATAAAAACCCAACACCTTTTTGTTTTATTCAGCAATACGATTTGTCAAAGAACAAATAAAACCGGCAGAGTATTTCTCTACCGGTTTTATGAATAGCGGAGGACGGATTTGAACCGCCGACACTACGGGTATGAACCGTATGCTCTAGCCAACTGAGCTACTCCGCCACAAAACAAAATTATTCATTTAGAAAATTTTTCTAACTTCTTGCCCTTAACTTTCTAGTTCTTTAAATGGTGGGCGCAATAGGGCTCGAACCTATGACCCCCTGCTTGTAAGGCAGGTGCTCTCCCAGCTGAGCTATGCGCCCATAAAGAATACTGTGAAATATTATATTTTTTTAAATGGCGACCCAGAAGGGACTTGAACCCTCGACCTCCGGCGTGACAGGCCGGCGCTCTAACCAACTGAGCCACTGGGCCTAAGTACGACAGGGGCAGAAGGACTCGAACCCTCGACATTCGGTTTTGGAGACCGACGTTCTACCGACTGAACTATACCCCTTTATATGAAATTAGATGTAGAAAGTTAAATGTTGAAATAGAAAACAACATCTACTTTTTATAAACTTAACTCCCCGAGTAGGATTCGAACCTACGACCCTCCGGTTAACAGCCGGATGCTCTACCGCTGAGCTATCGAGGATCATTACACCTTCAAAACCAAACACTGTTATATTAGGTCAAGCCCTCGACCTATT
>JAAYML010000102.1 GCA_012521395.1 Candidatus Epulonipiscium sp. | reverse complement strand
TATTGGTGTTTATTGATGACAGAAAAAGAAATAAGGTAAAATG
Source organism: Candidatus Epulonipiscium sp. (assembly GCA_012521395.1). GTDB lineage: Bacteria > Bacillota > Clostridia > Lachnospirales > Defluviitaleaceae > JAAYML01. The sequence goes on along the minus strand of JAAYML010000102.1, from coordinate 11,478 downwards.
AATGGCATAAGTGTAAAAAAGCTCTGTGTTTGCACACAGAGCTTTTTTTATTAATTAAAGGATTGTCATATTTATTAATAATATGGTAAAAATACAGCATTACCACTCTCTGTTCTCCAATATTCCGCAATGACAGATTTTCTGCTGGTGTCATAGATATATCCTTCAATACTTGTTGCATTAGGTGCTGCCTTTTTAATATCATCATAGATTTTTCCCATTAAGGTTTTAACTTGTTCATCATCTAAGTCGTCCCATTCACGATAGTACCAACTGTAATCAACGTTAAGATAATATTCGATTTCTTCTTCATCACCTTTTATGTCAAGGGAAAGGTATATGTAAGGCGACAGGTAATGCTCATATCGGTCATCTAATTCATATTCTAATTTAGAAAGATCCAATTTGTTAACATATTCAACAGTTAATTTTTTTCTTGAATCCGTACTAAATTCTAAGACATATTCTCTTTCATCGATATCGTATAAGTCGCCAACAATTTTAGCTTTGTCATAAACTTCCCAGATAGCCTTACATATTTTTTCAAGATGTTTTTCTACATCCTTTTCGCTTAATTTATCCCAGTAATCTTTATAGCGGTATAAGTCTGTTTCCATTTCAATTTCTATTTCTTTACTGTCACCGCTTAGATAGATATCAAATACAACGCCTTTTAATTTGCCATAGTCTTCGTTAATATCATCTTCTAAATTTGATAAACTAATCTTACTGGTGTTTTTGTTTTCAGTTTGAGTAGGGGGTGTTTGTTTTTTAGCTGCTTCTAATTGTTGTTTTAAAGATTCAATTTCTGCTTTTAGTTGAATAATTTCTAAATCTTTTTGTACCAACGTTTGGTCTACAGTATCGTTAATGGAAATAAGTTTGTTGATACCATCCCATTGGACATTTTTACCAAATAATTCTCCAACCATTCGGATTGGAACATATGTAGTTTGGTCAACAACAAAGGGTTCTTGATTACCAGGATCTACAATTTTTCCGTTATAACTAAATTTAATGCCCATATATTGTGCCCGTAAAGTTTTAATAACAGGTGAAGCATATAAAGCTGTTGCGCTGGATAAAGAAATAACAGCAGTTAAACCCAATGCCAAAAGACGCTTTTTACTTCTAAACATTTTATTCATCCTCCTGTCAATTATGATAAAAAACTATTCATTTTATTATCATTATAGAAGTATAGTGATTTTTTTTCAAGTTATAAAAGGAGAATTAAGGAAATTGTAATATAAATTTAATCAAATGTTTAAGATGACTTTCGAAAATACATAGTAATTATCATCAGAAAGTTTTTTAATCACTGAAATTCCAGGATTATCCATGGCAGAGGATATGCTTTATGTTATAATTATTAATAATGATTGTTAAATAATATTTTGCAATAGATTCACGGAATGTGATTATTAGTAAGAATTCAATAATGGTTTTTACATTTTATATAACTGTTTATACTTTATCTTTTTATTATAGAGAATGATGGTTATGTTTTTTAAGAAAGGAGTAGCCTATGTTTGATATACAGGAAGAGCTTAAGAAGCTGCCGGAAAAGCCTGGAGTATATCTGATGAAGGATCAATATGAAAATATCATTTATGTGGGTAAAGCAGTCAATTTAAAAAACAGAGTGCGCCAGTATTTTCAAAAGTCTGCCAATCATTCACTTAAGGTAAAAAGAATGGTTCTTCAAATTAAAGAATTTGAATATATTGTAACGGATTCTGAAGTCGAAGCGCTTATTTTAGAATCGAACCTGATAAAAAAATACCAGCCCAAATACAATATCCGTTTAAAAGACGATAAAAATTATCCTTATATCAAGATTACTATTAATGAGGATTATCCCAGAGTCTTAATGACAAGAAAACTCATTAAGGACAAGGCTAAATATTTCGGTCCTTATACCGATGGAACAGCATTAAAAGAGACTTTAGATATCATCAATAAATTATGGCCTATCAGGACTTGTAACAGGGTTTTGCCACGGGATATAGGCAAGGAAAGGCCATGTCTGAAATATCATATTGGTCAATGTAAGGCGCCTTGTGCCGGTCTTATTTCAAAAGAAGAATATAATAAATTAATAGAGGAAGTTATTGCCTTTTTGGATGGCAAATATGAAGAGGTAATAAAAGATCTGGAAGAAGAAATGACCGAAGCTGCCAATGAATTAAATTTTGAAAAAGCAGCCCAGTTAAGAGATCAAATCAACAGCATAAAAAGGATAGCTCAAAAGCAAAAGATAATTAATTCGGCTTTAGAAGATCAGGATATTATTGCCTTTGCCAAAAAAGAAGATGAAGCCTTGGTTCAGGTTTTCTTTGTCCGCGGAGGTAAGCTCATTGGAAGAGAACATTTTTTCTTAGACGGGGTTGATGACAGAACCCAGGAAGAAATTATGACTTCTTTTGTAAAACAATTTTATTCAGGTACCAGCTTTATCCCAAAAGAAGTTATCTTGCAGGAAGAAATTGATGAATTAAATATTATTCAGTCCTGGCTTTCAAGCCGTAAAGGGCAAAAAGTTTACATTAAAATTCCACGTAAAGGGGAAAAATCCAAGTTAGTAGAGATGGCTGCAAAAAATGCTTTACTGACTTTAAACCAATTTGGTGAAGAAATTAAACGAAAAGAAAAAAGAACCAAAGGTGCTTTAGAGGAAATCCAGAAACGACTTGGACTAGAGCAGCCGATATACAGGATAGAAGCCTATGATATTTCAAATACACAGGGAATTGAATCGGTAGGTTCTATGGTAGTTTTTGAAGGGGGTAAACCCAAAAGAAATGATTACCGTAAATTTAAAATCAAGGCGGTTATAGGCCCTAATGATTATGCAAGCATGGAAGAAGTCATAAAAAGGCGCTTTATTCATCGGGAAAAAGAACTTGAAAGTTTAAAAGAAAAAGGTTTAACCTTAGAAGAAGGAAAGTTTACAAAAGTTCCTGATTTAATTTTAATCGATGGCGGAAAAGGACAAGTTAATACTGTAATAAAGGTGTTAGAAGAACTTAATATAGATATTCCTGTTTGTGGCATGGTAAAAGACGACAGGCACAGAACTAGGGGTCTTTATTATCATGACGAAGAGATAACTTTTCCTTCAAGTTCTGAAGCTTTTAAGTTAATTAGCCGTATACAGGATGAAGCCCATCGTTTTGCTATAGAATATCATAGAAAACTCAGAAGTAAAGCCCAGATACAATCCGTATTAGATGAAATACCTGGTGTAGGGCCTAAAAGGAAAAGAATTCTTCTTGAGCATTTTAAAAGTGTAGCGAATATTAAAGCGGCTTCTCTGGAAGACATAAAGAAGCTAGAAGGTATACCCGATTGGGTTGCAGAAAATATTTATGACTTTTTTCATGCCAACACAAGAAGATGATAATAAAACAGGGAAAATGCCATTAATTGATTGCTTTTAATAAAAACTATGATAAAATAATAACAGGTTATATATAGAAGAGAGGGGTATCCTTGTATCACGTAAAAATTAATAAGATTATAGAAAAGTTTAATTTAGAAAACTGTACGCCGGATATCGATTTTGAGCATATTACAATCAGTCAGACAGATGTTAACCGTCCGGCACTCCAATTAGCAGGTTTTTTTGATTATTTTGATTCCGAACGCGTTCAGATCATTGGTAAGGTAGAATATACCTATTTGAGTAAGATGGATGAAGAATTAAGACGCCAAACTTTAGAACGCTTATTTAGTTTTAAAATTCCATGTTTAATTATGTGCAGAAATCTCAGGCCCTTTCCTGAAATGATAACTTATGCGAATGAGTATCAGGTGCCTATTTTATTGACAGAAGAAACAACTTCAGAATTTATGGCGGAATTGATACGTTGGTTAAAAGTAGAGTTGGCTCCAAGAATAACGATTCATGGTGTATTGGTGGATATTTTTGGAGAAGGTGTTCTCATTATGGGCGAAAGTGGCGTTGGTAAAAGTGAAGCGGCTTTGGAGTTGATAAAAAGAGGACACCGCCTAGTAGCGGATGATGTTGTAGAAATTAAAAAGGTTTCTAATCAGACTTTGATAGGAAGCTGCCCGAAAGTAATCAGGCATTTTATTGAATTAAGAGGTATTGGAGTCGTTGATGTAAAGCGTTTGTATGGCGTTGGAGCTGTAAAGGATGTTCATAATATTGATTTAGTCATTAAAATGGAATTATGGGATGACCAGAAGGAATATGACCGTTTAGGTCTTTCTGAAGAATATATTGAGTTTTTAGGAAATAAGGTGGTTTGCAATTCTATACCCGTAAGACCAGGAAGAAATTTGGCCATTATATGTGAAACTGCAGCAGTCAACCACAGACAAAAGAAGATGGGTTATAATGCGGCAGAAGAACTTAATAACAGAATAATGGAAAACATAAAAAGAAAAAGAGAAGGAAAAGAATTTGAGGATTAATTCTTATTTATGGAGGGATAATATGTATTATATTGGCGTGGATCTTGGAGGTACAAAAATTGCAGCAGGGTTAGTGACAGAAGAAGGTAAGTTAATTAGTAAAAAAAGTATACCCACTTTAAGACAAAGAAATTATCAGGAAATTTTAAAAGACATGGCCAATTTGTGTTTGGAAATTATTAAAGATAATAATCTTTCTGTAAAGGACATTCATTCCATTGGCGTAGGAAGTCCTGGTTTGCCTGATCCTGAAAATGGTATTTTAGTTTATAATAATAATTTAAATTTTAAAAATGTGCCTATTCGCGCGGAACTTCAAAAATATATAGACCTTCCGGTTTATTTAGAAAATGATGCTAATTGTGCGGCTTTAGGAGAAGCTGTTGCAGGAGCAGCAAAAGAATTTAAAAGTTCAATTACGGTAACTTTAGGAACAGGAATCGGTGGTGGAATTATCCTCGATGGAAAGATTTACAGTGGAAGTTTTAATGCAGGTGGAGAAATCGGACACCATGTTATTGTGGCAGATGGAGAACAATGTACTTGTGGCAGAAAGGGTTGTTGGGAAGTTTATGCTTCAGCAACTGCTTTAATCAGAGAAGCAAAAATTGCTGCGATAAAACATCCAGAATCTCAAATCAACAGTTTAGTCAATGGAGACATTAACAGAATTAATGCCAAGACGCCTTTTGATGCAGCTCAAAATGGCGATAAAACGGCAAAAGAAGTTATCGATAATTATTTCAAATATCTTGGTATGGGAATAGTTAATATGGTAAATATTCTACAGCCGGAAGCAGTGATTATTGGCGGCGGCATCAGTGGACAAGGAGATTATCTGTTGAATCCTTTAAGAAAAATACTTGATGATGAGTCTTATGGTCTTGAATCAGCAAAAACGAAATTAAAGATTGCACAGTTGGGTAATGACGCTGGTATTATTGGCGCAGCAATGCTTGGAAAATAAAAGATAGACATGGAATATTTAACCTCTCATTATTTTTGAGAGGTTTTTGTTTTTATAGAAAATATATATTATAATAAGGAAATAAGGTAAACGATTTTTTGCCTTAAAAATTGAATATATTTATAAGGGAGCATAACAATCTATATACAGAGGTGAATTGATTGGATAGGAAAAATTTATATAGTAAATTTTTGGAATTTGTTCCTGAAGAATTAATCAAAATAGACGAGCCTATGAAAAAACATACGACATTTAAGATAGGAGGCCCTGCAGATATACTTATTTCTCCTTGCAATAAAGAGCAAATAAAGTCTATTCTCAAAATCTGTAAGGAAAATGAAGTTCCTTTTTATATTATGGGAAACGGAAGCAACTTATTAGTCAGGGATAAAGGCTTTAGAGGCGTGATTATACAAATTTATAAAAACATGAGCAAGGTAAAAATTACAGAGGATGAGGTATGGGCAGAAGCGGGTATTTTGCTTTCCTCTTTAGCCAACAGGATAAAAGATGAAAGTCTTACTGGGTTTGAATTTGCTGCAGGAATTCCGGGAACTTTAGGTGGTGCTGTATATATGAATGCAGGGGCTTATGGCGGGGAGATAAAGCAGGTATTGGTCAGCGCTGAGCTTTTGGATGAAAATGGTAATGAAATCATTCTGACGAATGAAGAATTAGAGTTAGGATACAGGACGAGCCTTTTACAAAGAAAAAATTATATTTTACTGAGTGCAAAATTAAAATTGCATAAAGGCAACAAAAAAGAAATTGAAGAAAAAATGAATGATTTAGCCCAGCAAAGAGCAGCGAAACAGCCGCTTAATATGCCCAGTGCCGGAAGTACTTTCAAAAGACCACCTGGTTATTACGCTGGAAAGCTTATTATGGATTCAGGTCTTAGGGGTTATTGTATCGGGGGAGCAGAGGTATCCCAAAAACACTGTGGCTTTATCGTGAATAAGGATAATGCAACGGCTAAAGACGTGATTGATTTAATAGAGTTTGTCCAAAAGACGGTATATGATAAGTATCAGGTAAAAATGGAACCAGAAGTTAAAATCATAGGAGAAGAATAAAATACTTTGCAATTGTTTTTTATCCAGTGAACTTATGATAAAATAATATTATTTAATAAAACGCTTTTAACTTAAAGGAGGAATATCATGCGTTTTGTCATCGTGACAGGCATGTCCGGCGCAGGTAAAAGTACAGCAGCAAAGATGTTGGAAGATTTAGGTTTTTATTGTGTCGATAATCTTCCTCCTGCTCTGATTCTTAAATTTGCTGAAGTTTGTTCCAATCCGGGAAATGAAATTGATAAAGTAGCTGTGGGCATTGATACCAGAGGCGGAAAGCTTTTTTCAGATTTGTTTGAGAGTTTACAAGAGTTGAAATCCAAGGGTTATAATTATGAAATCCTTTTTTTAGATGCTTCGGATGAAGTTTTAATAAAAAGATTTAAAGAAACCAGAAGAAAACATCCTTTAGTTTGGAATGAAAGAATTAGTGTAGGAATTGAAAGAGAAAGAGAAATCTTAAAAGAAGTCAAAGAAAAAGCAGATTATATTATTGACACCAGTAATATTTTAACCAGACAATTAAAAGAAGAATTATATCACATCTTTGTTGAAGAAAAACCTTTTGAAAGTTTAATGATTACCATCTTGTCTTTTGGATTTAAATATGGCATTCCGAATGATTCAGATTTAGTATTTGACGTGAGGTTTATTCCAAATCCTTATTATATTCCGGATATGAAATATAAGACAGGAAATGATTCAGAAGTTAGAGATTATGTGATGAGTTGGAAAGAAAGCCAGATATTTTTAGATAAGATGGTTGATTTAGTAGAGTTTCTAATTCCAAATTATATTAAAGAAGGTAAGAATCAACTGGTAATCAGCATAGGATGTACTGGGGGCAAACACAGATCAGTTACCCTTACGAATGCTTTATATGAAATTTTAAAAGAAAAAGGGCATCATATGGTTTTGCATCATAGGGACATTGAAAAAGATAATTTATTAGGAAGATGAGGAAAAGTTAAATGAGAGAATTAAATAATAATCCTTTAAACCATAATCCCAAAATTGTCGCCATAGGCGGTGGAACAGGACTTTCCACTATGCTCAGGGGCTTAAAAAAATTTACAACGAACATCACAGCAGTAGTGACCGTCGCAGACAATGGCGGTGGTTCAGGCATTCTCAGAGAAGAAATGAAAATGCTTCCACCAGGAGATATCAGAAACTGTATTTTAGCTTTAGCCAATACAGAGCCTATTATGGAAAAATTACTGGAATACCGTTTTGAAGAAGGCAGATTAACGGGTCAAAGTTTTGGAAATTTATTTTTAGCAGCTATGACAAATATTTGTGGGAATTTTGAAGATGCTGTCCAAAAAATGAGTGAGGTACTGGCAGTGAAGGGGAAGGTTCTTCCCGTTACCAAGCAGGATGTGCAACTTTGTGCTGTTTTTAAAGACGGGGAAAAGATATGCGGTGAAACACAGATTGTTGAAAAGAGTAAAGAAAAAAGGATTCCAATTAAAGAAGTTTATTTATCGCCAGAAAAGCCAGAGCCTCTCAGTGGGGTATTGGAAGCCATAGAAGCAGCAGATGTTATTATTTTGGGCCCGGGAAGCTTATATACTAGTATTTTCCCTAATCTTTTAGTAAATAATGTTCCAGAGGCAATCCGGAATTCAAAAGCCGTTAAAATCTACATAGGAAATGTCATGATACAACCAGGCGAAACCGATGGTTTTGATTTATTAATGCATGTTGAAGAGTTAGAACGCTATGTAGGAAAAGGTGTCATTGATTATATTATTGCCAATAAGGATCCTATCCCTAAAGATTTATTAAAAAAATATTATGAAGATGGGGCAAGTGAAGTAAATTATGATGCAAGAAAACTGGCTGAAAGAGGATTTAAGTTGATAGAAGCCTCTGTTCTTAAAATTCACGAGGATAAAAAGTTAATACGCCATGATCCTGAAAAATTAGCAACAACCATCATGGAGGTTATTACAAATCATTGCCAATAGCTTGTGGAGGTGAAAAAATTGTCTTTTTCTTCCCGGGTGAAGAATGAATTAACCCGACATGTTGACGCTGGAAGACACTGCAATATTGCTGAAATATCGGCGTTAATCAATATATGTGGAGAAGTATCTGTTCATGAAGACAAGCAAGTTTCTATTAAATTTCAAACAGAAAATCCAGCAGTTGCTAGAAAATACTTTACATTAATAAAAAAAACTTTTAATATAAATACAGAAGTTTTAGTCAGACAAAATACTCAATTGAAAAAAAACAGAGTTTATTTTCTTTATATTACGGACTCGGATAATTCTCTTAAGGTATTAAAAGCAACAGGTTTGATAGAGGAAAAGGATGGTAAAATTTTAAGAAGACCAGGAATTCATCCTTTAATTATAAAAAGCACATGTTGTAAGAGAGCTTATATCAGAGGAGCTTTTTTGGGAGCAGGTTCTTTAAGTAATCCTGAAAAAACCTATCACTTGGAATTTGTTAATCAAGAATATAAGCATAGTAAGGATTTGCAAGAATTGATTAATTCTTTTAATATGGATGCAAAAATTATTAAGAGAAAAAATCATTATATCGTCTATTTAAAAGAAGGAGAACAGATTGTTGATCTTCTTAATGTAATGGAAGCTCATTTGGCTTTAATGGATTTGGAGAATGTACGGATTATAAAGGAAATGAGAAATAATGTTAACCGTATTGTCAATTGTGAAACAGCGAACTTAAAAAAGACCGTATCAGCAGCCATAAGACAAGTTGAGGATATTGAATATATTGATAAAACGATTGGCTTATCCAGTTTGCCAAAGAATTTGGAAGAGATTGCAAGATACAGGATTAAATATACTGAAGCCAGTTATAAAGAACTTGGTGCCATGTTAGATCCTCCTGTTGGGAAATCAGGAGTTAATCATAGACTTAGAAAGCTTAGCAGTATAGCTGACAGGCTAAGAGAACAAAAGGGAGGATTATAAATTTAATCAATTGATTTTTATTTATAAATATATGTCAAGTTGACAGAACAGAATGGAGGATATTATGATTGAGAAAAAAGTAAATGTTACAATTGAATCAGGCTTAGAAGCAAGGCCGGCAGCTTTATTTGTTCAGATTGCCAGTCAATACGACAGTCAAATTCATGTTTTATTAGGCGATAAGCAAGTTAATGCAAAAAGCATAATGGGTATGATGTCTTTAGGTGTTTTAGAAGGACAAGAACTCACCCTTCGTGCAGAGGGCAGCGATGAAGAAGAAGCTGTAAATGCTTTAGTAGATTTTCTTACTTCCCATAAAGAATAACAAATAAAAGAGGTCTGAAAAAATCAGGCCTCTTTTTATTTGTTTAAATGAGCAATATCTGTTTTAGGGGTGATTATGCTTGATTAAAAATTTCCGGGAATTGACGAATTAATTTTTCAGCAAATACTTTTCGGATATTAGACGAAATCACTAAATTAATGATAATGATAAGAAGTAAAGTGTAGTTTTTATTATCATTCACGCCTATATCACCTATATCTGTTTTATCAAATAGTTCATAAACCGTCTTAGAAAAGCTCTCTTCAAAGTTTTTCATTTCTTTATTTTGAATATCCAGGAATTGCTCATATAGATCAAATAAATCAATTGAATGAAAGTTTTTCTGTATTTTTTTATCAGTAATGGGAGATAATACAGTGTGTATATCATTTAGAGAAAGAATTTGTTTTAAATGATAAATCAATATCAGTAAAAGCATATGTTCTTTTGAATATTTCTTTTTGATAGGAGGGAATAGTATATCTGCTTTGGCATAATTGTTAATCATTGTTTTTGTAAGGATTTTATCTTCTGCATTTAATTTCCATGCGGATAATTTTTCATCAAAAAAAGTAGTGACTTGATCCATATATAGATCAATATTTGGAATATCTGAAAGAGCAATACCTTCTAAAGTACTAAATTCATTAATGAGTTGAATAAGGTTTTCTTTATTAAAGTCCATAAAATCTCTCCTAATTTTTATCTTTTACAACTATTATAACATCTTTAATCAATATGACAAGTAGCTATCATCAATAGATAAAAATAACTTAATAATATACATAATTTAGTAATAAAATCGACATATTAATTATATTATTAATGTGTTGTGTTATATAATATTATTTATTAAAATATAAATAATATTACAAGTAGTATTTAATACTACATAGGAGTGGTTATATGTTTAAAAAAATGAGAGAACCTGTCAATGCTTTAACTCATTTAATAGGTGTTATCCTATCGGTTATTGGATTATTTTTTTTACTTTATAATGCTGCTATAAAAGGGACAAGCAGGCATCTGATTTCTTTTACTATATTTGGGATAAGTTTAATTTTATTGTACAGTGCCAGTACTTTATATCATGCACTGAATTTACCTAAAAATAAAATAGAAATTCTTCAAAAAATAGATCATATGATGATATTTGTTTTAATTGCCGGGACTTATACTCCTGTATGCTTAACGGTGTTAGAAGGATTTTGGAGCTGGAGTTTATTGATTTGTATATGGATTATTGCGTTTATCGGCATTCTATTCAAAATTTTTTGGTTTAATTCCCCAAGATGGTTGTCTACTTTATTTTATATAGGAATGGGCTGGTTTGTCATTTTTTTCTTTGAACCTTTAATGAACGCTATTTCACTTAATGGTTTAAATTGGCTACTTGCAGGAGGAATTTTATATACCATTGGAGGAATTATTTATGCCACTAAAAGACCCAGAATAAATTTTAGGTTATTTGGTTTTCATGAGATATTTCATCTTTTCGTATTAGGGGGCAGCATTTGCCATTTTTGTTTTATGTTCCATTATCTATTATATTTGCATTAATGTTTGTATTTACCCCCAATCGTAATTACCTTAAAGATTGGGGGTATTTATCTGAAAAGTTTTCTAGAATTAAAAACAGCAAATTTATTTTTTTTATATGGAAAAATATAGAACTAATGTTATAATAAGTATAGAATGTTTTATCGTTTAAAAAAT
>JAAYML010000101.1 GCA_012521395.1 Candidatus Epulonipiscium sp. | reverse complement strand
TGCATCGTGTGCCCAAACATGTCTACTGGCTGGACTTCTTCGACCTTATAGCCTTTTTCCGTAAGAATCTTTAAATCCCTGGCCAGAGTTCCCGGATCACAGGAAACATAGACGATTCTTTTGGGAGCCATTTCGACCATAGTTTCTAATAATCTTTCATCACAGCCTTTTCTTGGTGGATCTACAACGATGACATCCGCTTTGATGCCTTTTTCTCTATAAAATTGAGGAATTATTTCTTCTGCTTTTCCCACAAAGAATTCAACATTATCTACCTTGTTAATTTTTGCATTTCTTCTGGCATCTTCGATGGCGGCCTCGACGATTTCTACCCCATATACCTTTTTAGCTTTTTGGGCAAGGAATAAAGAAATCGTTCCAATACCACAGTAAGCATCCCACACGGTTTCTGCTCCGGTAAGACCGGCATATTCTAATACCTTTTCATAAAGAACCTTTGTTTGTATAGGATTGACCTGGAAAAAGGATAAAGGAGATATTTCAAATTTGATGTCTCCAATATAATCACTGATATAGTCCTGCCCCCATAAAGTGGTTATTTCTTCTCCTAAGATGACATTGGTTTTCTTCGTATTGTGATTTAATACAATACTGGTCATATGAGGAATTCTAATTAATTCATTGATTAATTTTTCTTGATGGGGAAGCTTTTTTCCGTTTATAATAATACAAACCATAATTTCATTAGTATAAAAAGCCGTTCGAATAAGAATATGACGGATCAGGCCTTTATGTTTTTCTTCATCATAGACCGGTATTTTATTGTCTTCAATGAATTTCCTTATGATCAAAAGAATCTGATCACATACAGTATCTTGTATTTTACAGCTTTGAATATCAATGATATCATGGCTTTTAGGTGCATAAAAACCGATCTGGACTTGTCCTTTTTTTAAACCTACAGGAAACTGTGCCTTATTTCTGTAATGAAAAGGATTTTCCATGCCTAAAGTCGGATGTACTTGTATATTGCTAAGCTTTCCAATACGCTCCAGACTATCTGTAACTCTTTTTCTTTTATATTCTAACTGTGCCTGATAATCTAAATGCTGTATCTGACAGCCTCCGCACCTTTTGGTATAAGGACAGGGAGCTTTCACTCTGTAAGGAGAAGCTTTAATAATCCTTATTAATTTCCCTATTGCAAAGTTCTTCTTTACTTCAACAATTTTTGCTTCTACCTCATCTTCTGGAAGCGCCCCTTCTACAAACACAGTAAAATTATTAATTCTTCCGATACCTTCTCCTTTAGAACTTAAATCTTCTATAGTCATCAAAAAGTTGGTGTTTTTCTTTATGGCTAGTGAATCCATTAATCTTCCTCCAATTTCAGTGTAACTTATCTTGATTTAATAATTCCCGTATGGCTTTTGCCAGTACTTCATCGCTGCTCTCTTTCAGAGCTTCTTCAATGATATTCTTTTTTTCTGGTATAGATTCAGAAGTGTTATTATTTTGGTTAATTAATCTTCTGTTTTTATCTTCTTTTTTATTCATCCTATCAATCCTCCCCATAAAATTCGCATACCGTTCCCTTACATATACAATATCGGCATTTTACATAGGAAGGATTGACATTTTGTTCCCCGTTTTTTAACATATCTCTCATATCCGCTAAAAGATTTTTTACTTTCCGCCGCAAAAACCATGTATTTTTTATAATAAACATGTAATTGTTATAAATCAAGCGCCCTTCTTTAGGTCTTTTTTTATACACGTCTTCGATAATTAAAAAATAAGCCGCCAACTGCATTAAATCCCCTTCATAGGGCTGTATATTATCTTCTTTAATCGTAGCACTCTTTAATTCTACTGGTATCAAATTTTTACTTAAAATTTTTTCAAAAATATAATCCGGTTTGCCTCTTAAATCATATTTAGGGGAATATAAAACCTTTCCGTACTCTACATTGGGATCTTTTTTGCTCTCGTGCTGATCTGTATAGATAAGCCGGGCAGCCCTTATCCCGAGTTTGGGTTTTTTTACAACAATATCGGGTCTTCTTATAAAAAAAAGAGATATTACTAAGAAAAGAAATATCCCTGGTAAAATATAGATATAATCATAAAACATGTTTTATCACCTGATAAATATGAATGAAGAATAAAATTGAAAGGGTAATCCAAAAAATCTTTAGTAAAAACTGTTTTATTTTATATGCAAAATGGTAATTCTTGTGAAAGCCTGTGCCCTTATTAAAATGACTTAAATCCGAATCCTCATAACCATAATATTCATTTCTGATTTTAGCCAATTCCCTGAGCTTTTTACTGCCATACAGTCTCTGATAATACCATTGATAAGGGCAATATACAAATTTATTAATCTCTCCTGCAGAAATCGTATTGCTTTTATTTTCTATATGGTCCTTTCGCATCAAAAATCACTTTTCCTTATATTTCTCCCAAGCATCCGGTTATAGCCAACCCATTCCCCTTGAAAACTATCTGCCTGGATTGATTCTTCAAAAAGCTTAATTTTGGCATCTGAATTATCCGCACAGTGAATAATCATCGCTTCTATAATTTTAGGACGCTTAGGAGAACCAAATTCAAATTCTCCATGATGGGCTAAAATACAGTGCTTAATCAGCAACTCCAAACTTTCAGGAAAGTCACTGATTTTTTTAATTTTTTCTCCGACCATTTCAGCCCCCATCACAATATGTCCTAATAATTGACCTGAATCCGTATAATCATTGGATGGAAAATCCGATAGTTCTTTAATCTTTCCAACATCATGAAGCATTGCTCCTGCAATGACCAAATCTTTATTGACCTGCTTATATTTTGAAGCTAAAAATTCAGCTATGGAAACAACTGTTAAAGTATGCTCCAATAACCCTCCCATATAACTATGATGAACACTTTTTGCTGCAGAATGATGGATAAATTTATTAAAAAATTCTGCATCCGATAGAAAAAAAGACTGCAGCAACTTTTTTAAATATATATTTTCAACTTTATCAATATAAATTTTTAGCTTTTCAAGCATTCCTTCAATATCCTGGTCTGTACAGGGAATATAATCCATGGGGTCATATTCCCCTTCCATACTTAAACGTAATCTTCTGATATTTATCTGATATTCTCCCTGATAAACACTTACCACACCATCTATTTTAACAAAGGAATTTTCCTCAAATTCATCAATATCACAATTAATATCCCATATTTTACCGTCGACAAAGCCTGTTTTATCTTGAAGCTTTAATGATATGTAAGGCTTACCGTTTCTTGATTTTAAATTCTGCTTTTGCTTACAAAGATAGTGACCGATTATTTGCTCACCATCTCTTATATCCTTTAAATAACGCATTAAAATCCTCCATTCAAAAAGTTCAAAATTCCTTTATCCGTTGTTATGATTATACATAAATTTTTATCTTTATGCCAGTATTCCAATAAAAAACATAATAGAAGGGTAAAAAATAATAATCTAAAACAAAATAAGTTTTCAATTTTTCAAAAAACACAAACTCATCATAAAAAATAAGGCGGTAAAACCGCCTTATAATCTTTATTCAGAAGGTTTTTGCTGAAGCGTAACGGTTACTGTCTTTTTATAAGAGCCATCTCTAATCAGTTTAACATCAATTTTATCTCCGACTTTATGTGACTCAATAATCTTAGTCAGTTGCTTCATGCTGGTGATCTTTTCACCGTCAAATTCTATAATAATATCTCCTGCCTGAATACCAGCTGCATCAGCACCGCTGCCTTCAATAACTTGTCTGACTAAAACACCTATAGGAATCTCGTATAATTCTGAGACATCCTCATTAATATCTTGTCCCATGATTCCAAGATAAGGTCTTGACACAGAACCCTTATTAACCAATTCTTCTATAATTGGCTTTGCAACATTTATAGGAATTGCAAAACCCATACCTTCTACAGAAGTGTCAACTAATTTGATAGAATTAATACCTATAACCGTTCCCCTGGAACCGACTAACGCACCTCCACTGTTTCCCGGATTAATTGCCGCATCGGTTTGTATTAAGGTCAATTCTTTATCAGCAATTTGGATTTTTCTATTTAAAGCACTAATAACGCCGGCAGTAACCGTATTATCATAAGCATCACCTAAAGGATTTCCGATTGCCACTGCTAATTCCCCCACTTCTAACTCATCAGAATTTCCAAAAGGTGCTGCTTTAACTTTTCCTCTAATTTCATTTGGAAGATCTTCCTGTAATACTTTTATAACGGCTAAATCGCTTGGAGAATCCAGCCCTACAACCGTTGCAGGCACAGAATAATTGCCCAGAAATGTCACTGTAAGCTTATTATTATTCGCAACAACATGATAATTTGTCACAATCAGCACTTCTTTGTCATTAACGTGGAATACAATGCCTGAACCTATCCCTTCCTGTAAACGCTCCTGATTCCACCAATCGGTTACAACATAAGTATTTCTGATGGAAACAACAGAAGGACCGATTTTTTTTGCAATTTCCGGGATAATTGATTCATATTTAGGCAAATTTGAACGAGTCATATTTTCTGCATTCATTTCTTCAGCTTTTTGATTGTCAAAGCTAAAAAGTGCTTGATTTTCTTCTGTTTTCTTATCTGCATTAAAAAATCTTTCCGATACGGATTCTAAAGCAGGCTGAACAAACAGGCGGTTGACAGGACCTGCAAGTCCAATTCCCAAACCTACACACAGACCGCCAAAGGCTACTAAAAGCACGATTGCTGCAGCTTTCATCTTATTCAATTTATGCTTCTTAACTGGCTTGATGGTCTGAGAATAATAAGGAACGCTATTCTCAATTCTGGGAGCATGACTTATCGCTTCTTTAGTTATTTCAGGCTCTGCTTTTCTGTCTTCTTTTGTAACTTCCTGATTTAGTTCTGCATCGGTATGCTCACTGACTTCAGGATTCATTTCTTGACTTAAACCATCTTCTTTTATGATTTCATTATAAACTCTATCTTCATCCATTTCTTTTACCTCCCTTTTTATTTTTTCGTTTCTAATCTTATTATAAAAATTAGCTTTGAATAAAATATGAACGATTTGTAAATATTAATAGATTTTATGTGAACAAACAGCCTTATTTTTAATAAATAGAAATTGTAAAAGTAAATACAACGCCATCTTCAACATTTTCTACTTTTATCGTTTCTCCATGATATTTAATAATTTGTTTAACAATAGAAAGCCCTAAACCCATACCCGTTTTATCTTTTCCTCTGGACTTATCCGTTTTATGAAATCTGTCCCATATATATGGGAGATCTTCTTCAGGAATTTTTTCTCCACTATTTTTTACAGAAACCAACAGCTTTTTACCGGATAAAGTTGTTTCAACCCAAATACTTCCTTCTTCTTTGACAAATTTAACTGCATTGTCTATTAAATTGTATAGAACTCTCTGGATTTGTTCTTTATCTGCAAAAACCAGGCTTTCTTCCTCCGCCAGAATCAAATACAATTTTACTTTCTTTTCTAAAATCCTTTGTTCAAATTGAGCTAAAACCCTTCTTACAAGATCATTAAACTCAAATTTATCTTTATTAAGTTCTATCTGACCGCTTTCCATCTTAGTCAAATCCATAATGTCATTAGTCATTTTAGTCAGTCTTCTTGTCTCATCTAAAACTATTTTCAAATAATTAGACTGCTTTTGAGGAGGGATTGTCCCATCCAGAATAGCTTGGACAAAACCCTGAATAGATGTTAAAGGAGACCTGAGGTCATGAGAAATATTGGCAATGAAAGCTTTTCTAAGTTCCTCCAAATGATTAAGTTCCTGCGCCATATAGTTAAAACTTGAAGCCAATTGTGCGACTTCATCTTTTCCTTTTATAGAAAGCTTTTTATCAAAATCTCCTCCCGCTATAACCTTAGCTGCTTCATTCATTTCTTTAAGAGGGTTGGTAATACGTTTCGATAAATAATAAATAAAAATAAAAGAGATTAAAATAGATATGCCCAAACATAAAACGGTTATCCTGAATAATTCTCCTACCGTTTTTTGAATTTCAGGAATAGGTGTATGCATGAAAAGAGCTCCATATACTTTATCACCAAGAATTATAGGATAACCTACAGTTAATACTGGCTCCTTAAAGTAGCCTCCAAAACGACCCTTAACAGTTAAGATTTTGCCTTCAAAGACTTCATTGATTTGTTCCATGGTTAATTGCTGACCTAACCAGGCTTCATTTTCTTTTCTCGATACTTCATAGATTCTTCCATCCGCATCAACAATCCAAATCATAGCATCTAAATATTTATCCAGTACTTGCATCTCAAAACTCAACTGTTCCAGATCAATGACGCCTGTATAATAGGCTTTTGCATATTGCATCGTTATTTTTTCACCTTGTTCAAGCATTATATTTTTCTTTTGATGAATAAAATAACTTTCAAAGACTTGAGATAGTAAAACACCAAGCAAAATAAAACTCATCAGTATAATAACTGTAAAAGAAATAAACAATCTGCTAAATAAAGATTTATACATAAGGTCACTTCCTATCATATCCATATTCAAATTAAATGATAAAGTATTTTAAATAAGTTATGCTTTTATTTTATATCCTTTTAAATTCAGAATCAATAAAGATGAATGATGGATACGACAAGAAGACTTCTACTGTAATATATAGATAAAATAACCTTCTTCATCGACTATTTTTTTAAAATTTTCCTCCAAATAATTTCTATATTCGCCCGTATCATTATGAATCCAGCCCTTCATAGGAACAAAATATTTTGCTCCGTTTTCTATATAATATTGAATTTCTTCAATTGGATCCTTTGGTATATGATCATAATAATCAATATTAACCCTCCAGCCCTTTCTTTCGCTTGCATTAATCAGGGCCGGATCTGGAGTACCTACTACAATTAAATCTTCTGCATCCGTATACTTTTTAACCATATTGGCTTGTTTTAACAGATTACTTTTTTCCTGATAAAGAGGTCGTACCCTCAAAAAAGAATTAAAAGCAATACTAAAAATGATAGCCGTAACAAATACCCCTCCATATTTATGTTCCCATATAAAATACAAAGCTTTTGAAGCAATAATAGCCATTAAAGGTCCTATAAAAATCAAATAATAATTTAAACGGATAACAGCTACAATGAAAACAAGTTCTGCTAACATAGCCAAAAGCCAGAATACAATAGGAAGCTCTTTTTTTAATTTTAACATCAAAAGGCCTGTTAAAAATAATAAAAGAACTTCCAGCGTAAATTCCTGAGGAAGTTTTGTCTTAAAAAAATCGATAGCTTCTTTTGTAAAAATATCTGTAAACAAACGCTTAAAGATATGCTTTTCTGCTATTTTATTTACAAATTTAAATTCTGCAATATAGTCCATCCATTTAAAATACAAGAAAGGACTTCCTAAAGAAATCACAGCAAATATATATAATTCTTTAATCTTATAAATCTTTTCTTTATATTTTTCTATTGCCATAACAAACATTGGAATACCAATAAAAACCGTTGGAATCTTTTGAGATATTGCCAGGGCCGTAAAAAATGCTCCAGAATAAATATACTTTTTTTCTTCTTTATAAATCCATTTCAGATAAAAATAAAAGGCACCTAAATAAAAGAATAAAGCAGCAGACTCGGGCATAATTGCACGGGAAAAATAAATATTAATAGGAATTAAAGCATAAAGGATTAAAATCATATAAGATTGTGCTTTAGAGTAAAAAAATCGGCCAATAAGATATAAAAAAATGCATGAACCCATAAAAAAACTTATAGGAACAACCCGAGCAAATATATAATGATACCCAAATAATTTATATAAAATTGCAATGATAAAAGTTGTAATTTGAAATTCCAGTTGGACGTAATTGGGCAAGGGTCCGTCATAGTTAAATTGGGGATAAAAAATATTAAATCTTTCTTCAACAAAATTGCGGGCTATCGATTCTGTATCGGACTGTCTCCAGTTTTCTCCTTGTTCATAAGGCGAATTGCTGATATAAGGTATTCTCAGGAGCAAAATAAAAAAAAGAATAAGTATAAATATGCATTTATCTTTAACTTTATCCATAAACAACGCCAACTCCTATAACAATTAAAAGGGTTCCTAAAATTTTTTTAAAGGTCAAGGGCTCATCAAAAATTAAAACAGATATAAACAGGATAATAATATAGTTTAAGCTGACCAAAGGATAACTTAGACTTAATTCGTTTTTGCTTAAAACCTTGATCCACAATAGAAAACTAATTCCAAATAAAATAAGTCCAATGATGATCTCTGGTATTTTCATAAGATTTATGATTTCTTTATGTATTGAAAATAAAGTTAAAGATAAGTCCCCTGATTTAACAGCACCTTTTTTTAAAATAACCTGGCCCAAGGCCCCTAAAACAACAGATAATAAAGCTACAGATACATCATTCATAATAACCCTCATTTCTTAATTACCATATTCATAAAGCTAATGAGGCTTTTTAACCCTTCTCAGTAAATCAAAGTAACCTAATATGGTCTCAAAAACATTCATCTTACTGGCACTCGCTTTTAAATCATACTGTAGTTTAAGCGGATATTCTGCTGCTTTAATCCCAATCTTACTGAACTTAGCTAAAATTTCAGCCATACAGTCAAAGCCGTTCGTCGTAATTAACTGATTGTTATATAACTGCATAGAACGTCTGAGATATCCTACCTTATACACCCTAAATCCTGATGAATAATCATTAATATTTCTTATATTAAAAAATAGCTTAAAAAAGTATTTTGCCCCTCTGCTGTATAGTCTCCGTATCAATGGAACACCTCGTTCTTCTCCTCCACGTACAAATCTTGAGGCAATAATTAAATCCAGGTTTTCTTCCTTAATCCTTTGAATCATATTGATGATTTGGTAAGGATTATGCGTATTGTCAGCATCCATCGTTACTAAAAAATCATTGTCACAAGCTTTTTCTATAACCGCATGAAATATAGTATTGATAGCAGCCCCTAAACCTAAATTTTTTTCATGATAAAGCCCTTTTATAAAATGATAACTATCACTAAATGCTTCTATAATTTTTTTTGTACGATCCGTACTTCCATCATCGACTACTATGACTTCAAGTTCTTCATCAATATTATTTGAAAAATCAATAATTTTTGATAAAAGCTCAGGAAGAGATTTTTCTTCATTGAATGCAGGAAGGCCTATAAAAATTTTATCTGCCATAAACTTCCTTCTTTCCTTAAATAAATGCTTCAAAAAGATTAAAAATTTGCTTTATACATATTATGAGCAGTATTTATTTTTTTATGAATTTATAGGCCACCTGATGTTGAAAGAATAGTTTTTAACAATATTTTAAGAAAAATAAAAAAGTATCCCCTGGATACTTTAATAACTATACTCTTCTTCGTCTTATTTCTATACTGTTTAATAAATCATGGATCCTTTCAAAAATCAACCCAGCAGCAAACCAGGCGGGGGCATAATCCAAGCGGATAAAACCATCAATTGAAAAAGTACTGTCCCCGTAATCCCACGGACAAACACCTATAATATTTTGCAGAGTCCAGCCGGCCAAATATTCAATGATAAAAATTAAAAGGGTATAAACACCTCCTCTTATTATAACCGGCCAGGCTCTTATTCTGTCGTGAATTGGTTCAAAAAGAATTGCCAGACCGTAGATCGGAAACATCCATATATAGGTTCTTGCATTCAGATAAATGTCTCCATCCAGAAAGGAACCAATTCCTGTCCATATGATTTCCATGCACCATCCAGCTAATCCATATATAATAAATCTTTCTATCATAATCATTATTTTTTGTTATAATGACAGTAAATATTTATTATTAAGCAGTTCCCATATATTCTCAAATCATTTACTCATTTATTTCCAGACGATATAGTCTCTCATAAGGAGAATCTTTCTTAAATGTTTTAACCTCCTCAATAAATACCCAGCCAAATTTTTCATATAAACCAATGTGCCTTGTATGTAGGTACAATTCAGTTAAATTTGCTTTTCTGGCATTTTCCTTAACGGTTTTCATTAATTCCCTGCATACATTCTTCCCTCTGAATTTTTTATCAACATAGACATTAATCAACCATGGATAAATATCAGGCCTGCTTTCTAAATCATCAAACATTGCTAATTGATACATACCAGCCGCTTCTTCTCCTATTAAAGCGACATAGGTCTGTGGCAGTCTGTCTTTATTTAATGAATGCTCTAAATTACATCTAACTTCTTCATAACTCCTCCCGTCCCGGATACCCCACCAATTGTAATTCCATTCGCATATTCTTTCAAAAACAGGGTTGTTTTTATCTTCTAATCTTATTATTTTCATATGTTTCTTTCCTCTCAGACTAAGTTCCTTTTTAATATAATACACGAAATTAAGACTGAAAAAAAGAATTCTACATATTCAAACGCCTGTATGTAGAATTCTTTTTTCGTGTAAATCTTATTTATTCTTTATCTTCTTTTTTTCAATTCATTGCATATATCTTCCCACTGAATATCTGTTTGCACCATTACAACCATTAAATGATATAATAGATCGGAGATCTCATAGACAATTTCTTCTTTACTGTTGTTTTTAGAAGCAATGATAACTTCAGCAGTTTCTTCTCCTACCTTTTTCAACATCTTATCAATACCCTTGTCAAAAAGGTAGTTGGTATAAGAACCTTCTTTGGGATTTTTTCTTCTGTCTTCAATCACTTTATAAACTTCTTGCAAAATCTGAAATGTCTCATTGCCACATTTACATTTTTCTTTATCCACTAAAT
>JAAYML010000100.1 GCA_012521395.1 Candidatus Epulonipiscium sp. | reverse complement strand
GAAATTGATGTAAAAAAGCTTAAAACTTATCATGCAGTGATATTGGTTAAAAATCAAACAGGCCTGATTAATTTATATAAATTAGTGTCCTTTTCTCATCTGGAGTATTTTAATAAAAGACCCAGGATACCCAAAAGTCTTTATTTGAAATATAAAGAAGGATTAATGATCGGAACTGCCTGTGAGGCAGGAGAACTTTACAGAGCTATCCTTAATAAAAAGTCAGATGAAGAAATAAAAAGAATTGCTTCGTTTTATGATTATCTAGAAATTCAACCTTTGGATAATAATCAATTTTTAATTGACAATGGTACAGTCGAATCCGTTGATGAACTTAAAAAAATTAATATGAATATTGTCGAATTAGGAACATTGCTCAATAAACCTGTTGTGGCCACCTGTGATGTGCATTTTTTAGATCCTCAGGATGAAGTCTTTAGAAGAATTATTATGGCAGGACAGGGTTTTTCCGATGCCGATAATCAGGCGCCCTTATATTTACGGACAACAGAAGAGATGCTTGAAGAATTTTCTTATTTAGGAGAGAAAAAAGCCAGAGAAGTTGTTATTGATAATCCGAATAAAATAAACCAATTCATTGAAAATATTAAACCTATTCCGGATGAAACTTTTCCTCCTAAAATTGAAGGAGCGGAAGAGGAATTAACAAGAATTACAATGGAAAAAGCGAAGTCCATTTATGGTGATCCTCTTCCTCCAGCAGTGCAAAACAGATTGGACAGGGAATTAAATGCCATAATAAAAAATGGTTTTGCTGTAATGTATATTATTGCGCAAAAATTGGTTTGGAAGTCTTTGGAAGATGGGTATTTGGTTGGTTCCCGTGGTTCTGTTGGTTCTTCTTTTGTGGCTACCATGGCATCCATTACAGAAGTAAATCCCTTGCCTCCTCACTATATTTGTCCTAATTGTAAGTATTCCGATTTTGATTCGGAAATGGTTAAATCTTTTGCCGGAGGCTCTGGCTGTGATATGCCGGATAAGATTTGTCCTAAGTGTGGAGAAATGATGAATAAAGATGGTCACGACATTCCTTTTGAAACTTTTTTAGGTTTTGATGGGGATAAAGAGCCTGATATTGACTTAAACTTTTCTGGAGAATACCAGCCCAGAGCTCATAGTTATACAGAAGAATTATTTGGAAAAGACTATGTTTACAGAGCTGGTACCATTGGAACATTAGCAGAAAAAACTGCTTATGGCTTTGTTAAAAAATACATGGAATCCAAAAACATCGTTTTAAGAAAGGCGGAAGTCAACCGATTAGTAAAAGGATGTACAGGAATTAAAAGAACAACTGGGCAGCATCCGGGGGGCTTAATGATTGTTCCCAAAGATAAAGAAATATATGAATTTTGTCCTGTTCAAAGACCTGCCAATGATGTGAATTCTCCTGTTATTACAACACACTTTGATTATCATTCCATTAGTGGAAGATTGTTAAAATTGGATATTCTGGGTCACGATGACCCTACAGTTATCAGAATGCTTGAAGATTTAACGGGAGTTAATCCAAGAAAAATTCCATTAGATGATGAAAATACGATGTCTTTATTTAGCTCTACGAAAGCATTAAATGTGAGTCCTGAACAAATTAACTGTGAAGTTGGAACTTTAGGTCTGCCTGAATTTGGGACAAAATTTGTAAGACAAATGCTAATAGATACAAAGCCAAAAACATTTTCAGAACTCATACGGATTTCCGGACTTTCGCATGGGACCGATGTTTGGCTTAATAACGCCCAGGATTTAATCCGGGATGGAACAGCAAGCCTTTCTGAAGTGATTTGTACTCGGGATGATATTATGGTTTATTTAATCAACAAAGGAGTAGAAAAGAAACACGCTTTCAAAATTATGGAAAAGGTCAGAAAAGGAAAAGGTCTTGAGCCTGATGATGAAGAAGCTATGAAAGCTGCTGGGGTTCCTCAATGGTATATCGATTCTTGTAAAAAAATTAAATATATGTTCCCTAAAGCCCATGCTGCAGCCTACGTTATGATGGCTTTCAGAATTGCGTATTTTAAAGTTTATTATCCGGAAGCTTTCTATGCAACTTATTTTACCGTCAGGGCAGAGGATTTTGATTATTGTCTCATGTGTAAAGGGGAAAACAAGGTTCGTAAAGCCATCAAAGAATATGAAGAAAAAGGTAATAATCTGACAACAAAGGAAAAAGGGACCCTTACTGTTTTAGAAATTGTTTTAGAAATGTACGCAAGAGGATTTAAATTTATACCAATTGATTTATATAAGTCTGACGCTGTAACCTTTAAATTAACACCAGAGGGCATTCTGCCTCCTCTTAATGCCCTTCAGGGGCTGGGAAACACTGCTGCTTTTAATATTGTTAAAGCTAGAGAAGAAGGAGAATTTCTTTCTGTTGAAGATTTCGTTGAAAGGGCAAAAATTAGCAGGCCAGTTGTTGAAATTATGAGAGAAAATGAAATTTTGACCGGGATACCCGAAAGCAGTCAGTTATCCTTGTTTTAATACTTGCATTTATGAATTGATGATGATATAATAAAAACAGTTGGTATGTATATTCTTTATTTAAGAGTGGGTCGAAGCCCACTCTTTCTATTGTATATAGAGTTTTTAATATCCCATTGTCCCTTACTTTATGTAGAAAGATGATGAATAGGATATTCTTTTTTATTTAAAACTATATAAAGAATTATAAGTACGGATTAATTCATTCCATGCTTATCCAATGATATCATTGAAAGGGTGATTATGTGTCAAAACAAAACATAGAGCAAACGGTTGAAACATATCTTAAACCTATTTTAGATGAGCACAATTTTGAACTGGTCGATGTTGAATACGTTAAAGAAGGTACAAACTGGTACCTTAGAGTTTTTATAGATAAAGAAGGAGGCATAACCATTGACGATTGTGAATTAGTTTCCAGAGCTTTAGAAAAAATTCTGGACAAAGAAGATCCCATTAAAAACTCATATATTTTAGAAGTCAGCTCTCCCGGTTTAGACAGACCTTTAAAAAAAGATTCTGATTTTGAAAAATATAAGGGAAGAATTGTCGATATTAAACTCTATAAACCATTTAATAAAAAGAAAGAATATTCTGGTGAGTTATTAGAATTAAGAGATAATATCGTTTACATCATAGATGAAGAAGGAAACCAGCTTTCTTTTAACAGGAATGATATTGCCATTGTCCGATTGGCAGTTATATTTTAATCATTTTGAGGAGGTAAAGGGTATATGAACTCCGAATTTATCGGTGCAATCGAACAAATTGCTAAAGAAAAAGGAATTGACAAAGAATTGCTTTTTGAAGCTATAGAAACTTCATTGGTGTCTGCTTGTAAAAAGAATTTTGGTACTTCACAAAACATTAAAGTTTCTATTGATCGTGAAAATGGGGATGTCAATGTTTATGCACAAAAAACGGTTGTAGAAAATGTTGAAAACAGTGCTTTAGAAATTTCTCTGGAAGAAGCCAGAGAAATTGATATTAATTATGAACTGGGAGATATTGTTGACATAGAAGTTACTCCTAAGAATTTTGGCCGTATTGCAGCTCAAACAGCTAAACAGGTAGTTATTCAGAGAATTCGGGAAGCTGAACGGGAAATCATTTATAATCATTATATTACAAAAGAAAGAGATATCATGACGGGGATTATCCAAAGAAAAGAAAGAAAGAATATTATGATTAACTTAGGTAAAGCTGAGGCTATCCTTCAACCCAATGAGCAGATCCCTACAGAAGAGTATGAACTGAACAGCAGAATAAAAGTTTATATCCTTGAAGTTAAACAGACCACTAAAGGATCTCAAATATTTGTATCCAGAACCCATCCGGAATTAGTTAAAAGATTATTTGAACAGGAAGTCCCTGAAGTATACGAAGGAATCGTAGAAATTAAAAGTATCGCCAGGGAAGCTGGATCCAGAACTAAAATGGCAGTTCATTCCAATGATCCGGAAGTTGACCCTGTTGGTGCCTGCGTAGGTCAAAACGGTCAAAGAGTTAATGTTATCGTTAACGAGTTAAGAGGAGAAAAAATTGATATTATACAATGGAGTGATGATCCAAAAGAATTCATTGCAGCTGCTTTAAGCCCTTCGAAAGTTATTAAAGTCATTACAGATGAAGAAAATAAAAGTGCCAGTGTAATTGTTCCGGATTATCAATTGTCTTTAGCGATAGGAAAAGAAGGACAAAATGCAAGGCTTGCTGCAAAACTGACTGGTTGGAAAATTGATATTAAAAGTGAATCACAGGCAAAAGATGCAGGAATGGTGCTTGAAGAAAGCTCAGATCAAGACGATGAAGCAAATTCAGGCATAGAGGAGTGATACAATGAAAAAAAGAAAAATTCCTCTCAGAAAGTGCACTGGTTGTCAGGAAATGAAAAATAAGAAAGAGTTAATTAGGATTGTAAGAAATCAAGAAGGAGAAATATCTTTAGATTTTACAGGAAAAAAACCAGGACGGGGTGCATACATTTGTCCCAATGAAGAATGTCTTGAAAAAGCACAAAAATCTAAAGGCTTAGAACGCTCTTTTAAAACAGCAATACCTGATGAAATATACGAAGAATTAAAAAGTGAGCTGAAAAAAGCAAAATGAGTAATTCAATTTATTCCATGTTAGGTTTATGTATGAAATCCGGAAATCTTTTATCTGGTGAATTTCAATGTGAAAAAGCTGTTAAAGCCAGAAAAGCAAAATTAGTAATTATTGCAAAAGATGCATCTTATAACACAAAAAAGCTATTTAAAGATAAATGCAGTTATAGAAAAATTCCTTTTTATGAATTTGGTACAAAGGAAGAATTAGGAAGGGCTATAGGAAAAAGTCCACGTTCTTCCCTGGCAGTTATGGATGAGAATTTTTCTGCACAGCTTATTAAAATGTTTGATTCTTGTAAGCTGTAATTTATGGAGGTGAGCTATTTGTCAAAAGTGAGAGTATATGAAATAGCAAAGAAATTAAACATAAGTAGCAAGGAACTGATAGAAGTGTTAGAAGACTTTGGAATAAAAGTACATAGTCATATGAGTTCCTTAGAAGATGAAGAAGCACAATTAATTATGGAATATTATTCAACAGATAAAGATAATGATATAAGAGACAATAAGAAATCTTCTGATTCTAAAGATAAGAAGAAAAAGACAAAATTAAAGGATACAAAAACAGAATTTGGAGAAGAGCTGCATCAAAGGACAGATAAAATGAATGAACAAAAATCTACTAAAAAAGATAAGGCATTTAAAGAAAAGGAGAAAGAAGTTAAATCAGACAAAAAAGATAAGGAAGAAGATACTATAAAAATTATTAAAATTCCTGATAAAATTACTGTGCAATCGCTTGCTCAAAAACTGGACTGCCCAGCAACAGAACTCATTAAAAAATTAATGATGAAAGGGATCATGGCATCTATCAATCAGGAAATTGACTTTGATACCGCTTCCATGATAGCAGAAGAATACAATACTTTAGTAGAAGAAGAAAAAGAAGAAGATTTCTTGGAATCTCTTTTTGCCGAAGAAGCCGATTCAGAAGAAAACCTTGTTGAAAGACCACCTGTTGTTGTTGTAATGGGTCACGTTGACCATGGAAAGACATCTTTACTGGATGCTTTAAGAAAAACAAATGTGACAGCGACAGAAATGGGCGGCATTACTCAACATATTGGGGCTTCTGTGATTGAAGTCAATGGAAAGAAAATTACTTTTCTTGATACACCTGGACACGAAGCTTTTACTGCCATGAGAATGCGAGGGGCTCAAGTAACAGATATAGCGATATTGGTTGTAGCTGCCGATGATGGTGTAATGCCTCAGACCATTGAAGCAATTAACCATGCTAAAGCAGCCAATGTACAAATTATTGTTGCCATCAATAAAATTGATAAACCCAGTGCTAATCCCGACAGAGTAAAGCAAGAATTAGCTGATCATGGTCTTCTTGCTGAAGATTGGGGTGGAGATACCATATGTGTTCCTGTTTCTGCAACACAAAAAACCAATTTAAATACTTTGTTAGAAATGATTTTATTAGTTGCAGAGATGGAAGAATTAAAAGCAAATCCAAATAAAAAAGCCAGAGGAACAATTATCGAAGCACAATTAGACAAAGGCCGTGGACCAGTTGCAACGGTACTGGTTCAAAATGGTACTCTCAAAGTCGGAGATCCAATATTAGCTGGTTCAACCTATGGCAGAGTAAGAGCGATGATGGACGATAAGGGCCGCCGTGTTAAAAGTGCCGGACCTTCTACTCCTGTAGAAATCATTGGTCTGTCAGAAGTACCTTCAGCAGGAGATGCTTTTTATGTGGTTAATAGCGACAAAGAAGCAAGACAAATTGCACATACTCTGGCTGAAAGAAACAGGGAACAAAATTTAAGAGCTACCCCCAATAAAGTTTCTCTGGATGATTTATTTAATCAGATACAATCTGGTGATGTAAAACAATTAAATATTGTTATTAAAGCCGATGTTCAGGGTTCTGTGGAAGCTTTAAGGCAAAGTTTAGAACGTTTATCCAATGATGAAGTAAGAATTCATACCATTCACGGCGGGGTTGGAGCTATTACTGAATCCGATGTCATGTTAGCATCTGCTTCAAATGCAATTATTATTGGATTTAATGTCCGCCCGGAAGCTGGTGCTAAATCTTTTGCTGAAATCGAAAAAGTAGATATCCGTTTGTATCGCGTTATTTATAATGCCATTGAAGATATTGAAGCTGCTATGAAAGGATTGCTGGAACCTGAATACAAAGAAAAAGTTATTGGTCATGCCCAGGTACGTCAAACCTTTAAAGCTTCCGGACTTGGTACCATCGGAGGTGCTTACGTTTTAGACGGTAAAATCATCAAAAATTCTCAAGTCAGATTGGTTCGTGATGGTATCGTCGTTTACGAAGGACAACTTAGCTCTTTAAAGCGTTTTAAAGACGATGTTAAAGAAGTCAATAGCGGTTATGAATGTGGTTTTACGCTCGAAAAATTCAACGATATCAAAGAAGGCGATATCCTTGAAGCCTTTATAATGGAAGAAATTCCGAGAGCATAATTAAAAATTTACCATAAATCAGAATGGTGGTTGAAATGTCAAAAGGAACAAGAATAATAAGAATAAATGAAGAAATTAAAAAAGAGCTTAGTGAAATAATTAGAAATGAAATAAAAGATCCCCGTATTAAAGATACTTTAGTATCTGTTGTGAATGTTGATACATCCAGCGACCTGAAAATCTGCAAAATATATATTAGCGTCATGGGGGATAAAGAACAAAAAGAGAATGTTATTGAAGGTTTAAAAAATGCCAGTGGTTTTATCCGCAGGGAAATAGCCAGAAGAATAAATCTCAGAAATACGCCTGAATTCATTTTTAAATTAGACGATTCCATTGAATATAGTATTCATCTTTCCAGGATTATGGATGAGATAAGCCATAACAGTGGAGATGATACTCATGACTAGTCAGGAGATATATCAGTTAATTCATGATTCTAACTATATTGCTATAGCCGTTCACACGAATCCCGATGGTGATGCTATTGGAGCGTGTACGGCGTTAGCTTTGGTTCTTAAAAAAATCGGCAAGAAGCCAATTATTCTAATGAGAGAGATTCCTGACAAATATAACTTTTTAGCTTATCATGAATTTATTTGTCAGGAATATCCGAAGCATTTGCCTCTGGAACTTTTTATTGCTTTGGATTGTGGTGACAAAGAAAGAATAGGAGAATATTCGAATCATTTTGATATAGCGGATACGACAATGAATATTGATCACCATATTACAAATCTTGAATATGCTGATTATAATTTAGTAAATTCTAAGGCATCTTCAACTTGTGAAATCATTTATAAGCTTATAAAAGATTGGGAAATCTCTTTAGATCAAGAAATTTCCTCTGCTTTATATACAGGGATAGCTTTTGACACAGGAGGCTTTAAACATAATAATACCAGTTCTTATACCCATTTGATTGTTGCAGACTTGTTAGCTTATAATATTAATTTTACCGATATAATGGACAAATTGTTTCATACCCGTTCCATATCTGCCACAAAGCTACTTGGTTATTCTTTAAACAAAATGGAATTTTATCAAAACAATCAATTGTGCCTTTGTACGTTAGATAAAAAAGAACTTGAATCCTTCGGGGCTAAAGACGGGGATACTGAAGGTATTATATCTTTCTTAAAAAATACGGAAGGTGTTTTAATAGCCTGCTTGTTATATGAAAAAACAGAAAATGAAACAAAGGTAAGTTTCCGCTCTTCCGGAGATATCGATATTTCTTATATTGCTCAAAAATTTGGAGGTGGCGGGCATAAAAAAGCTGCAGGCTGTACCATCAACAAAAATATTAATGAAGCAAAAGAAGAAGTTATTAATACCATTTTAAAAGAATTGTTTTAAGGAGATAAGGGAACTTGAATGGCGTTATAAATATTTATAAAGAAAAAGGTTATACTTCTCATGATGCCGTAGCGGATGTCAGGAAAATTTTAAAGCAAAAAAGAATAGGGCATACAGGGACCCTTGACCCTGAAGCTGAAGGGGTACTGCCTGTCTGTATCGGGAAGGCGACTAAAGCTGTAGAGTATTTAATGGATTTTAGAAAAACCTATCAGGCAACTCTTGAATTTGGAATAATTACTAGCACTCAAGATTATACTGGAGAAATTTTAAGTCAAAAGAAAGTAGATTTTGACGAAGAAAAGATTAAAGAAGCCGTTTTTTCTTTTCTGGGAGAATATGAGCAAATTCCTCCAATGTATTCTGCTATTAAAGTAAACGGAAAAAGGTTATATCAACTTGCCAGGGAAGGGAAAACGGTGGAAAGAAAAGCACGAAAGGTATATATATATCATATTGATATTCTTTCTTTTTTACCGCCTAATCAAATTAAAATTGAAGTCGAATGCTCAAAAGGAACTTATATTAGAACGCTGTGTGAAGATATAGGTAATAAATTAGGTTTTGGTGCTTATATGAAGGATTTAATCCGTACAAAAGTAGGCATTTTTGAAATAGAAAACAGTATAAAAATTAATGAATTAAGAAGACAGGTTGAGTTGGGCAATATCGATAAAATTCTTATTAAAACGGACGACTTGTTTTATCAATACAATGCTGTGAAAATCCAGTATTCTGGTGAAAAATACCTTAAGAACGGTAATAAGATTCATTATTCCTATGTCGAACAATTGACGAATGATATAAAAATTGGCGATATTGTAAGAGTCTATAGCTATAAAGATGAATTTATTGGCCTTTATGAAATCAGGAGCAATTATTTGAAACCACTGAAACTATTTTTGTAAGGGGTTTAACCATGAAATATTTAACCAATTTAGACAATCCTCTTGATAAGCCAAGTGTAATTACTATTGGAAATTTTGATGGTCTTCATTTGGGGCATAGAAAATTAATTAGTACTGTTAAAGAACTGGCTCTTGCATATCATTATGAATCCATTGTTTTTTCTTTTTACCCCCATCCGCATGAGGTTTTAAAAAAAGATGATTTTCCTGGTATGATTTATTCAAGAGAAGAAAAAAGAGAAAGGATCGAAGAAACCGGTATTGATACATATATCGAATATCCTTTCACAAAAGAATTTGCAAGTTATTCACCAGAAGAGTTTGTAGTGAATATACTTATAGAAAAACTCCATGCAAAAATCATAGTGATAGGTAGCAACAATCGATTTGGAAAAAATCAGGAGGGAGATGTGAACTTTTTAAAAGAAAGAGAAGCAAAGTGGGATATAAAAGTAGTTGAAATCTCTCCGGTTTTAGATAATTCTTTAATCGTAAGCAGCAGTCGCATAAGAGAAGAATTAATGAAAGGCAATATAGAAAAAGTTAATGAATTATTAACACTTCCATATATTATCAGCGGAACCATTGTCGAAGGAAGAAAAATTGGGCGCCAACTTGGCTATCCTACAGCCAACCTTTTGCCCAAAAAAGATAGATTATATCCCCCAAATGGGGTCTATTTAACAAAAACAAAATATAAGAATAAAATTTATAATAGTATTACGAATATAGGTTATAATCCAACCGTAAATGGTAAAAACAGAGTGATAGAGACTTATATTGATGATTTTTGTGCAATGGTGTATGGAGAAAAGATAACCATTGAATTTTACAAATGGTTAAGAGCAGAAAAAAAGTTTTCCAGTTTAGATGAGTTAGTTCAGCAGTTAGATTTAGATGTAAAAACTTGCAGAGAATATTTTAATTAAATATTTTACTTATAATGATTTAATTTTACTTAAATTTAAATTTTAAGTTTACAGAATAAGAAGATAATGCTATAATCTATTTGGTGTATAACCTTTGCTCGGATTACGGAAACTCCGGCCTATTCCTAGCAAAAGGTGCTAATAAATAAAAAGGAGGATTTTAAAAATGGATAAAGAAACAAAAAGAGAAATTATTAAAAAATTTGGTAGAAACGAAAACGATACTGGTTCTCCGGAAGTACAGATTGCTCTGTTGACTTACAGAATTAATCATTTAACAGAGCACTTGAAAACTCATAAGAAAGACCATCACTCAAGAAGAGGTCTTCTTAAGATGGTTGGACAAAGAAGAGGCCTGTTAAATTATCTTATGAAAAAAGATATTGACAAGTATCGTGAACTTATTTCTGAGCTTGGCATCAGAAAATAATAATTTAAGGAGCGGAGTAATCCGCTCTTTTAACTTGAAACAGAAGATTTTTACACATTGACATAAAGCCTTTGCAAAAGAGTATGATGATATGATAATGGAATTGACTTGCTTCCTTGTAGTATAATTAGATTATATTGCAAAATAATACTATAATAAGCATGTCATTATTTTTTAATACTAAATAATACATAGGCTAAGTAGAAAGGAGTAATATTTTTTATGTCAAAAATATACAGTATGGATCTTGCAGGCAGAAAGCTTACAGTCGAAATAGGTAAAGTTGCTGAATTGGCTAATGGTGCTGCATTGATCCGATATGGGGATACTGTTGTCTTAGTCACTGCAACCGCTTCAGATAAACCCAGGGAAGGCGTAGATTTTTTTCCATTAAGTGTAGATTATGAAGAAAGACTTTATGCTGTTGGTAAAATTCCCGGAGGTTTCATAAGAAGAGAAGGAAAACCTACTGAAAAGGCTATATTAACAGCAAGAGTCATTGACAGACCTATACGACCTTTATTCCCTTCTGATTATCGTAATGATGTTTCTGTTGTGGCTACCGTACTATCCGTTGACCAGGACTGCAGTCCTGAAATTGCAGCCATGATTGGTTCATCCGTTGCTCTTTCTATTTCCGATATACCTTTTTACGGACCGACGGGTTCTGTCAATGTAGGTTATGTGAATAACAAATTTGTGATTAATCCTACAGCAGAACAAAGAGAAATCAGCAGACTTTCTTTAACCGTATCTTCCACTAAAGACAGGGTTATGATGATAGAAGCTGCAGCGGATGAAATCGAAGAAGACCTTATGGTAGAAGCGATTTTTTTAGCTCATGAGGAAAATCAAAAAATTGTAAAATTCATTGAAGAAATACAAGCAGAATGTGGTAAACCAAAACACGACTATGAAAAACATGAGGTGCCTTGTGAACTTTATGAAGAAATAAAAGAATTCATTGGTACAGAAGAAATGGAAAAGGCAGTCTTTACCGATGACAAACAGCAAAGAGATATTCAGATAAAAGAACTGACTGAAAAAGTGACTGCTCACTTTTTAGAAAAAAATCCTGATTATGAGCCTTATATTGTAGAAGCTATCAGTAAGTTTGAAAAAGAAACTGTCAGAAATATGATTTTAAGAAAACATAAAAGACCTGATGGAAGAGCACTTGAAGAAATAAGACCTCTTTCATCTGAAATTGACATTCTTCCCAGAACCCATGGTTCAGCTTTATTTAAAAGAGGTCAAACTCAAGTTTTAACGGTAACTACGTTAGGTGCTTTAGGAGACGTTCAAATTTTAGATGGATTAGATGCTTTAGAAGACACCAAACGTTATATGCACCATTATAATTTCCCCTCTTTCAGTGTAGGAGAAACAAAACCTTCCAGAGGACCAGGAAGACGTGAAATTGGCCATGGTGCTTTAGCAGAAAAAGCTCTGCTTCCAGTGATACCAAGTGAAGAAGAATTCCCTTACGCTATCCGATTGGTATCAGAAGTATTAAGTTCTAATGGTTCTACATCACAAGCCAGTGTCTGTGGCAGTACCTTATCATTGATGGCAGCTGGGGTACCCATTAAAGCACCTGTAGCAGGAATATCCGTTGGTCTGGTAACAGGTGAAAGCCTTGATGATTTTGTTCTTTTAACAGATATACAAGGTTTAGAAGACTTTTTTGGAGACATGGATTTTAAGGTTGCCGGAACCCATAAAGGGATTACAGCAATTCAAATGG
This sequence comes from Candidatus Epulonipiscium sp., assembly GCA_012521395.1. Lineage (GTDB taxonomy): Bacteria > Bacillota > Clostridia > Lachnospirales > Defluviitaleaceae > JAAYML01. The sequence continues at coordinate 36,271 of JAAYML010000100.1, read as the reverse complement.
ATATTAAAATCCGTGGCTTAAATAGGGAAATTATCGAAAAAGCATTATATCAAACTAAAAGAGCCAGAACTTATATTCTGGATGAAGTGATTTTAAAAACAATCCCTGAACCCAGAAAAACACTTTCACCTTATGCGCCACTGATTTTGCAGACAACGGTTGATCCGGAAAAAATCAGTGAAATCATTGGACCTCGTGGGAAGACGATTAATAAAATTATTGATGAAACAGGCGTAAAAATTGACATAGAAGATGACGGAAGAATTTATGTCTGTGGTGTGGATAAAGAAAAGACTAAACGAGCCGTATCGATTATTGAAAGCATCGCAAAAGATATTCAGCCAGGAGAAATCTATTTAGGAAAAGTTGTAAAAACTACAAACTTTGGTGCTTTTGTTGAAATTGCTCCTGGAAAAGAAGGCTTGGTTCATATTTCAAAACTTGCCCATGAGCATGTAAAAAATGTCGAAGATGTTGTTAAAGTAGGCGATGAAATCCTTGTAAAAGTAACCGATATAGATAGCCAGGGACGAATCAATTTATCAAGAAAAGATACCCTTGCAAAATCAGAAGAAAAAGAAGAATAAAGAAGAGATACTAAAGTTATCTTAGAAAAAGAAAAGGAGAACTTATATGTTCAAAAAAAAGAAGCTTGCTAACGGAGTAACTATAGTAGCAGAAAAAATTCCCTCTGTCCGATCCATTGCTTTTGGCGTATGGGTTGGTAATGGTTCAAGACACGAAAAAAAAGAAAACAATGGTATATCTCACTTTATTGAACATATGATGTTCAAAGGAACCAGTAATCGGACAGCAAAGCAAATAGCCGATGAAATGGACAGAATCGGTGGCCAGCTTAATGCTTATACCACAAAAGAATATACCTGCTATTATTTCCGTGCTCTGGACAATCATTTTAGTCAAGCTTTAGATATTTTGTCGGATATGTTTTTTAACTCAACTTTTGATAATCGGGAAATAGAAAAAGAAAAGCAAGTTGTATTGGAAGAAATTAATATGTATGAAGATTCTCCTGAAGAACTTGTCCATGATTTAAGTCAAACAGCTGTTTGGGAAGAAAGTTCATTAGGTCAGCCTATTTTAGGGAGTTCTAAAAGTATAAGCAGATTTGACAGCGAAAGATTGTTTTCTTATTACCACAAAAGATATCGGCCTGAAAATACAGTGATTGCTCTGGCTGGCAATTTTAATTATAATGAAATATTTGCTGAAATTGAGGAAAAATTTGCATCATGGCAGGCAAAAGAAAAGGATGATTATGTCTATAAAATTCCAAATTATAAGCCTCAATTGATTACAAAATTAAAAGACATCGAGCAGGTTCATGTTTGTATTAATTTCCCAGGAATTCATTCCGGTTCCGAAAAAATATATGACTTAATTACACTAAACACGATTTTCGGAGGTGGAATGAGTTCTAGATTATTTCAAAAAATCAGGGAAGAAAGAGGTTTAGCATATTCAATCTATTCCTATCCTACAAATTATAAAGACACAGGACTTTTTACAATTTACGGAGGAATGAATCCTTCTCAAACCATAGAAGTTATTAAACTAATTATGGAAGAAATTCATTTACTTAAAAAAGAAAAAATATCCCATGAAGACTTAAATAAAACGAAGGAGCAGTTAAAGAGCAATTATATTCTGGGATTAGAAAGCACTGGGAGCCGGATGTCCAGTATTGGAAAGTCACAATTAATACTAAATAAAATAAAAACCCCTGATGAAATTATCGAAAGTGTAGATGCTGTTACTCAAGACAAAATTACGGAACTTATCGAACAAATTTTTGATTTTTCTAAAATAAGCATATCTATTGTTGGGAAAATCGATCATAATAAGCTTAAGGAGATAAAAGAACTATGTCTGATCGATTAAAAGTATTCATTAAAAAAGTAGAAAATGCACAAGATCTTCCATTGCCAACTTATATGACAGAGCAATCTGCAGGGATGGATCTTTATGCCAATGTTGAAGAAGATGTCGTCTTAAAAAAAGGAGATATAAAATTAATCCCTACGGGTATTGCCATACAATTGCCTAAAGGTTATGAAGCACAAATCCGGCCTAGAAGTGGTTTGGCCTATAAATATGGAATAGGAATTCTGAATAGTCCCGGAACGATTGATGCAGATTATCGTGGAGAAATAAAAATTATTATGATTAACTTTGGATCAGAAGATTTTATCATTAAAAGAGGAGAGCGGATTGCTCAAATGGTAATTAATAAAATTGAATCTGTTGAATGGGTACAAGTTGAAGAATTAGATAGCTCCGAAAGAGGTTCAGGAGGCTTCGGTCATACAGGCAGGTAAAAACATATGAATAAAAAGGTTCATATGTTTTTTTATTGCTTTTATGTCAGACAAGCACAAAAAGCATGGTTTTTTACATAAACTATACTAACTGATAACCCAATATTTTTAGCAGGAGGGATAGAATTGACATATCATCGTATCCGCTTTGCAGTCATTGGGGGTGACCTCAGACAAATTAAATTAATTAACCTTTTAGCAAGTAAAGGTTACCAGGTCAATATGTTTGGATTTGATAATAAAAATATAGATAGTCGGGTAAATCTTTTTAATAACATAAGAGAACTCATTTCTGATGCCGATATTATTGTTGGTCCTATTCCTTGTTCACGGGATAATAAAACTGTATATTCTGATTATCTGGATTCAAGCATTATGCTTGAAGATATATTTAAAAATATTTCTGAAGATAAAATCTTTATGGCAGGCAGTATTACGCCGCAAATTAAAGAGATTGCAGAGCAATATCCATTTAAAGTTATTGATTTATTAGAAAGAGAGGAATTAGCCATTCTCAATGCAATTCCTACTGCAGAAGGGGCTATATTATATGCTATGGGAAACAGTGAAATAACAATTCACGGAAGCAAATGCCTGGTTTTAGGCTTTGGGAAATGTGGTAAAGTTTTAGCCCACAAATTAAAAGGTCTGGATGCAGACCTAACTGTAGAAGCCAGAAAAGCTGAAGATTTGGCTTTAATAAAAAGTTATGGTTACAAAGCTCTTTATCTTCAGGATTTAGAAAAATTTATAGGGGATTATGATTTTATTTTTAACACCATTCCTGCCTTAATTTTAAATAGAGACCTTCTTCAAAAAATAAAAAAATCCGCTTTAATCATTGATATTGCTTCAAAACCTGGCGGCGTTGATTACAGTGCAGCAAAAGAACTGGGAATACAAGCTATTTTAGCCCCAAGCCTCCCAGGTAAAGTAGCGCCAGAAAGTGCGGCTTTAATTATTTATGAGACAATATTAAACGTCATTAGGGATATGGGGGTAATAATATGAATAGATTGAAAGGCATAAAAATTGGCTTTGCATTATGTGGTTCCTATTGTACTTATGATAAAGTCATTCCAGCTATTCAGACACTTATAGATGAAGGCGCTGAAATATTTCCGATTATGTCAAACAATGCTTCAAGCACCGATACAAGATTTGGAAAAGCCGAAGAACATAAGGAAAAAATTGAAAAAATGACAGGAAAAAAAATCATAACAAGCATTGTAGAAGCAGAACCTTTAGGTCCCAATAATCTCATTGATATTTTAGTCATTGCCCCCTGCACGGGAAATACCTTAGCAAAATTGGCAAATGCCATTACAGATACGCCTGTCCTTATGGCCGCAAAAGCACTCCTGAGAAACGAAAAACCTGTTGTTTTGGCCGTAGCAACGAATGATGGTTTAGGATTAAACATGAAAAATATCGGCATCTTAATGAATTCTAAAAACATATTTTTTGTGCCTATGGGACAGGATAACAGTGAGAAAAAACCAAATTCAATTATGTCTGATATGAATCTTATTTTGAATACAGTAGAACAGGCATTGCAGAAAAAACAAGTTCAGCCTGTTATTATAAAATTGTAATTCAATTATTATTAAGGATAATCATATCTATCCTATTTATATGGATTCCTATGGAATCTTTTTTTTATGTATTTTTATTACGAATCAGAGGAAAAATACTAAAAAAACTTTCTTTAGATGGGTGGCGTTTTAATGAAAAAGACGGAAGAGCTTAAAAAAAACCAAAGTGATATGACAGAAACAATAAAAGAGTTTGGTCAAATGCCCATAGAAGAAAACAAGGAAGATGAAAAATCAAAAATTCATTGTTTAACCATTATAGGACAAATAGAAGGTCATATTCTCCTTCCTCCCCAAAACAAAACCACAAAATATGAACACGTTATTCCTCAATTAGTTGCTATTAGAGATAATGAAGACATAAAAGGTTTACTGGTTATTCTCAATACCGTTGGCGGGGACGTGGAAGCTGGCCTTGCTATAGCAGAAATGATTGCAACTTTAGGGAAACCTTCTGTTTCCTTAGTTTTAGGTGGTGGTCATTCCATTGGTGTTCCTTTGGCAGTGGCTGCAAATTATTCTTTTATTGCTTCGACTGCGACTATGACTATACACCCTGTTAGAATGAGCGGAACCGTCATAGGTATCCCTCAGACTTTTGATTATTTTGAAAAAATGCAGGAAAGAATTGTCGAATTTGTGGCCAGAAATTCCGGTATCAGCCAGAAGCGTTTTAAAGAATTAATGTTGGATACAGGTATGCTGGCAAAAGATGTGGGAACCATATTAGTTGGTGAAGAAGCTGTAAAAGAGAAATTAATCGATGAAGTCGGTGGACTCGATAAGGCCATTAAAAAACTCTACCAACTAATCGATGAAAATAATGATAAGGAGGAAGCGAAATGATTTACTCTGTCATTTCTCAAGATATCATTTTTGCTGATTCAGAGAGAGATAGAAACATTCAATTTGAAGAAATCTATTATAAAGGAAGTTTGCTTCAGGTATACTATAATGAAAATAAAAACTATATTATTGAAAGAATTCTGTCAACAAATCCCTATGATTATTTAAATGATGAATTACAGCCTGGGAATACAATAAAAATATCATATTGAACAGATTTTTTAATAAATGATAAATCTTTATCACAAAATTCAATAAACATGCTATAATAAATATATGTGTTAGCTCATGCTAGCACTTTTTATTTAAAGAGGGGACTGTATAATATGGGAAAAAGAATGACGAACAGAAAAAAAAACAATCAGTTTAAAAAAACAGGAAGTCCGCTTTCCCAAGAAATAAAAGGAATCATTATTGTAACTATTGCTTTAATCCTTGCAGTGGGTATTTATACAAAACAAGGAGGTATAATTGGAGAGTGGATAAAGCAATTGTCACTAGGTTTATTGGGAATAGGGGCTTATTTTTTACCTGTTGTTTTTACTGTTATAGGCATCCTTATTCTTTTTAAAAAACAAGGAAAAATAACAAAAAGCAAATTGTTTGCGGCTTCAGCGATTATTATTCTTTTATCAACTTTTTTACATATTTTGTATTTAGAACCTGATATGCTTATTACGTCAAAAGATATGAGTCTGTGGTCTTTTATGACCTATTACTTTCATATTGGAAATTGGAATAACGGAGGTCTTTTGGGAGCCTTACTGGCAAATCTTTTACTTAAATTAGTTGGCAGATATGGCGGCTATATTGTCATTATTTCACTTTTTATTGTTTTATTTATTTTATTAACGGATAATTCTTTCATAGAAAAATTTAAAATGATTATCAAGGGAATAAGTCAATTCTTTAAAAAATTATTTCATTTAAAAAGTGGAAAGAAAAAAGATAAAATAAAGAACCAAAATAAAAGTCAGGAAAAAGATTACATTGAAAAAACAGATGATTTAATAACCGTCTTAGATTTTACAGAAAAAAAAGACGATGAAGAGACCCAGTTAGAAATCACAGCAAATCTTACAGAAGAAGATTATAGTGAAATCAATAGAGCTAAAGAAAAGGAAAATAAGAAAAATAATAATAATAATGAAATTCTTTCCATAGAAAAAAGCATTTCAACTAAAAAGGAACCAAAAGAACCCGTGGATTATCATTTTCCATCAATTGATTTACTGCAAAAAAATCCTTATTCACCCACGCCAGATTCAAAAAATAAGATGTTGGATAATGCCAAAAAATTAGAAAAAACATTATACAGTTTTGGTGTAGAAGCAAAAGTTGTTCAAATTAGCCGTGGACCGACTGTAACCCGTTATGAATTACAACCCAGACAAGGGGTTAAAGTAAGTAAAATTGTCAGTTTAGCTGATGATATTGCGCTTAATTTGGCTGCATCAGGAATTCGTATAGAAGCACCCATACCAGGTAAGGCTGCTGTAGGGATAGAAGTACCTAATCAAAAAGCACAGGCTGTTTATCTTAGAGAAGTCATTGAAGATGAAGAATTTCAAAAATTTCCGTCTAAATTAGCTTTTGCATTGGGTAAGGATATTGCGGGTAATCCTGTTGTTGCGGATATTGCAAAAATGCCTCATTTGCTAATAGCAGGAGCAACAGGCTCAGGGAAAAGCGTATGTATTAATACTCTTATAACCAGCATACTCTATAAGGCAAGACCTGATGAAGTAAAACTGATTTTAATTGACCCCAAGGTTGTTGAACTGAGTGTTTATAATGGTATTCCCCATTTGATGATTCCTGTTGTAACCGATCCTAAAAAAGCGGCAGGAGCTCTTAATTGGGCTGTTCAGGAAATGACCAATCGTTATAAACTATTTGCTGAATACAATGTCAGAGACATAAAAGGCTATAATCATTTAATAAGTGCAAAAGAAGAATCGAATTTAGAAATACTCCCACAAATGGTTATTATTATAGATGAATTGGCTGACCTGATGATGACAGCGCCGAATGAAGTAGAAGATGCTATTTGCCGGCTTGCTCAGATGGCAAGAGCAGCAGGCATTCACTTAGTCATTGCAACGCAAAGGCCTTCAGTGGATGTCATTACTGGTCTGATAAAAGCCAATATTCCTTCGAGACTAGCTTTTGCGGTTTCTTCAGGAACGGATTCCAGAACCATACTGGATATGACTGGTGCAGAAAAATTATTGGGTAAAGGAGATATGCTTTTTTATCCTGTTGGAGCCAACAAGCCTGTAAGAATTCAGGGGGCATTTATTTCAGACTCAGAAGTAGAAGCCCTGGTTAACAGTATTAAACAAGTAAAAGAAGCGGAATATGACCAGGATATTATTGAAAACATCAATGATATTAATAACTTTACACCAGATGAAGATTTAGATGAATATCTTGAAAAAGCCATAGAAATCGTTGTAGAAAAAGAAAAAGCTTCTATTTCAATGTTGCAAAGATATTTAAGAATTGGCTTTAACAGGGCGGCAAGATTGATGGAAGAAATGGAAGAACGGGGTGTCGTTGGTCCTGAAGAAGGAAGTAAACCCAGAAAGGTTTTAATCAGCCAGGAAGAATTCAGGCAAATGAAGCTAAAATCCCAGCAAAATTCTAACAACAATTAAATCTATTAAAATATAGGAGGGTTCTTATGAAAACAGATATTGAAATTGCTTTAGAAGCGCAGATGAAACCAATTACTGAAATTGCAGCACAACTGGATATTGAGCCTGATGATTTAGAGCTTTATGGAAAATATAAAGCAAAAATTTCAGAAAGCCTTTTTGAAAAAGTTAAAAATAATCCAGATGGCAAATTGGTTTTAGTGACTGCGATTAACCCCACACCTGCAGGAGAGGGTAAAACGACTACCTCCGTGGGGTTAGGACAAGCCCTGTGTGAAATGGGTAAAAAAGCGGTTATTGCCCTTCGAGAGCCTTCTTTAGGACCTTGTATGGGTGTTAAAGGCGGGGCCGCCGGAGGTGGTTATTCCCAAGTGGTTCCTATGGAAGATATCAATTTGCATTTTACCGGGGATATCCATGCTATTTCTACAGCCCATAATTTACTTTCTGCCATGATTGATAATCATATTCAACAAGGTAATGAATTGCAAATTGACCCCAGACAAATCCTTTGGAAAAGAGTTGTCGATTTAAATGACCGGGCTTTAAGAAATATTGTTGTTGGTTTAGGCGGAAAGGCACATGGCATGCCCAGAGAAGACGGTTTTATGATTACCGTTGCTTCTGAAGTAATGGCTATTCTTTGCCTGGCCAAAGATTTAGAGGATTTAAAAAGACGCCTGGGTGAAATTATCGTTGCTTATAATTTTAACGGAGAGCCCGTCAGAGCTAAAGATCTTAAAGCAAATGGTGCAATGACAGCTTTACTGAAAGACGCTATTAAACCCAATTTGGTTCAAACTTTAGAAAACACACCAGTGATTATTCACGGGGGCCCCTTTGCCAATATTGCTCACGGTTGTAACAGTATCAGGGCTACAAAATTAGCCTTAAAACTGGCTGATATCGTTGTCACTGAAGCAGGTTTTGGTGCCGATTTAGGTGCTGAAAAATTCTTTGATATAAAATGCCGTTTTGCTGGCTTAAAGCCAGATGCTGTTGTATTGGTTGCAACCATAAGAGCTTTAAAATACAATGGTGGTATTCCAAAGAATCAATTAAGCATCGAAAATCTCGATGCCCTTAAAAAAGGCTTTGCAAACTTAAGAAAACATATTGAGAATATTAAACTTTACGGAGTTCCTGTTGTGGTCACCTTAAATGCCTTTTTAACCGATACCCAGGCAGAAATTGATTATGTAAAAGAAGAATGTGAAAAAGCAGGCTGTGCCTTTGCAATTTCTGAAGTATGGGAAAAGGGTGGAGCAGGCGGAATAGAACTGGCTCAAAAAGTGATTGATACTTTGGAAAATAAAAAATCTGAGTTTAAAGTCCTTTATGACCATAATGCGCCTGTGAAAGAAAAAATTGAAAGCATTGCTCAAAAGATTTATGGGGCTTCAAAGGTAAATTATACATCCAAAGCCTTAAAGGATTTAGAAAACATTGAAAGGAACCAGTTTGATAAAATGCCTATTTGCATTGCAAAAACCCAATATTCTTTATCTGATGATCCAGCCTTACTTGGATGCCCAAAAGACTTTGAAATTACCGTTAGGGAATTAAGGGTTTCTGCTGGAGCAGGCTTTATTGTGGCTCTTACAGGAGATATCATGACAATGCCAGGGCTTCCCAAAGAACCTGCTGCCATAAAAATAGATGTCAACGAAAAAGGACAAATTACAGGATTGTTTTAGGAGGATGAAATATGGAAACTTTAATTATTGACGGAAAAAAGATTTCTCAGGATATTAAGGATGAATTAAAAGCAGAAGTGGAAGATTTAAAGAAAAAAGGTATCGAGCCTGGACTGGCCGTAATCCTGGTAGGGAATAATCCTGCCTCTAAAGTTTATGTATCCAATAAGAAAAAAGCTTGTGAATATATAGGAATCCGTTCCTTTTCTTATGAACTGCCTGAAGAAACCAGTGAAGAAGAATTGCTTAAACTGATAAAGGATTTAAATCAAACGAAAGAAGTACATGGCATATTGGTTCAATTGCCTTTGCCAAAACATATTGATGAGAATAAAATCCTGCTTTCTATTGATCCTTCAAAGGATGTAGATTGTTTTCATCCTTACAATGTAGGCATGATTTCTATTGGTGAATTAAATGGTTTTCTGCCTTGTACACCTGCAGGTATTATTGAATTAATTAAACGAAGTCAGATTGAAATTGAAGGAAAAAAATGTGTTGTCGTTGGAAGAAGTAATATCGTAGGCAAGCCCGTTGCCAATCTCTTATTAAGAAATAATGGAACCGTTACAATTTGCCATTCCAGAACGAAAAATTTAAAAGAAATCTGTAAAGAAGCAGATATTTTGGTGGCTGCCATAGGAAAAGCAAATTTTATTACAGCAGATATGGTAAAAGATGGTGCTGTTTTAATTGATGTTGGAATTAACCGTTTAGAAAATGGCAAATTATGTGGGGATATTGACTTTGAAAACTGTAAAGATAAAGCGATGGCTATTACTCCTGTACCTGGAGGTGTAGGACCCATGACCATTGCCATGTTAATGAAAAATTGTGTAAAAGCTGCAATCATGTAGACCAGGAAGGAGATTTATTTTGACATTAAAAATTAGTTTCATTTCATTAGGCTGTGATAAAAATTTAGTTGACAGTGAAGTTATGCTTTACTTGCTCAATCAAGCTGGTTTTTCACTCATATCCGATGAAAGCCAGGCCGATGTCATCGTGATTAATACTTGTTGCTTTATTCAAGATGCAAAAGAAGAAAGCATTGAAAATATTTTAGAAGCTGCGGAATACAAAAAAGATGGCAATTGCAAAGCAATTATTGTAACGGGTTGTCTGGCTGAGCGTTATAAGGATGAAATTTTATCGGAAATGCCTGAAGTAGATGCTATTGTCGGTACAGCCAGTTACAGGGAAATTGTAGAAGTTATAAAAGAAGTTATGGCAGGGAAAAAAGTTGAAAAATTTTCTGATATCAATATAAGCTTAAGTGATGATTCAGAGAGAATCTTATCGACTGCTGGTTACTATGCCTATTTAAAAATTGCTGAAGGTTGTGATAATGCTTGTACTTACTGTGTTATTCCTAAAATACGAGGGAAATACAGGAGCCGTTCCATGGAAAGTTTAATTAAGGAAGCAAAAAATTTAGTCAATCAAGGGGTTCAGGAACTTATTATAGTGGCTCAGGATACAACCCGCTATGGCGTTGATTTATATGGAGAAAAACGTCTTCCCATACTTTTAAAAGAATTATGTAAAATAGAAGATTTAAAATGGATAAGGCTTTTATATACCTATCCTGAAGAAATAACGGATAATTTGATTGAAGTTATGGCAACAGAAGAAAAAATATGTAATTATTTAGATATGCCTATTCAGCATTCCAATAATGCTGTTTTAAAAAGAATGGGAAGAAAAAGTACTAAAGAAGCGCTCATTCAATTAATTAATAAATTAAGGGATAAAATACCTGATATTTGTCTTAGAACCACACTTATTACAGGTTTCCCCGGAGAAACAGCAGAAGAATTTGAAGATATGAAAGAATTCGTTAAAACGATGAAATTTGACCGTTTAGGCGTATTTAGTTATTCAAAAGAGGAAGGAACCCCTGCATCAAGATTGAAGGATCAAATTCCTAAAAAAATTAAAGAGCAACGTAAAAATATTCTTATGGCATTACAAAGACAAATTTGTGCTGAAAAATCTAAAGAATTTATTGGAAAACACTTAGAAGTATTAATTGATGGGAAAATCGCTGGTGAAGATGTTTATTGTGGAAGAACTTACAGAGATGCTCCGGACATTGATGGCATGGTTTTTGTTAAAACAAAAGGAGAGCTGCTTTCTGGAGAATTTGTCAAGGTTAAGATTACAGAGGCTGAAGAATATGATTTAGTAGGAGAGATTATTGATGAATTTACCGAATAAGTTAACCATTTTAAGAGTCATAATGATTCCACTTTTTCTTTTGATTCTTTTGACCAACTGGCTTCCAGATCCTCAAAAAAGAATCATTGCCGTTATTATTTTTGCTTTGGCATCTTTTACCGATTATTTAGATGGCTATATTGCCAGAAAAAATAATTTGGTTACAAATTTCGGAAAGTTTATGGATCCTTTAGCAGATAAACTTTTGGTTACTTCAGCTTTAATCAGCTTAGTCGAATTAGGAGATTTATCTGCATGGATAGCTATTCTGATTATAAGCAGAGAATTCATTATTACAGGATTTAGACTCATAGCTGCTTCAGACGGAATTGTCATTGCCGCCAGTTGGTGGGGGAAGATTAAAACAGTTAGCCAGATGCTGATGATTATCATCGTTTTATTAAATATCAATACGACTTTGTTTAATTATTTAGAATATCTTCTAATGGGGGCGGTTATATTATTTACCATTATATCCTGCATCGATTATATTGCTAAAAATATAAAAGTCCTTAAGGAGTAATGATTGGACTGGTTGTTAAAATCATAGTAGAGGTCGTAAAAAGTTTAGCTTGAAATGGGGGATAAGTATGAAGCTGACTTTCCTAGGAGCTGCTAAAACCGTAACAGGCTCATGTTTTTTACTAGAAGCCAACAACAAGCATATCCTTATTGATTGTGGTATGTTTCAGGGGGCTGATCAGGAAGAAAATTTAAACTATGAACCCTGGCCTTTTGATGTAACAAAAATTGATTATTTACTTCTAACCCACGCACATATTGACCACAGTGGAAAAATCCCTAAACTCTGTAAAGATGGTTTTAAGGGAAAAATCTATTGCAGCAGAGCTACAGCAGATTTGTGTGCCATAATGCTTCCAGACAGCGGCTATATCCAGGAAACGGAAGCTGAATGGAAGAACAGAAAAAGATTAAGGGCAGGTAAACCCCTTATAGAACCCCTTTATACTTATGAAGATGCTGTAAAATGTATGAAATTTTTTGAACCTGTCGCATATCATGAAGTCGTTAATCTTAGAGGCAATATAACCATAAAATTTTCTGATGCAGGTCATATGTTAGGTTCATCCATTCTGGAAATCTGGGTTAATGAGAATAATGAGGAAACAAAACTGGTATTTACTGGGGATTTGGGTAACTATGATATTCCTATTTTAAAAGACCCTGAAAGAATATATAGTGCTGATTATCTTATTATGGAATCTACTTATGGGAACAGAATTCATAAAGAACGGGAAAATAAGGCAAGAAAACTTCTTAATATTATTGAAGAAACGATTAATAAAGGCGGAAATGTTATTATTCCTTCTTTTGCCGTAGGCAGGACTCAGGAAATAATTTATGAGTTATTTAAATATAATGAAGTTGATGAAGCAGATGTGAATTTCTTAAACACCGTTCCTGTTTATGTGGACAGTCCCCTGGCTATTTCGGCAACAGAAGTATTTAGAAAAAATTTAGACTGTTATGATGATGAAGCAAGATATTATATCAAAAATGGCAACAATCCCTTAGACTTTCCTAGCTTAACATTTACAAAAACACCTGAAGAATCGAAAGCTTTAAACGAAGATAAAGAGCCTAAGATCATCATCTCTGCCAGTGGTATGTGTGAAGCAGGAAGAATTAAACACCACCTTAAACACAATCTTTGGAGAGAAGAATGTACGATATTATTTGTAGGCTATCAAGCTCCTGGGACTTTGGGAAGAAGAATATTAGATGGTGCGAAAAAAGTTAAGATATTAGGAGAAGAAATTTCAGTCAATGCCAGAATTGAAAATATTGAAGGTTATTCAGGACACGCTGATCAGGCAGGTTTATTAAACTGGCTTCAGCAGTTTACCAAAATGCCTAAAAAAGTTTTTATTGTTCATGGTGAACCGGAAGCGCAAGCAACTTTAGCAAAACTTATAAAGAAACAGTTTAATGTAGATGTAGCTATCCCTGAAAGAGGCGACAATTATGAATTAACCTTACATAAAGCGATTCCTCAAAAGCCTTATGGTGCCCTCAAAGAAAACTTCCTTCGTTTGCAATTACTTGCTCAGGTGGATGCTTTATCAGAAGAATTGTATTTCTTAACGAAGAGCTTAAATAAAGAACTGCTAAATAGTAAAGAAGATGATGAATTAATGGCTATTAAGGCTAAAATTGAAGACGTATACAGAGCGATTGAACAAATTAATCAATCCATCAACAAACCAGCTGTATAAATAAAAATCAGCAGCTTTGCTGCTGATTTTTATAAAGACCGTGGAATTTGTGAATCAATAAAAGCCAGGGCTAAATCTTTTAAATTCAATTTTTGGTGATCGATTTTATTATCATCCAATAAAATATACATTTCTTTTGAATCATAGCTTTTTTTAAAAACGGGTAAGCGAATATCCGGCTGGAATGTTTGTAAAAAAAGTCCCTTTCTTTTTGTATAACAATTGGAGACTTTAGCCTGCTTTCTTTTATCTTTTGGTAAAAAGGCACCCAGAGATTTATGAATGGCTTCGTCTTCATCAATTAGATAATAATAATCTTTATAATTGGGGAAAAAATGATACATTGTATCTTCTACAAGTTTAACCTTAAAATCCAAATGAAGACTGTCTTTTGTTATTGAACATGCCCAGTTTTCATTTTTTAACTGTAAAGATAAAGGAGCAGCTTTTAATAAAGCAAAGGAAAACAATAAATCATTATCCACTGTTATATCAAAGGCTTGAATATTATCTAAAATATTTACTTTTAAATCTTTAATAAACTGAATTAAGTCAAATATTTTCAACAATGGAATCAGGTACAATAAATCTTCTTCATTATGCAGTAAAATGTTTTCTTTTACTTTAGGGTCATGTTTTTTACAAAACTGTTGGTATAGTTCAATGAGTTCTTTGCCAGAATATATATCTTTTCTATTGATGTCCAGAAAGTGTTCTATCGTTTTTAATTTACAATTTTCTAAACCAAGTATTTTTTGATAAGGCCTTATTAATTTTAAAATATCGATACTGGTTATTTTTTTAAAGGGTGCTTCAAGATGATGTAATGAAGCCTTTTTTTCTAAATATGGGATATCAAAAGTATCACCGTTAAAATGTATGATGTAATTATAAGCTGAAGCCAAAGTAAAAAATTCTTCTATTATCTTTTTTTCTTCTGAAAGATTTTCAGCAAAAAACTGTTCTAATACCCACTGGTTTTTTTGATAATAAACAGCCCCTATTAAATATACATTGGAATATTCAATGGAAAAACCAGTACTTTCTATATCAAAAAAAATTAAGTCGCTGAAATTATAATTTGCCAAAAAGGCTCCTTTAGCATCCAACTGACAGTTTTTCTTTATCTTAATCATAAGTATCTCCTTTAAATATTGAAGTTTTAATGATATATAAACTTTAACCAGTTATGAAAGTATCATTTGATTCTACATTAAATAATACAACAATTTAAAGAGGACTCCAATATAATTTTAAAATAGTAACATTGCATTGCAGTAAACTATTAAAAATTATTCTTGAAATTGCAGTGCTTTAGATATATAATTTCATGTATGAAACAATATAATATATTAATTAAATATTTGAATGGAGGAGAACAATGAGAAGGTTAAGAAAATTAATGTCTTTGACCTTAACTGGTGTTCTTCTGGCTGGTGCTCTTGCAGGTTGTGGACAGAAGGATTCCGGTTCAGCTGATTCAGATGTAATTAAAATTGGTGGGATAGCCCCATTAACGGGAAATGTAGCTGTATATGGAGTTGCTGCAAGTAATGGTGCTAAATTAGCCATTGAAGAAATTAATGCCAGTGGTGGGATTTTAGGAAAAAAAATCGAATACATTGAGTACGATGATAAAGGGGATACTACTGAGGCAGTTAATGCTTATAAGAAACTTGTTAATAATAATAAAGTGAATGCTATCATTGGTGCTGTCACCAGTAAACCTACATTAGCCATTACACCTTTGGCAGCAAAAGAAGGTATTCCTATGATAACTCCTACAGCGACAGCATTAGATGTAACTGCTGCTGGTACTAACATTTTCCGTACTTGCTTTATTGACCCTTATCAGGGAGAAATTATGGCTAAGTTTGCTCTTGAAAATTTGAATGCAAGTAAAGCAGCTGTTTTATATAATACAGCAGACGATTACTCCTTAGGGGTTGCTGAAGCTTTCAAAAATTATTTTGAAGCAAATGGTGGAACTGTTGTAAGTTATGAAGGATATGGGGCTGACGAAAAAGACTACAAAGCGATTCTTACCAATGTAAAGACTCAAAATCCAGATGTATTATTCTTACCAGATTACTACAATACGGTTGGACTGATTGCTCAACAAGTAAAAGAAGTTGGTATTAATGCAACGCTTCTTGGTGCAGATGGTTGGGACGGCGTTTTAACCGTTGCTCCTGAAGCAGTTGAAGGTGGCTATTTCTGCAATCACTATTCAACAGATGACACTGCTGAAGAAGTACAAAACTTTATTAAGAAATACAAAGAAACATACAATGAAGATCCTGTAAGTTTTGCTGCTCTGGGATATGATACCGTAAAAATCCTTGCAGCAGCAATAGAAAAAGCAGGTACAACGGATTATGATGCAGTTGTTAAAGCTTTGGCTGAAACCAATATTACTTCTGTGACAGGAACCATCACTTATGATGAAAACAGAAATCCTGTAAAAGACGTTGCCATTATAAAAATTGAGAATGGTCAAAACAGACTATATACGAAAGTGAATCCTCAATAAAGGGAGAAGTAATTCTCCCTTTATCTACATTTAAGTGAAGGAGGACAAACATGGATGTGCTTGCAAAATTTCTACAACAACTCATTAATGGTATTCATGTTGGCAGTATATATGCTTTAATTGCTCTAGGTTATACCATGGTATATGGCATCATTAAATTAATTAATTTTGCCCATGGGGATATTATCATGATGGGGGCTTATTTTACTTTTGTCTGCATTGTGACATTTAATTTACCTATTGGAGTAGCGCTTATTACTCCTGTTATTTTATGTCTGCTGTCTGGAATTTTAATTGAAAGAGTGGCTTATAAACCCCTTAGAAATTCTCCCAGATTATCTGCTCTGATTACAGCAATTGGGGTAAGTTTCCTCTTAGAAAATGTATTCTTTAAGAAATTTGGACAAAATCCCATTCCATTTCCTCAAATTATAAATCCAAGTCCAATTTCTTTAGGTCCTCTTCAAATCAGTAGAATAACATTTATTACGGTTCTGATATCTGTTTTATTAATGATATTATTAGATTTATTTATTAAGAAAACAAAACCAGGGAAAGCAATGCGTGCTGTATCAGAAGATCCGGGAGCAGCACAATTGATGGGAATTAATGTAAATTCTACAATTTCCCTTACCTTTGCAACAGGTTCTGCTCTTGGTGCTGTTGGAGGTATTTTGTACAGTATTGCTTATCCTTTAATTGACCCCTTTATGGGTGTTATGCCTGGTTTAAAAGCCTTTGTTGCTGCTGTTTTAGGAGGAATTGGCATTATTCCCGGTGCCATGCTGGGTGGTTTTATTATGGGCATTGCCGAAAGTTTGACCAAAGGTTATATTTCCAGTCAATTGGCTGATGCTGTTGTATTTGGTATATTAATTGTTGTACTCAGTTTAAAACCATCAGGATTACTCGGTAAAAATGTTAAAGAGAAAGTGTAGGTGAGCAGGATGAACAGTCGGTTAAAAGCAAATATAATCAATACAACAAGCATTATTCTGATTTATATCATTCTTGTTCTGCTCATCAGAATAGGATTTATAAATAATTATTATGAAGGCATATTAATAGAGATGGGCATTAATATTATATTAGCCGTAAGCTTGAATCTGGCTACAGGTTATTTAGGTCAGTTGACTTTAGGACATGCAGGATTTATGGCTATTGGTGCCTATACAGCAGCTATTTTAAGTGCCAGAATGAATTTACCTGATTTGCCTTTACTATTGGTTTCTATTGTCTTAGGTGGACTGCTGGCAGCTTTTTTTGCCTTTTTGATGGCTATTCCGGTTTTCCGCCTCAGAGGAGACTATCTTGCTATTTTAACTTTAGGTTTTGGAGAAATTATTCGGGTTATTATTTTAAACATGAAAATAACTGGTGGTGGAAAAGGGCTTTCAGGCATTCTGCCTCTTACCAGCTTTAGTACTGTATATTTTATTACAGTTATCACTGTAACCATTTTCTATACTTTAATTAATTCGAGACATGGCAGGGCAATTATTTCTATCCGTGAAGATGAAATTGCTGCAGAAGCTGTTGGAATTTCAACTAAATACTATAAAACTTTTGCCTTTACCCTGGCCGCCTTTTTTGCAGGTGTAGCAGGAGGCCTTTTCGCTCACCATACTTTGGTATTAGATCCCAAGGATTTTAACTTTATTCGTTCTATAGAAATTCTTATTATTGTCGTTCTTGGCGGTATGGGTAACTTAACGGGTTCTGTTTTAGCAGCAATTATTATAACCATTTTACCACGTCTATTAATGGGTTTTGCCGATTGGAATATGATTATTTATTCTGTGCTGCTTATTGCAATGATGCTCTTTAAACCCGGTGGTTTATTGGAAAAAAGAGAATTTTCTCTTAACGGACTTTTATCAGGGAAAAAGAAATCTCAAGGCAATACTCCTGTTAAGAACGAAGGGAGTGAATAACAGATGGCATTATTAGAGACAAAAGATTTAGGAATTGCCTTTGGAGGTTTAAGAGCAGTTGGAGATTTTAATATAAAAATCGACGAAAAGGAACTTGTGGGACTGATTGGTCCCAATGGGGCAGGAAAAACAACGGTATTTAATTTATTAACTGGCGTTTATCTTCCTACAGAAGGGGCCATATATTTTAACGGGGAGAATATCGTTGGTAAAAAACCTTTTGAAATTGTTGAAAAAGGTATTACAAGGACCTTCCAAAATATAAGATTGTTTAAAGATTTAAGTGTATTGGAAAACGTGAAGATTGCTTTTCATCATAAGATGAAATATTCCATAGCAGCAGGCATTTTTAGATTAAATGCCTATTGGAAAGAAGAAAAAGAAATTGAAGAAAAAGCTATGGAACTTTTGAAATTATTTGATATGCAGGATGCAGCTTATACCACTGCTAAAAATCTTCCTTATGGTCAACAGAGAAAACTGGAAATCGCCAGGGCTTTGGCAGCAGATCCTAAATTATTACTCCTGGATGAACCGGCAGCAGGTATGAATCCGCAAGAAACAAAAGAATTAATGGAAACCATTCATTTTATCAGAGATAAATTCAAGATTGCTATCCTGCTGATTGAACACGATATGAGCTTAGTGATGGGCATTTGTGAAAGAATTATTGTTATTGATTATGGAATGATTATTGCAACCGGTACTCCCGAGGAAATTAAACGGAACAAAAAAGTTATTGGTGCATACTTGGGAGAATAGGAGGTTACTATATGTTAAAAGTAAAAAATATTAATGTCTATTATGATGCAATACATGCCATTAAAGACGTCAGTTTTAAGGTTAATGAAGGAGAAATTGTTACTTTAATTGGTGCCAATGGCGCTGGTAAAACGACCATCCTTCATACTGTATCAGGTCTGATGAAGGCAAAAAGCGGGGAAATATCTTTTCAAAAGCAAAAGATTGATCATCTTGAAGCTCACAAGCTTTTACAACTGGGTATTGCCCATGTTCCTGAAGGAAGAAGAGTTTTTGCCGAAATGACTGTTCAAGAAAATTTAGAGTTGGGTGCTTTTACGAAAAAAGATAAAAAAGCAATCAAAAGAAATTTTGAAATGGTTTATGAGAAATTCCCCAGACTTAAAGAGAGAAGAAAACAGATTGCCGGAACCTTAAGCGGGGGAGAACAACAAATGCTGGCTATTGGACGTGCTTTAATGTCAGAGCCGAAACTGCTTCTGATGGATGAGCCTTCTATGGGGCTGGCACCTATTCTGGTTCAGGAAATATTTAATATTATTAAAGAAATCAATGCAGCAGGTACCACTATTTTGCTGGTAGAACAAAATGCCAATATGGCTTTGTCCATTGCTCACAGGGCTTATGTATTAGAAACAGGAAAGGTTGTTCTTGAAGGCAATGCAAAGGACTTATTAGGTAATGATGAAGTAAGAAAGGCTTATTTAGGCTAAAAAAAGAAGGCAATAAAGCCTTCTTTTTTTATAGAATGTTTTTTATTCTTTTTTTACAACCGAAAAGATATTATATCCTTCATTCTTTAAAGAATCAACTAATGCCTCAACGTCTGTTGTATTTAAGCGGATAATCATTTCGCATTTGTTATCGTCTATGTCATAATTACTTACATGATGAATATTAATTCCGTGCTCTTTTATGATATTGGCAATTTTTGCAAAAGTACCTATTTCATTTTTCACTTCAAGAGAAATCCGTGTGCCATGATCATTGGTACCAAGAAATTCGATAAATGCATCTATAATATCCGTTCTGGTAATAATCCCAACTAATTGATTGTCTTCAGAAACTACAGGAAGCGAGCCGACAACATTACTTCTTAATAAAACAGCCGCATCTTCAATTAACATATCAGGACTTGCTGTAATAATGTCTGTAATCATGACATCTTTAACCTTTGTTTTAGATAAAAGATAATTTAATTCAAATATACTTAAGGAAGTTGCTTTTGAAGGACTTACATCTTTTAATACTCTTTCTGTGATAAGACCTTTTAACTCATTTCCCTCTACAACAGGAAATTGAGAGTAGCCATGTTCCATCATCAAATTGAAAACGGTCGTAACAGGGGTATCCGGAGTTACTGTAACGACATTGGTATTCATACGGTTTCTTACATACATAGTAACACCTCCAAGGCTTGTATTCGTATTTAAATTATATCATACTTATTATTCTTTTTAAATAATCTAAATTGATTATCGAATTATATTTACATAAAATTATTATGGTAAACATATGTATAGATTTAAAAAAAATGGCTCAAGATAATAAAAAGATCAAAAAGGGGAGAGTCATTTTGAATAACAATCAGTTTGAAAAATTAAAAGAAAAATATAAAGAAGGTTTTCGCTGTATTCGGAGCGATGAATCCAATGGTGAACTGACTGTTCATCTTAAAAATTTTTATAATGAAAAAATCGATAGTCTTAAATCAGATAATCCTGAAGAAATTAGACAAATCTTAGACTATATACAATCGGTAACAGAAGAGTTTCAATAAAATAAAAGTAAAATTTATGAATAGAAAAATTCACTCTGGAGATTAATAAGCTTAGAGATATTATTCTAAGGAGAAATCTTATGAGTGAATTTTCTAAAGAAATTTTTATTAATTATACAAAAAAGTATTTTTATTTTATAGCTGTTTTTAATTTTATCGATATGATTCTGACTTTATATGCCACAACGAACGGATATGGCGTTGAGATTAATCCTTTTTTAGCTAGGCTGCTTCATAATCCTCCTTTATTTATTATCATTAAAGGTATTTTACCAAGCTTATTACTCTTTTTAGTTTTTAACCGATTAAAAAAAGGAAGTCTCATGGAAATCAAAAAGAGCATTTTCTACTTAAAATTATGCTCTTATTGGTATATGGTGGTCATTGCATCGCATTTTGTTTGGATTTATTATTCATTAGTATTTTAATGATTATTCTCTATGCAAATAGAGAATTTTTTTTATTTGTTGCTTTACTTGCATTTGTTTGCAGTATTATGTAAAATTAAGTTTGAGTTTAGAGATTGTTTTAGGAGGATTAAAATAGATGAGTAAAAGAAGGACACCCAGTATGATGACCACAGAGGAAGCGCAAAGACAAGAAACATATATAAAACAAATAAGAATGCAAAATGACTTGGAAAAATCCAAAACATCCAAGCAAAAGCACTATTATATTGCCACCTTTGGCTGCCAAATGAATGCCCATGATTCCGAAAAATTAGCTGGTATGTTAGAGCAAATGGGATATCAAAAAACCGACCAGGAAAATGAAGCAGATTTTATTTTATACAATACTTGCTGTGTCAGAGAGAACGCTGAGCAAAAGGTCTATGGAAAATTGGGTTATTTAAAATATTTAAAAGACATGAATAAAGATTTAATCATTGCCATTTGCGGTTGTATGATGCAGCAGGATACGGTCTTAAATATTATAAAATCAAAATATCCTCATGTAGACATTATTTTTGGGACATTCAATATTTATAAATTGCCAGAACTTCTTCAAACCTATCTGGAAACAAAAGAAACGGTTATTGATATTTGGAATGAGCATAAAGATATCGTAGAAGATCTGCCAAGTATCAGAAAATATAAATTTAAAGCCAGCGTTAATATTATGTATGGTTGTAATAATTTCTGTACTTATTGTATCGTTCCTTATGTTAGAGGGAGAGAAAGAAGCCGCCAGCCTGAAGATATTTTAAATGAAATCAAAGAATTAGTTGCAGATGGTGTAAAAGAAATCATGTTACTTGGACAGAATGTCAATTCTTATGGAAAAACCTTAAAAGACGGAATTAGTTTTGCCCAACTTTTAAGAAAAGTTAATGAAATCGAAGGTTTAAAAAGAATCCGCTTTATGACTTCCCACCCCAAGGATCTTTCTGATGAATTAATTCTGGCCATGAGAGATTGTGATAAAGTATGTAAATCACTTCATCTTCCTTTCCAGGCCGGAAGCACAGAAATTCTTAAAAAAATGAACCGGAAATATACCAAAGAACAATATTTGGAATTGGCTGAAAAGATTCAGAATACGATTCCTGACATTGCTTTAACAACAGATATTATTGTAGGTTTCCCGGGAGAAAATGAAGAAGATTTCAAGGATACACTGGATGTTGTCAGGAAAGTACGATTCAGTGGGGCCTATACTTTTATTTATTCTAAACGGACAGGAACACCGGCAGCAACGATGGAAGGTGAAGTTCCCGAAGAAATATGCCAAAGACGATTTAATGAATTGCAAGAGGTATTACAACCGATTGTTTATGAAAAGAGCCAGGAATTTTATGGAAAGACAGTGGAAATATTGGTTGAAGAAAAAAGTAAGAACAAAGATTCTTACCTGACAGGCCGGACAGATTCAGGCCATCTGGTACATTTTGAAGGCGATACATCCTTAATTGGTCAATTTGTCAATGTAGAAATTATCGAAGCAAAAACTTACTACTTAATTGGTAAATTAGCCAATTAGATGACTGATTTTAATGAGGCGGAGGGAATCATTTTGCAACTTACACCCATGATGCAGCAATATTTAGAAATTAAAAAGAAAGTCAGTGACTGCCTCCTCTTTTTCCGTCTTGGGGATTTTTATGAAATGTTCTTCGAAGATGCTTTAACAGCATCTAAAGAATTAGAAATAACCCTTACCGGCAGAGATTGTGGTCTGGATGAAAGGGCACCCATGTGTGGTGTTCCTTATCATTCTGCTGAAAACTATATTAATAAATTAATTGAAAAGGGTTATAAAGTTGCTATCTGTGAGCAGATTGAAGATCCCAGGACAGCAAAAGGCATTGTAAAAAGAGATATCACCAGGATTATTACCCCTGGAACCCAAATTAGCAGTAATGTTCTAGATGAAGGGAAAAACAACTATCTCTTAAGTATTTTTGCCTCTAAGGATGGCTATGGCCTGGGGGTTGTAGATATCACAACGGGTGAATTCCAAGTCACAGAAATTAAAGAAGTTTCTAATCAAAAGAAACTGTTAGATGAAATTGCAAAATATAATCCGGCAGAACTTTTATCTAACAGTGAATTCAACAAGTCTGCGGATTTAATTGAAGAAATAAAAAACAGGTTTCATACTTTTATCAATGAATATGGGGATTGGGCTTTTGATTATGACAGTTCGTATAAAATTTTATCTGAGCATTTTAAAGTCCACAGCCTTGACGGACTTGGTTTAAAAGAATTCCGTTTAGGTATCTGTGCCTGCGGGGCCTTGCTTCAGTATTTAAGGGAAACTCAAAAAGTTAATTTAAGTCATGTGACAGAAATTACTCCGTATTATATTGAAGAATTTATGATACTAGATCTTTCTTCAAGAAGAAATTTGGAATTAACAGAAACCTTAAGGGAAAAATCAAGAAAAGGGTCTCTGCTTTGGGTTTTAGATAAAACCAAAACAGCTATGGGGGCAAGACTTCTTAGAAAATGGCTGGAACAACCCTTATTGGATGTTAATGAAATTCATAAGCGCCTGGATGGAGTAGAGGAGTTTAAAAACAATCCTATTTTAAGAGAAGAATTAAAAGAACTGTTAAATGGCATCTATGACTTGGAACGTCTGATGACTAAGGTGATATATGGAACAGTTAATGGACGGGATTTAATTGCGCTTAAAAATTCTATTTCCATGATTCCTCATATTAAAAGTTTACTTAACGAATGTCAGGCAGCTTATCAAAAGGAAATTTATGATTCAATGGACAGTTTAGAAGACATTTATGAATTAATTCAACAGTCCATTGTTGATGAAGCGCCCATATCTGTTAGAGAAGGCGGCATTATTAAAACAGGTTATCATTCCGAAATAGATAAACTAAGAAGGGCAAAAACTGAAGGCAAACAGTGGATTGCAGCTTTAGAAAACGAAGAAAGAGAAAAGACTGGTATTAAAAATTTAAGAATTAAGTTTAATAAAGTTTTTGGTTATTTTATAGAAGTAACAAAGTCGAATATTGATTCTGTACCAGACCGGTACATAAGAAAGCAAACCTTGACCAATGCAGAAAGATATATTACGGCTGAATTAAAAGAATTAGAAGAAACCGTTTTAGGTGCAGAGGAAAAATTAATCGAATTAGAATATGATATTTTCGTTCAAATAAGAGAAAGAATTGAAAAAGAAGTAGAACGCATTCAAAAAACGGCAAGATTAATTGCCATTGTGGATGTTTTACAATCATTAGCTGAAGTAGCAGAAAAGCAAAATTACTGTAAGCCTGAAGTTAATCAAGGGGATTCAATTTTTATTGAAGACGGCAGGCATCCGGTAGTAGAAAAAATGATGCCCTTAGAACAGTTTATTCCCAATGATACTTTTTTAGATGAAAAAGATAACCGGCTTGCTATTGTGACAGGACCTAATATGGCCGGGAAATCAACCTATATGAGACAAGTGGCTTTGATTGTGCTTATGGCTCAAATTGGCAGTTTTGTTCCGGCAAAAACAGCCAGAATTGGTGTTGTAGACAGGATTTTTACCCGGGTTGGGGCTTCAGATGATTTAGCTTCTGGTCAAAGTACATTTATGGTTGAAATGACTGAAGTGGCTAATATTCTCAATAATGCAACATCAAAAAGTTTATTGATACTGGATGAAATTGGACGGGGAACCAGTACCTTTGACGGTTTAAGTATTGCATGGGCAGTCATTGAATATATCAGTGACAAAGAAAAAATTGGTGCTAAAACGCTCTTTGCAACCCACTATCACGAACTGACAGAGCTGGAAGGTAAACTGAGTGGCGTAAAGAATTATTGCATCGATGTTTTAGAAAAAGGCGATAACATTATTTTCTTAAGAAAAATTAAACGGGGAGGGGCCAATCACAGTTACGGTATTCAGGTGGCTAATTTGGCTGGTCTGCCCAATGAGGTTATTGAACGGGCTAAGGTTATCTTGTCACAACTGACCCAAGCAGATATTACGAAAAATGCAAAAAATATTTTTAATGAAATTCAAGTCATTCAAATGGATTTATTCTCCATGGAGCAAAATGAATTTAAAGAGTTGATTAAGGAAATTGCCAATTTAAATCTTTCAGAAATTTCTGTTGGTCAAGCTATTGATATTCTCTTAGACTTAAACAAAAAAGCAAAATCTCTCCTATGATGAGGTGATTTTTTGGATCCAATCCGTAGATTAGACGATTATACCATTAATAAAATTGCAGCAGGAGAAGTGGTTGAAAGACCTGCATCGGTTGTAAAAGAGCTCGTAGAAAACTCCATAGACGCCCAGGCCAGTGCCATAACGGTAGAAATTAAAGATGGTGGCATTTCCCTCATCCGGGTAACCGATAATGGAATCGGTATTCCTAAGGAAGATGTTACGACAGCCTTGCTCAGGCATACCACCAGCAAAATTACTGCCGTTGAAGATTTGGATAAAATAGAATCCTTAGGTTTTAGAGGAGAAGCTTTAGCCAGTATTGCTGCTGTGTCTCAATTGGAAATTATTACAAAAGCCTATGGAGAAGTAACTGGAAAAAGAGTAGAATGCTATGGAGGGAAAATCATTACTGAAGAAGAAGTCGGCTGTCCAGAAGGAACAACCATTATTATGCGGAACCTTTTTTACAATATACCAGCAAGGAAAAAATTTTTAAAAAAGCCTGCTACAGAAAGCTCTTATATCAGTGATATGGTCTATAAAATTGCCCTGGGACATCCGGAGGTCTCCTTTAAATTTATTAATAATAATTCAGTTGTTTTTCACACTTCCGGAAACAACGAGTTAAAAAATGCCGTATTTAATGTTTATGGAAAAGAAGTTGTAAAGCATATGCTTTCTATTGAAGAAACAGAACAGGATCTAAAGCTCATTGGCTTAATTGGCAAGCCTTCCTTAAACCGGGCCAACAGGTCTTATGAAAATTTCTATATCAATGGAAGGTATATTAAAAGTAAAATATTAGAAAATGCAGTAGAGGATGCATATAACACTTTGCTGCCAATTAATAAGTTTCCTGTTGTCGTTTTGCATATTTTTATTCCAGCGAATAAAATTGATGTTAATGTCCATCCGACAAAAATGGAAGTCCGCTTTAAGGATGAAGAAGAAATCTATCAGTTTATCTATAATGGAATTCATAAAAATTTATTTAAAGAAGATTTAATTCCTCAGGTTAATTTAGACAATAAAAAAGAAAAACTTTTTAATCCCGAACCCGTTCAGGGAAGATTGCCAGAACCTTTTGAAATAAAAAGAAAAAACTTGGAGTATAAAGATATAAGCATCCATCCGGTATTCAGTCCTGAGGATAAAAATATAAAAGTAAAAGAATCTAATCAGGAGCTTAACTTTTCTCATAAAGAAAATCTTTATGAAAATAAACCATGTGGTACTGAAAAAAAAGAAGCCTGTACCATTTTTGAAAAAGAAAAAGTTCATAAAGAAGACAAGGCTCCAAGCTTTCGTCATTATAAAATTATAGGGCAAGTTTTTCAGACTTATTGGCTTGTTGAACAAGACAATAGTCTTTATATTGTTGACCAGCATGCAGCCCATGAGCGAATTCTTTATGAAAAATTTATTCATGATTTTAAGCAAGGTAAAGTTTATTCCCAACCATTATTAGAGCCTGTTGTTTTTGAGGTCACTCCTAAGGAAAAAGAGATTGTAGAAGATAACATTTCTTTATTTAAAAAATTTGGTTTTGAAATTGAAGAATTTGGGGAATCTGCATACCTGGTCCGGGAACTGCCCATTCTTTTTGAAGGACCTGTTGACAGCAGTTTTTTCTTAGAAATTATCGATACTTTAAATGATGAAAGGATTAAAAACCTTTATGATATGAAGCTTAATCATATTGCCCTTTTATCCTGTAAAGGAGCTGTTAAAGCCAAAGATCAGCTCAGTACTGTGGAAGCCAAAGCATTAATTGAGGAATTGCTTAATCTGGATAATCCATTTACTTGTCCCCATGGAAGACCAACCATCATATCCATGAGTCAATATGAACTGGAAAAAAAATTTAAACGGGTTCAATAGAATGGAGGAACTATGAAAAAACCTTTAATTGTTATTGCCGGACCGACTGCTTGTGGCAAAACAAATCTTTCTATCCAATTGGCAAAAAAGATTGATGCGGAAATCATCTCTGCCGATTCTATGCAAGTGTATAAGTATATGGATATCGGTACAGCCAAGCCAACAAAAGAGGAAATGGAGAATATTCCTCATTATTTAATCGATGAAATTGAGCCTGATGAAGAATTTAATGTAGCTATATTTCAAGAAAAAGCTAAAAAATACTTAGAAATGATTTACAATAAAAATAAAATACCTATTTTAGTTGGCGGTACTGGCTTTTATATACAAGCGTTGGTTTACGATATTAATTTTATGGAAACCAACAACGATTATGAATATAGAAGTTATCTGGAAAAGTTGGCTAAAGAAAAGGGAAATCAATATATTCATGAGATCCTAAAAAAAGTTGACCCAGTTTCCGCCTTAAAAATTCATCCCAATAATGTCAAAAGAGTTATCCGGGCATTGGAATATTATAAACAAACCAACAAGCCCATTTCACAGCACAATGAAGAAGAAAAAAATAAAAAAGTATCTCCTTATAATACAGCTTTTTTTTGTTTAAACATGAAACGGGAAACATTATATAAACGGATTGAGCAAAGAGTCGATAAAATGATTGAAGCTGGCTTAATTGAAGAAGTTCAAGCTTTACTTAAAAAAGGTTATTCTCCAGATCTTGTTTCTATGCAGGGACTGGGTTATAAGGAAATTGTCCCTTATCTGCAAGGAAAAATTTCTCTTGAGGAAGCTATTTATATACTAAAAAGGGACACCAGGCATTTTGCAAAGAGACAATTAACCTGGTTCAAAAGGCAGGAAAATCCATATTGGATAAATATAGACGATTTTGGTTTTGATATGGATATTATTCTTGCAAAAATGTTAAATTATATTGAAGAAATTGGCATTATCATATAGAATAAATATATATAACCTAATATCAAAAGAGGAGTGGATTTTTGTGAGCAAAACTATTAACCTTCAAGATGTATTTCTTAACCAGGTACGTAAAGAAAAAATGACTGTAACCGTATTTTTAACCAATGGTTTTCAATTAAAAGGAGTTGTAAAAGGTTTCGATAACTTTATTGTAATGTTAGAGTCAGACGGCAAACAGCAAATGATTTATAAACATGCCATTTCAACCATCATTCCAGCAAAACCTGTATATTATAACGTAAATGATAAAAATGAAGGAGAGTAGAATGGAGATAGTTCAATGCACGAATTCGTTGACGAAATTTTACGCAGAAACTTTGGCTTAAGCAATGAAGTCATTCAATTTTGTAAAAAAATTGAAAAGGAAATAGAACCCTATTTTAACGAAGTGGATCATATAGCTGAATATAACCAGCTAAAAATTCTTGCTGCAATGCAAAAAAATCATCTAAGTGATATACATTTTGCAGCAACAAATGGCTATGGATATAACGACCTTGGCAGGGATACGGTAGAAAACATATATGCAGAAGTTTTTAAAGCAGAGTCTGGACTGGTTCGTCCTCAATTAGTTTCCGGAACCCATGCTTTAACAGTGGCCTTATTTGGAAATCTGCGCCCTGGAGATGAGTTATTATCTCCTGTAGGTAAACCCTATGATACTCTTGAAGGGGTAATAGGAATTCGAAAAATGAAAGGTTCCCTTAAGGAATATGGTGTTACATACAAGCAAGTGGATTTATTAGAGGACGGCTTTGATTATAAGGGAATCGAAAATGCCATTACGCCCAAAACCAAAATGGTAACGATCCAACGCTCAAAAGGATATTTATGGCGGCCTACTTTATCTGTCCAGCAAATAAAAGAGCTTATTGCTTTTATTAAAAAGATTAAGAATGATGTCATTTGCATGGTGGATAACTGTTATGGAGAATTTGTTGATTATATAGAACCTTCTGAAGTTGGTGCAGATTTAGTGGTCGGTTCTTTAATAAAAAATCCCGGCGGTGGTATTGCTCCTATTGGAGGATATATTGTTGGTAAAGAAGAATATGTTGAAAATGCTGCCATCCGTTTAACTGCTCCAGGTCTGGGCAAAGAAGTTGGGGCAAGTTTAGGTTTAAATCAACCCATACTCC
Source organism: Candidatus Epulonipiscium sp. (assembly GCA_012521395.1). Classification (GTDB taxonomy): domain Bacteria; phylum Bacillota; class Clostridia; order Lachnospirales; family Defluviitaleaceae; genus JAAYML01. The sequence goes on along the minus strand of JAAYML010000100.1, from coordinate 7,032 downwards.
AGGGCTTGTTCTTTGCACCACAAGTGGTATCTGGAAGTTTGAAAGGGGCCATTTTTGCCGCAAGAATTTTTGAAAAATTGGACTTTACCGTAAGTCCTGCTTCATGCGAAAAAAGAAATGATATTATTCAAGCTATTCAAATGAAAAAGCCTGAAAATGTCATTGCTTTTTGTCAGGGCATACAAAAAGGCTCTCCTGTTGACAGCTTTGTTATACCAGAACCTTCTGATATGCCAGGTTATGATAGCCAGGTCATTATGGCAGCAGGTGCTTTTGTACAGGGCTCTTCTATAGAACTTAGTGCTGACGCACCGATGAAAGAACCATATACTGTATTTTTACAAGGTGGTCTTTCCTGGCATCATGCAAAGTTAGGCATCATGATTGCTTTACAAAATATGATGGATAAAAAATTAATTCATGTTTAAGAATTAAAAAAGAGAATGGTAAAACCATTCTCTTTTTTATTCCAGTAATTCAATTTCATCCAGCCAGAGCCTGTAAGAAGCATCACTGGGCATTCGGAAATCCCCTCTGGGGGATAGGGATACAGAACATACTTTAGGACCATCGGGAAGGCAAGAGCGTTTAAACTGATGAATAAAAAATCTTTTATAAAATATTTTTAAACATTGAATAATGCTTTCCCGGCTGTATTTATCTTTAAAGGCCGTTTCTGCAAGATATAATATCCGCGAAGGCCTAAAGCCAAAGTGCAACATATAGTATAAAAAGAAATCATGAAGTTCGTAAGGACCCAAAATGTTTTCTGTTTTTTGATTAATCTCTCCGTTCTGATCTGGAGGAAGCAGTTCAGGACTAACAGGTGTATGAATAATATCTTCAGTAATGGTTTTTATATTATGATATTTAGGCATATTTGAAATCCATGCTATCAGCGGACTTAATAAGGTTTTGGGAACGCCAGTATTTACAGCATACATCGACATATGGTCTCCGTTATAAGTTGCCCAGCCTAAAGCCAATTCAGATAAGTCACCTGTACCAATAACTAAACCATTTTCTTTATTGGCAATATCCATTAATATTTGAGTTCTTTCTCTTGCCTGCGCATTTTCATAGGTGGAATCATAAAGCTTTTCATCATGATCAATATCTTTAAAATGCTGAATACAAGCCTCTTTTATAGATATTTCCCGCATTGAAATGCCTAAATTTTTCATTAATTGAATGGCATTTTCATAGGTTCGTCCACTTGTTCCAAAACCAGGCATGGTAATACCGATAATATCTTTCCTGTCCCTTTTTAGGCAATCAAGAGTTTCTACACATACCAAAAGGGCAAGGGTAGAGTCTAAACCGCCAGAAATACCTAATATGAGTTTATCTGCCCCTGTATGCTCTACACGCTTTTTTAAACCATTGGTTTGAATTGCAAAAATTTCTCTGCAATAAAATTCCCTTGTCTGAGGGTCTTGGGGAACGAAAGGATGAGGCTCAATCTTTCGTGATAAAGTTGGAATTTTATTTTGATTTAATTCAAAATAGACTTTTCTAAATGAAATAAACTGATTGATATTCTTACCCATGAGATCTCCACTAACAGGAGCCCTTTTACGTTCTGAAACAATTCTTAAAAGGTCTAATTCAGTAAATATCAAATAACTGTCATGGGAAAAGGGAAGGGCTTCTTCTAAAAGAGTCCCATTTTCACTAATCATAGAATGCCCACTGTAAACCAAATCAGAAGTTGATTCTCCATAGCCACAGGAAGCATAAATATAGCCCACCATACATTTAGCAGACTGTTGTAATACCAAATGATTTCTATAAAGCCTTTTTCCCACGTACTCGTCGCTTGCCGAGGGATTTAAAATAAGGGTAGCACCTTGCATGGATTGCAAAGAACTTGGTGGAACCGTTGTCCATAAATCCTGACAGATTTCCACTCCAATACATAAATGATTAATATTACTGCACTGGAATAAAAGATCATTGCCAAAGGGCACTTTTTGCCCACATAAATTGACTTCTTTACTTACAGCATGATTTCCTGATGAAAACCATCTTTTTTCATAAAATTCATTATGATTAGGGATGGATGTTTTTGCTACAACACCTAAAATGTTACCTTTTAACAAAAGCACAGCACAGTTAAAAAGCTGATTATCCACTGAAAGAGGCATACCAACAAGAATTAAAATATCTTTATCAGCTGTATAATCAAGAATTTTTTGAAGCCCATTTTGGGCTTCTTCAAGGAGAATATCCTGATAAAACAAGTCACCACAGCTATAGCCTGTAAGAGATAATTCAGGAAAAACTAAAACTTGAACAAGATTATTTTGCGCCTCTTCAATTAAACGGATGATTTCTTCTGAATTACTTTTACAATCTGCAAGCTTTATTTTAGGTACAGCAGCTCCTACTCGAATAAAGCCATTTTCCACATGATCAACTCCTAGAAACATTAAAATTTTCTAAACAAACCAATCACTTTTCCTAAAATTGTAACATCCTTAACAACAATCGGGCTCATCGCAGGATTTTCAGGTTGCAGCCTGATATGATCTTTTTCTCTGAAAAATCTCTTAACGGTTGCTTCTTCATCTATTAAAGCAACCACAATATCACCATTTTCTGCAGTACTTTGTTTGCGGACTAAAATCAAATCTTTATCAAAAATACCGGCTTCTATCATACTATCGCCCTGTACATGCAACATATATACCGTATCGTTTTTTACGTAATCCACTGGAAGAGGAAAGTAATCTTCTATGTTCTCAACAGCAAGAATAGGTTGCCCAGCAGTAACCTTTCCTATGATGGGAACATTAACCAACTCTTGTCGCATCGGATAAAAAGACTCATCTAAAATTTCTATGGCCCTGGGTTTTGTTGGATCCCTTCTTATTAAACCTTTCTGTTCAAGACGGTTTAAATGGCCATGAACCGTTGAAGTTGATTTTAAATCCACCGCATCACATATTTCCCTGACGGATGGAGGGTATCCCTTTTCCTTTATTTCTTTTTTTAAATAATTTAGTATTTCCAGTTGCTTACCTCCAACTTTATTACTCATATAGTCACCTCACTATATAATATGACTTATTATACCATAAGTCTTTCGAAATATCAAACTTATGTTCGATTTTCTTTAAAAATATCGATGATAAACGGTTAATTTTATAAGGAAATATCTCTAACCATAAAAACTTATCAAATAATTTCAAAAAAATCATTGACTCAGAATATATGTTCGTATATAATGATAATCGAACATATATTCTGAACAACAGAACATAACGATAAAAGTTTTTATGTCAGGAGGATGAATATGCAAAAGAAAAAAAGATTCCGTTTATTTTTACTCCTTGCATTTGCTATTAGTTTGATACAATTGTTTTCGATTTTATCTACTTACTGTTCGACAGGTCATGAATCCTTTAACAATCATTTGGTTAAAAAATACGAAGAAGTCATGATACATAGAGGAGACTCCCTTTGGAAACTTGCTCAAAAATATAAACCTGAAGATAAAAGTACTAAAGAATACGTTAAACTTATCAAGGAATTTAATCGCCTGGAAAGCGACAGATTATATGCTGGAGATACAATTATTATACCCATTTACTAAAAGCCGGTTTAAATTTTTCTTAACTTGACCACTTTAGCTGCCTTTCTCCGCCTGTCATCATCAATTTGAGCATAATGTCTTCTGGTTGTATTGACATCCTTGTGGCCCAATACATCTGCTACCAGATATATATCTCCGGTTTCCCGATATAAGTTGGTTCCATATGTACTTCTTAATTTATGAGGGGATATATTTTTTAACTTAGTCACTAAGGATGCATATTTTTTAACTAAATTTTGAACAGAACGAACAGTCAGGCGCCGGTTTTGCAAAGACAAGAAAAGAGCATCTTCATGACCGGGTTTAGGCTGTTTTTTTAATCTTTCTTCCAAATAATTTCGAAGGGCTTCTTCGACCTCATCTCCAAAGTAAATAACCATTTCATTTCCGCCCTTACGGATAATTTTTAAACCATTCACATCAAAATCAATATCACTAATGTTTAATCCAACACATTCCGATACCCGGATACCTGTTCCCAGTAAAAGGGTTATTAAGGCTAAGTCCCTGAGTCTTGTATAATGATGGTATTTTTTCTGGGTATCGGTTAAGTTTTCACCTGATTCCACTTCGTCTAATAGTCTGGCAACTTCATCCACTTCCAGCCTGATAATATTTTTCTCATGGATTTTAGGACTTTCGACAAGAGAAGGTGGGTTCGTTGAAATCTTTCTTCTTTTATAAAAATACAAATAAAAGGTCCTGATGGCAGCTAATTTTCTGGATTTAGCCCTTTCATCATTTTGGTATTCCACGATTTTGTCAGGATTATTGGGATCGGGCCTGCTATAATAATTGAGATATTCTAAAAACATTTCAATATGGTCAGGTGTAATTTCTTCTAAATCTTTTATTTCTAATTCATTGATTACTTTATTTTTAAGTTTTGGGTGGTTTTCTAAAATATATTCAAAAAAAATCCTTAAATCATAGGCGTAGGCAATTCTGGTCCTGGGAGAAGTCGTTGGCTCAATTCCTCTGAAAAATTCAAAGGCAAAGGGCGGAAGAGACTTTAATAAAGTCCTTAAACGAAGGGTATTTTTTTGTTTTTCTTGTTCATGATAATTAATTTCTGCCATATGAACACCATCCATTTTTACATTATATATATTTATTATACAAATATATGTTCTGTATGGCAAATATTTATTTGATTCTGACGATATTTTTCAGACAGCTGAGCATTTAAATTTTCTTTTTTCTGTGCAAATAATAAATAATGATAAAACAAGCAATAATAAAAATTAGAGTGAATAAGGCCTGCATCCATAATTTCATAATTATTACCTCCGATAAATTCTGTTTATTTAACTTATATTATTAGTAGAATCCGTATTTTTATGTCAGGAGGTGATCACTTGAAAGTAATTTGTGAAATAGGCATACAAACCCTTTTAGCTTTTTTTAGTATATGGTTTATTACCAGAATTCTCGGCAGAAAACAAATTGCCCAACTGACCGTTTATGAATATATTAATGGTATTACTTTTGGTTCAATTGCAGCAACTTTAGCCACGGATTTAAATCAGCGGACCTGGCATCATTTAATTGGCTTATTTTTATTTGGAATATTAACCTGGGGTATGTCTTATATTTCTTTAAAAAATGATGGCATTAATCAATTGTTACAGGGAGAACCGGTTATTGTCATTGAAGATGGGAAAATATTAGAAAAGAACTTAAAAAGATGCCTTTATAGTATCAATGATTTACTTGAGCAGCTCAGACTTGAAAAAATATTTGATATTAAAGAAGTAAAATATGCCATTGTAGAAACCAATGGGGCTTTAAGTGTGATGAAATATGAACATTTAGAAGTACCTACGGTACAAGATTTAGGTCTTGTTACAAGTCCCAAGGCACCTTTTTGCAGCATTATTTTAGACGGGAAAATCATTAAAGATAATATGAGATTAATGAAAATTGATGAAGACTGGCTGTTTATGCAATTAAAAGCTAAAGGGATTCAAGATATAAAAGAAGTGATGTATGCAGCCGTTAATCAGCAAAAAGAAATTTATATCGATGTATATAAAGATCATGCAGGCGGAGGAGAAAAAACACCTCTTTAGAGGTGTTTTTCCAAATTCCAGCCATTGATAGCGGATCTCTTGATGGCTCCAAAAATGTGATTGTCCAGATTATCGTATTGATTTCGAAGATCTGCAATCAAATTTTTGACCTGTTCTCTTTTGGTATTACCATCAGCCGGACAGGGGCTTTTTAAAACAGAGAGACCTTCCTTTCGGGCAAAACCCACGATTTCTTTTTCCGGAACGTAAATTAAAGGTCTGATTGTATGCAAATCCGACCTGTCTAAATAACTAACTGGAGGGAAGGTATATATACGACCTTCATAAAACAAGGAAAGAAAAAGGGTTTGAATAACATCATCCTTGTTATGACCCAAAGCTACTTTGTTACAGCCCAGGGATTTTGCTACATCATTCAGGGCACCTTTTCTCATTTTGGCACAAAGAGAACAAGGATTTTTTTCTTTACGTTCGTGAAATACAATCTGAGCTATGTCGGTTTCTTTTACAGTATAACGGACACCAATTTCATCACACATTTTTTGAACACCAGTAAGATCAAAATTATCAAAGCCTAAAGAAATTGTAACGGCTTCTAATTCAAATTTTTTAGGATAAAATCGCTGCAATGACCGAAGAGCTAAAAGCAGGGTTAAACTGTCTTTACCTGCAGATATTCCTATGGCAATTTTATCTCCATCTTCAATCATATTATAATCATCAACAGCACGGCGAACATAACTAAGTAATCTTTGTAATTTCATCTGAACTTCCTTCCTATAGATAGATGATAAAAGTATAAATAAAATAATTGCAATCTATATTATATCTATAGATTTTATTGGAATCAAGAAAAAGTATTAGCCTTTTTTATATAAAGATTGTTAATACGATAAATAAGTTATTTATAATAGCAATAGGGAATTATTTATATACGGCCGTCTGAAAACAGGGCTACACTACTTATGATTTAAATGTAAATATTTGTAAATTATTATGAATAAATTGGGTATATTATAAAATTCAGTTTATAAATAAAGCTTAGCGCCATTGATTATTAAACAATTTAAATTTAAAAACCATTACTTAAATCTAAAATAACCCATTAATAAGTAATAAAAATGAAAATACATTTAAAAATTTTACGTATTTTATTAAGATATATATATATAAATTAAAGCATTGATAAAATTATTAATAAAAATATAGGATAAAACAATTTATAAATAGACAGCAAATATTTTAATGAATAAATAATAATATAGAATAAATAACGGGTTGACCCCCTATAATTGGAGATTATCTGCGTAATAATTTTTCTACCTTAAAATTTCATTATTTTTCGTACCTAACCAACCCAATTACAAGTTTAGCTGTCTTCCTCATGGCGTCAAGGGCAAG
>JAAYML010000099.1 GCA_012521395.1 Candidatus Epulonipiscium sp. | reverse complement strand
TCTAACTCCTCTAACTCCTCTTTAAAGGCGTCGCAGCCAGAACAGATTCCTACAACCCTTCCATCATTAATAGATGCTTCATTACTACAAAGACCAAAATCCCAGAAATAAAACATGCCCTTTAATCTTAAAAAGTAAGCACAATTACTGCATCGATTGATAGGTACTTGATTAACAACTTTACTCCAACGCTTAAAACAGCGTTCTGAATGTTTATCTAAGAGCTCTTCTTCCCTGTTAAGTTCTTTTTCAGTAATATTAGCAGGCATTTCAGTCCAGATATTTCCGGATTCAAATGCAAAACATCTATTATTAGGAGAATAAATACTAATAACCGTATCTCTTAAAGATTCTGCCAGAAATTGAATCTCACAGCCATTACTTAAACTTAAGGATATATCATAAGGACTCGTTTGCTTGAAATCAATAATGACGGAAGCCACTAATTCATTTAAAACAGGTATAATATCTTCTGCTTCATCATATTGACCACATATGATTGTAGAATCCTTTATTATCCTCCATGCGCATGATTCTGAAACTAATTTCCAACCTTTATCGTCTTTATTCTCATCGTCCCAATTATTTAATTCTTTATTTTTTAAATCTAAAGTAATATTATTATCTAAATTAATTCTGGCATTTATACATTCTAAACCAATTAATAACTCAAGCAACTCTGGCATATCAAAACACACAATAGTTCCTCCCTTCCTAAAACTCATAACTTATCACACATCATGCTGCAACATATTCTTACAAAATATGTAGAATTATATCATATATCTTCATAATTATAGAAGATAAATATCAAAACAAATCAATAAATAAAAGCTAACATACTAATAATACTATAATATAAAAATATAGTCAATTTTTGAAATTAAATAATCTTTATTTTGCTCTTCTTGCAAAATAAAGATTTGCAAAAGATTATTTTTAATTAATCTCTTTAACAACCTGACATAAATATTTCTTTACTGACAGATAATTTTCTTTGACTTCTGATAAACTTAAATCATTGGATGCTACTATCTTTTCTCCTATATTCTCAAGTGCAATAATGGTCTGAAATAAGAGATTATAGGCTTCATCCATCTTTTCAAAGGCTTCTTTTAAAACGCCAAGATAAAAATCTTTGAGACTAATATCATAACTTTTGCTTAATGCATAAATAATAACTGTTGGATCAATGACTTTTCTATGAAATAAACAGATCAGACCTTCTATTAAATTCTCCTTATTATAATTCTTCTCATTAATACAATCATTTTCTTCGAATGTACTGACATTACAAGTACATTTTTCAAGTATTAAAGCAGAATAAATGACTGCTTTTTGTATTATTTCTTTATCTTTTTCATTTTCTAATATATCTAATAGCTTGTCTTGGCTGATGTCCATCATAATTTCTCCTAATTTAGCAATCATTCGATACTATAATGTTATAATTTTGAATTTTTTATTTAATAATACTATATCGTTTAATTATCGTCAATTATCAAAGCATAAATTTTCTTTTATGGAATTAAGGATATATTTTTAACAAAAATAGGACTAAAAGCAGACAGGCGGCTCAACATAATAAAATAGTACTATTTACATATATCAATAAAAGATTGTATACTGTATTTAATAATGAAAATAAAAATAATAGTTTGATTATTAACAAACATTTTTATACAGCTTCTTTTTATATTCTTTTTGCTTTATCACTTTAAATTAAAAAAATAAAAGGAACGGTATTTACCGCTCCTTTCAATGATTATAGTAATTATTTAAATTCTTTAAATACTTCTTTTTTAGCTCCGCAGATTGGACATACTTCTGGCGCCTCATCCAAAACTGTATAACCACAAACAGGGCATATGTAAACAGCTTCAAGATCATAATCTTTCCCTGCTTTGGCCGCTTCTTGTGCTTCTTTAAACATCTTAGCATGAATTTTTTCAGCCTCCAGTGCATAATGAAAAGAACGTTTTGCATCCTTTTCATTTTGAAATTCTGCAGTATTTAAGTATACGGGATACATTTGTTCCACTTCATGGAGTTCTCCGTCAATGGCACCTTGAAGATTTTCAATCGTTGTGGTATTACCAAAAACGCCTCCTGCCGGAACAGTATAATCTCCTTTTTGTGCTTTTAATACATTAAAGTGATTATTGGCATGAACATATTCTGCATGGGCAATGGCCTCAAAAAGAATACCAATGTTGTTAAATCCTTCTTTCCTGGCAATTTCACCCCAAATAAGATATCGCATATGGGCCATGCTTTCACCACCATAGGCAGAACGTAAAAAATCAGCAGTCATTGCATTGTTGACCATGTTATACCTCCTTAATTATACAATATATGGCTTATGATATGCAAATTATGCTTTTTTATACCTTCATGAAGCTATTAAATATTCATTTTATCATCATAGGATTTGTCAAATTATGTAGAAAATATTTATTAATTATTTTATAATGTATATACAAAATGTTTTGTTTATGCGGCATCCTATTGAAATGGATGGGGGGGATAATTCGATGCGTTTAGTTCCAGTGAGTTGCTTAAAAGGTGGGGAAATTATCGCAAAAACCGTTATAGACGAAAATGGTTCCAGATTACTCGCAAAAAACATAAGTTTTAAAAAGTACTACAAAAAGAAATTAGAGGCCAGAGGAATTGACAGGATATATATTGCTGATAAATTATCTGAAGGTATTGAAATTAAGGATGTTATTTCAGAAAAGACCAGAATAAAAACTATAAATATTGTAAAAGACACCTTAGCTATTTTTAAAGCAACCCAGCAAATCGACGTCTCTCAACTTGAAACTTCGGTGATCCAAATTGTAGAAGATATCCTCAGCAATAAAGAAATTTTATACGATATGGTCGATATAAAAACAAAAGATGATTATACCTACGGACACTCAGTCAATGTCGCTGTTTTATGTGTTATGCTGGGAAGAAAGATTGGCGGAGATAAATCCTATTTAAAAAAACTGGCCCTGGGAGGTTTACTCCATGATTTTGGAAAAATATTAGTTCCTGATGAAATATTAAATAAGCCCGATAAACTCACAGAAGAAGAATTTGATATTATTAAGCAGCATCCTTTCCAAGGCTATCAAATTTTTAAAGATAACCCTTTGTTAACACCAATTAGTAAAGTGATGATTCTAATGCACCATGAAAAAATAAATGGCGATGGCTATCCCTTAGGAATGACAAAAAACCAGATTCATGAGGGGGCAAGAATCTGTTCTGTCTGTGATGTATTTGATGCCATGACCAGTAAAAGAGCCTATCGGAATGAATATACGATTGTAAATACCTTGAATGAAATGGAAAGAATGACAAAGAACCACCTGGATGAAGATTTATTTAAAACCTTTAGGGGAATGATCTGTTATTATCCCGTTGGAACAACGGTATTATTAAGTAATGAAACCGTTGCAATTGTAGAACAAAATAAAATTGGTTCAATCGATAAGCCAACTGTAAGAGTCATTTATGATTTAAAAACAAAACAAGAAGTCTTTAAAAGAGTAGATTTATCTGCTACAAAAGAAGTAAAAATTGAAAGAGAATTGATTTCTGAAGAATATATTAATAATCCTGCTATTTTAAGGGCCATGCGCCCATAAAAAATTAAAAGGGCAGCTTTAAGCTGTCCTTTTTTAATAGTAGGGATAAGGATAAGAATATTGATAAGGGTATTGATAATATGGATATTGATAAGATGGATATCCGTAAAAAGGTATTCTCCTGCGATAGCGTCTTCTTCTTCCAAAAAGCTCTGTCAGTAAGAGAGCCCCTGCCAGGGAACGAACCAGTCTGTATCTTGGAATTCTCTGTCTTTCCATTTCTCCTTCATCAAGAAGATCCGGCATTTCTTGTATAATCCTTTCATAAACTCTGTCAATCATTTGTTCTATAATTTCCTGATCTGGATATTCATTGTAGATAGGGCTTCCGTCATAATCCATTTTATCACATTCATATTCTATATGTTTTTGAATTCTTTGATTTAATTCAGGATACATTCTTTTCATATATTCCATATCTCTTTCGTCAATATCATCATAATACATCATACCATTTGGATAAACTCCCATTGGATACATATTAGATGGATAAGGCTTATTATTCATCATTGGTTGCTGTCTGAAAGATTCTTCTATCCCTTTATAATTTTCATTATTGGCTTCATATTCTTTTGCCATTTATACTTCCTCCTTATACATGATTTTATATCCAATAACAATATATGCATGAGCTAGTAATTGGTTCTTGCCTAAAAAAAAATCCCTGAAAAATCAGGGATTTTATTCGTCATGGCGAATTTTCACAGATTTAAGTTTCCATATCTCAGTGGCATATTCTTTAATGGTCCTGTCACTGGAAAACTTACCACTTAAAGCAACATTTACAATTTGCATTTTAACCCATCTTTCTCTGTCTATATAAGCTTCCACCATTTTTTTATGGGTCTTTGCATAACTTTCAAAATCTTTGAGAACAAAGTAAGGATCACCGCCGTTTAATAAGCTTTCGTAAATATCTCTGAACAGCTCTGTATTTTCCGGGCATAAAAACCCATTGATTAATTGGGTTAAAACCAAACGGACATCTTGATTCATATTATAGATATCCCAAGGATTGTATCCGCCATTTTTATAATAATTCATGACTTCTTCTGCCGTTAAACCAAAGATAAAGATATTGTCGTCTCCTACCTCTTCTTTGATTTCAATATTGGCACCATCTAAAGTTCCAATGGTCACTGCCCCGTTTAACATAAATTTCATATTACCAGTACCAGAAGCTTCTTTGCCCGCCGTTGAAATTTGCTGACTGATGTCCGCAGCAGGGAATAATTTTTCAGCTGCAGATACATTATAGTTTTCAATAAATACAACCTTAATCTTTCCATCTATAGAAGCATCGTTGTTAATAATATCTGCCACAGAATTAATAAGCTTTATAATCAGCTTAGCCATTTTATAAGCAGAAGCTGCTTTTGCGCCAAAAATAAAAGTATGAGGATGAAAATCCATACTTGGATTGGCTTTCAATTGATTATACAAGTACATCACATGAAGGATGTTTAAAAGCTGTCTTTTATATTCATGAAGTCTTTTAATCTGAATATCAAAAATTGAATTAGGATCCACTTCAATATTGTTGTGTGCTTTAATATATTCTGCCAGCTTAACTTTATTTTCATATTTAATTTCCATAAAACGCTTTCTGAAGGCTTCATCTTCTTTATAAGGCAGAAGCTTTCTAAGCTCCGTTAAGTCCGTAATCCAGCCGTCTCCAATCGTATCAGTAATGAATTGGGCAAGATTTGGGTTTGCCTTTAACAACCATCTTCTTTGAGTAATCCCATTGGTTTTGCTGTTAAATCTTTCAGGATATATTTCGTAAAAATCTTTAAGAACTTCATGTTTTAATATTTCTGTATGCAAAGCTGCTACCCCGTTTACCGAATGACTGCCGACAATCGCAAGATAAGCCATTCTCACCTGACCATCTGCAATAATAGCCATTCGCCTTATCTTTTCACTATCAAATTTATATTGATTAATTAACTCATAACAAAATCTGCGGTTTATTTCTTCTACAATTTGATAAATTCTCGGAAGCAGACGGCTGAATAATTCAATAGGCCATTGCTCCAGCGCTTCAGACATAATGGTGTGGTTGGTATAGGCACAGACTTTTTTTGTAATATCCCATGCTTCATCCCAAGGCAATTCTTCTTCATCTACCAGAATTCGCATCAGTTCTGCCACAGCCAAAGAAGGATGGGTATCGTTCATTTGAAAGGCAACTTTATCAGGCAGTTCTTTAAAATCTGTATGATTTGCCTTAAATCTTTTTATCGCCTGCTGTATGCTGGCAGATATAAAGAAATACTGTTGCTTTAACCTTAATTCCTTACCCTTTATATGATTGTCACTGGGATATAATACTTTTACAATGATTTGGGCTAAATTTTGTTCTTCTAATGCCTTTTCATATTCACCCTGGTCAAATTTCTTTAAATCAAAACGATTAACTGCTCTGGCATCCCAAAGTCTTAAAGTATTTACGGTCCAATTATTATAACCTAAAATGGGAATATCATAGGGAACCGCAATAACCGACTGATAATTTTCCTGAATAAATTTGTATTCTCCGTTTTCCTTTTTTTCAACCCTTACATTACCACCAAATTTAACTTCGCAAGCATATTCAGGTCTGAATATTTCCCATGGATTGCCGTATTCCAGCCAATTATCCGGATATTCCACCTGATAACCGTCTATTATTTTTTGCTCAAAAATGCCATGTCTGTATCGGATGCCACAGCCATAAGCCGGGTAACCTAAGGTAGACAAAGAATCTAAAAAACATGCAGCCAGTCTTCCCAGGCCACCATTACCAAGTCCCGGGTCAGGTTCTTCTTCTTCAATTTCATTATAATTAATCCCCAATTCTGCCAAAGCTTCTTCCACTTCTTTTTTAACCGCCAGATTAATCAGATTGTTCCCTAAAGCCCGGCCCGTTAAAAATTCCATGGATAAATAATAAACGATTTTTACATCTTCTTTTTTATAGGCATTGTCTGTCTCAATCCACCTGTCGGCAATCAAGTCTTTTAAAACAAAAGCAACTGCCTGGTAAATCTCTTGCTTTGATGCTTTATCGATGGTCTTTTTAGTCAATGTTTTCACGGTTTCCTGTACTTCTTCCTTAAATTCTTCTTTATCAAAGAAAAACTTCATTGAATTCCCCCCATTTCTTAATGGCTTGTTTTTAAACCATCATCTATCTTTTAAAGAGAATAATACTTTTCAAAGGCATTAATGATATATTTATGGTCTAAAACGCCTCCTAATTCCCTTATCGAATGCATTGAAAGAATTGGATTGCCTACATCTATACAACTGATACCTAATTGTCTTGCCATAATCGGCCCTATGGTTGTTCCACCTTTTATATCTGAACGGTTGACAAAATATTGAACAGGCACGCCGGCTTCCTTACAAATTTGTTCAAATACAGCCGTTGTACTCCCGTCACTGGCATATTCCTTGTTCGCACTAAGCTTGATAACAGGACCACCGTTTATTAAAGGCCTGTTAGTAGGATCTTGTTTTTCTTCATAATTGGGATGAAAGGCATGAGCCATATCCGCAGAAATCATAAAGGAACTGGCAAGGGCCCTGAAATAATCTTCCCTGCTCTTACCTAAAGCAAGAAGAATTCTTTCAAGAATATAGGAAGCAGTCGGGGAATCTGCCCCTTCTTTGCTTGAACTGCCAACTTCTTCATTATCAAAGCAAAAGATGATATTAATTCCTCTTTTGGCTTTTGTATTCATCATGGCCTTAAGACCTGCATGCACCATGGCCAAATCGTCCAATTTAGGTGCAGAAATAAACTCCTTATGAATACCTGCCAGGGAAGCTTTTTCAACAGGATAAAGAAACAAATCAAAATCCAATATTTTATCAGTATCTATATTCAAATGATCGGCTATAAACCTTATCATTTTATGATTTTCTTCCAGCTCATCTTTAATCATACCTAAAAGCGGCAAGGTATCTTTTTGCTTATTAAATTCTATGCCTTGATTCACATTTCTGTTCATATGAATCGCAAGGCTTGGAATAATTGCAACGGGCTCTTTAAAATCAACCAGTATTTTTTCAGGCTTAAAAGGGCTGTCCCCTTTCAACAGAACTCTGCCTGCAAGAGATAACGGTCTGTCCAACCAGCTATATAAAATTGGTCCGCCATAGGATTCTGTATTTAATTTCATATAACGGTTACTTTTAATTTCCGGTGCAGGCTTTATCCTAAAACCTGGACTATCTGTATGACTGCCAATAATCTTAAAACCTTCTTCTTCAATATTTCCTTCTCCGATATCAAAAGCAAAAATAGCAGAATCGTTAATGATTGTATAATATTTGTTGTTTTTTTCTAAGATCCATTTTTCTCTTAAATCCAGAGCTGTAAAACCTCTATCTTTTAAAGCCATTTCAAGTTGTTTAACAACGTGAAATGGTGAAGGACTGTCATTAATAAATGAAATCAGTTCTTTAGCTAATGTATTATCCATATATATCCCCTTTATATGATTTTAGGGGAGCCTTAAAGTCCTCCCCTATTATTATAGCATAAAGTTTTTTATTTGTTTGTTTAATTCTTAAGTTTTGGGAAATAAGGACTATAGGTCCTATATTCTTTGAATGGTCAACTCAATAGGTTCTCCATTAATCTTCCATTCTTTTGAATAACCTTCTTTGCTGCTGTCTTCAGCGATATGGTCTCCCAGAACTTCAGCAGCAATTTCTTCTTTATTTCTTTCGATAATTTGAGCTAATTTTTCATTACCGGAATAGAAAACTTTAATATGATCTTGTACTTCAAAAGCAGCCTCTTTTCTCATAGTCTGAATCTTGCTGATGATTTCTCTTACAAAACCTTCTTCAATTAATTCTTCCGTAAGATTAGTATCTAAAACAACGGTTAAATCTCTTTCAGTTTCTGCAATAAAGCCTTCCGTTTGTTTGGTTTCAATCAGCAAATCTTCTTCAAAAAGTTCTACCTTTTCCCCGTCAAATTCAAAGCTTAAAGGATTACCCTTTCTAAGTTCATCTATCGCTTTATTGCCATCGATATTTGCTAAAGCTTCACGGATTTTTCCTACCAACTTACCATATTTGGGGCCTACAGTTTTTAGCTGAGGCTTAAAGGAATAACTTGTAAAGTCTGCTACATCATCCGTAAGAATAACTTCTTTGATATTTAATTCTTCAGCAATAATATCTTTAAAGAGCTCAGGCAATTCTTTTCCTGTCTTAACATACATCTTGCTTAAAGGTTGCCTGTTCTTAATATTGGCTGTATTTCTGCATGCTCTGCCTAACACAACAACATTAAGCACCTGATCCATATTGTCTTCAAGTACCTTATCAATATATTTATCTTCTGCCTGTGGATAATAACATAAATGTACACTTTCAGGAGCTGTTTTATCCACATTAATCACAAGATTTCTGTAGATTTCTTCAGCCATAAATGGTGTAAATGGCGCAATTAATTTTACTAAATCCACAAGAACTGTATAAAGGGTCATAAAGGCATTAATTTTATCCTGTGGCATGTCTTTATACCAAAAACGTTCTCTGCTTCTTCTTACATACCAGTTACTTAAATCATCTACAAAATCTTGCAGTGCCCTTGAAGCTTCAAAAATTCTATAATTATCCAGATGATTGTCTACCGTTTTAATTAAAGAATGAAGTTTTGATAATATCCACTTATCCATTAAGGATAATTTATCATACTCTAATTGGTATTCTTTCGGATTAAATTTGTCAATGTTGGCATAAAGCACATAAAAGGCATAGGTATTCCAAAGCGTACCCATGAATTTTCTTTGTGCTTCACTCACAGCTTCACCATAAAATCTGCTTGGTAACCATGGTGCACTTGTCGTATAGAAATACCATCTGACCGCATCGGCACCTTGTTTATCTAAAACAGTCCAGGGATCTACAACATTTCCCTTATGTTTACTCATCTTTAAGCCATCTTTATCTTGTACCAACCCTAAAACAATAACATTTTCATAAGCTGGTCTGTCAAATAAAAGGGTTGAAATAGCATGTAAGGTATAGAACCATCCTCTTGTCTGGTCTACGGCTTCACTGATGAAATTAGCCGGGAAGTTTTCTTCAAAAATCTCTTTGTTTTCAAAAGGATAGTGCCATTGTGCAAAAGGCATGGAACCAGAATCGTACCAGCAGTCAATCACTTCTGATACCCGTTTCATACTGCCGCCGCACTCAGGACAAGTAAGATATACATTATCAATATAAGGCTTATGCAGTTCAATATCATCAGGTACGTTTTGTCCCATTTCTTTTAATTCTGCAATGCTGCCAATCACATGACGGTAACCACAACTACATTCCCAGATTGGAAGAGGGGTTCCCCAATATCTTTCACGGCTTAAGCCCCAGTCAATAACATTTTCAAGGAAGTTCCCGAAACGGCCGTCCCGGATATGTTCAGGATGCCAGTTAATCTTTTGATTATTATTAATGAGTCGGTCTCTTACTTCTGTCATCTTAATAAACCAGGTATCTCTTGCATAATACAAAAGCGGTGTATCGCATCTCCAGCAGAATGGATAGGAGTGTTCATAATCTATTGCTTTATAAAGCAGATTTTTTCCATCTAAATGCTTAATAATTTCAGGATCTGCATCCTTTACAAAAACACCTTTCCATGGTGTAACGGCATCAACAAATTTTCCTTGTTCATTGACCAATTGAACAAAAGGAAGATCATAAATACGGCCTACTTTTGCGTCATCTTCACCAAATGCAGGCGCAGCATGAACGATACCTGTACCATCGGTTAAAGTAACAAAGTTATCCGATACCACATAGTATGCTTTTTTATCAGGTTTTGCAAAATCAAACAGAGGTTCATATTCCGTTCCAACTAAATCCTGCCCAATCATTGTGTCCAAAACTTCATATTCTTCATTTAAAACCGTGCCTGCTAAAGCTTCTGCCAAAATATAAACTTCATCGCCGCATTTTGCCTTAATATATTTTTCATTTGGATTAACCACTAAAGCGACGTTAGAAGGTAAGGTCCAGGGAGTGGTTGTCCATGCCATCAAATAAACTTGCTTTTCACCTTTTACAGCAAACTTAACATAAATTGAAGCCTCTTTTACGTCCTTATAACCTTGAGCCACTTCATGGCTGGATAAAGAAGTTCCACAACGAGGACAATAAGGTACAATTTTGTGACCTTTATATAAAAGTCCCATATCCCAGATTTTTTTCAAAGACCACCAAACGGACTCAATATACTCGTTGTGATAAGTCACATAAGGGTTTTTCATATCGGCCCAATAGCCTACCCTGTCGCTCATTTTTTCCCATTCACTTTGATATTTCCAAACACTTTCCTTACATTTTTTAATAAAGGGCTCTACGCCGTAATTTTCAATCTCAGGTTTACCGCTAATACCCAGCATTTTTTCCACTTCCAGTTCCACAGGAAGCCCATGGGTATCCCAGCCTGCTTTTCTAAGCACCTTATACCCTTTCATCGTTTTATATCTTGGAATAATATCTTTTATAACCCGGGTAAGGATATGACCAATATGAGGTTTACCATTTGCCGTAGGAGGCCCGTCATAAAAAGTAAATGTAGGACAACCTTCTCTTTCTGAAATACTTTTTTCAAAAATATTATTTTCCTTCCAAAACTTGAGGATTTCTTTTTCCCGTTCAACAAAATTAAGATCTGTTGAGACTTTGTTATACACAGTATAACCTCCATTCTCTTCTCTTTTATTCCCTTCTATAAACAAAAAACCTTCCATCCTTTAACAGGACGAAAGGGTTCCTTTCGTTATACCACCTGATATAATCAAAAACATGCATACCTAATGATATGCCTTCCTTTTAACGGAGGAAATCCGTCAGAGCCTACTATTATTTCGGTCTGCCACTCCAAGGTGATTTTCCGTATTCCCTTCATCATGGGCTCCCACCATCCCCATTTCGCTGCAGACTAGAGAAATACGTACTCGTCCTTTTCCTTGTGTTTATTCCTTTAACTCTACCACAACTCAATATAATATTATAAAAAGATTTTCCTGATTTGTAAAGGCTTTTATCTAATTTATATAAATTTATCTATAGAAAATACTCTATTTTTTTATTTTTTTGGAATAATGAATTCACTAATATATGCTAAATTTCTTTGATAAAAAACCGATATAGGTGTATACTTATTCTAAAATAACTATGTAAATGAAAGGAAGTCTAAAATGAGCGGACTTAATTTAACTCTCCTTACAGACTTGTACCAACTGACAATGATGCAGGGATACAGGGAGGCAAATGTAAAAAATAATGTCGTTGTTTTTGATTTGTTTTACCGGACAAATCCATCTAATTCCGGCTTTGCCATTGCTGCAGGACTTCAACAGGTCATTGAATATATTGAAAACCTGTCTTTTTCCAATGAAGATATTGACTATCTGAGAACGACCAATTTATTTAATGAAGACTTTTTACAAGACTTAAAAAATTTTAGATTTACAGGAGACATTTACGCTGTTCCTGAAGGAACGGTTGTATTTCCAAAAGAGCCTTTACTTAGGATAAAAGCACCCATTTTTGAAGCCCAATTTATTGAAACAGCTCTTTTAAACATCGTTAATCATCAAAGCCTTATTGCAACAAAAGCAGCAAGAGTATGCTGGGCAGCTGAAGGGGATACCGTACTGGAATTTGGCTTAAGACGTGCTCAGGGGCCTGATGCAGGAATTTATGGTGCACGAGCTGCTATAATTGGAGGCTGTGCTTCTACTTCCAACGTTTTAGCAGGTCAGCTGTTTAATGTCCCAATTAGCGGCACCCATGCCCACAGCTGGGTTATGAGTTTCCCTGATGAACTGACGGCTTTCAGGGAATATGCAAAGGTATTCCCTAACACCTGTATCTTGCTCGTAGATACTTACGATACTCTTAAATCTGGCGTTCCTAATGCCATTAAAGTTTTTAAAGAATTAAAAGAAAAAAATATCAAACCAAAGCTCATGGGCATCCGCTTAGATAGCGGAGATTTGGCTTATTTGTCTAAAAAAGCCAGAGAAATGTTAGATCAGGCAGGTTTTCCCGAAGCAGTTATCAGTGCTTCCAGCGATCTGGATGAGTATCTTATCGCTGATTTAAAACGACAAGGTGCTAAAATTAATGTCTGGGGTGTTGGCACACGCTTAATTACTTCTAAAGACTGTCCTGCTTTTGGAGGCGTTTATAAATTATCTGCTGAAGCAGATAAAGACGGTAACTTTATTCCAAAAATTAAGTTATCTGAAAATCCCGATAAAGTAACCAATCCTGGAGTTAAAAAAATCATCCGGGTATATGATAAAACCACAGGTAAAATTAAAGCAGACTTAATTGCTTTAGAGGATGAAAGTTTCAGCGAAAAGGAACCTTTAAGATTATTTGATCCCGTGAACACATGGAAACAAATGAAACTAAAACCTGGTGAATTTAGCTTAAGAGAATTACTGGTTCCAGTTTTTATTAATGGAAAATGTGTTTATCAGTCTCCTTCGGTTATGGAAATACGAAGCTACTGTCAACAAGAACTGTCTACCCTCTGGGATGAATGTAGGAGATTGACCAATCCTCACATTCTGCCAGTAGACTTGTCGCAAAAATTATATGACTTAAAGAAAAAAATGATTGATGAGATTAGGCAAAGCAATGCCGATTAATTTTAATAAAAGATAAAATAAAAGTGTGCAAGCACACTTTTATTTTATCTTTATCTGTTATTTTGATTCATCGTATTTCCTCTTGTCGTATTGGTTGTCGTTCTTGTATTCACATTATTTCTATTATTTACATTTGTATTATTTGTATTATTCCTTGTATTTGTAATTCTATTATTCATATCTGTTCCATTTAAAGGATTGGGTAAAGTTCTTGTTGGTACCTGAGTTGTAATACCTCTTCTTATATTTTCTTCTCTGGCATTTATCCCATCAGGTGTTAAATCCAAATCATCATTAGCGTCATAACCATAATCGTCATTATAATCATAACCCCAATCATTATCTATCATATCGTTTCCATTATCCAGTATTCCATCGTCATCACGGATATTTCTTGCTGTTCTGTTATTGGTGCAGGCTGAAACAAGTACAAGTACGGATAAAAGACCAATGATGAATAGAAATCCTCTGTTTTTCATTAAAATACCTCCTTTTATAATTTCAATATTATTGTTTCTCTATTTTAAAGAAAAATGTTGTAATTTTTTTGGCAAAGATGCAAAATAGTTATGATATAATAAATGTATATCACTGCATTTTTAAAACAGGAGGAAATTATGCGAACTTTAATTTGTATTCTATTTATACTGATAAGCGGGATAATATCTCTTTTATTTTCAATAAAATATGCATTTTTAAAAAAATTTTCTACACAAGAAAAACAAATCCAATATGCTTATAAAAGTCTTCAAAGACTTACAAAAGGTCTGCTTTTTTGTGCAGGTACCCGATTAAATGTAAAAGGGAAAGAAAATATTCCAAAAAATCAAACACTTTTGTTTATTTGTAATCATAAAAGTCTCTTTGATATCCCAATCTTAGTGAGCTCTATTGATATTCCTATGGCTTTTGTTGGTAAAATACAACTGAAAAAAGTACCTATCATCTCATTTTGGATGAAAAAAATCAATTGTATTTTTATGGACAGAGATGATATCCGCCAGTCTTTAAAAGCAATTAATCAGGGTATCGAACAGCTTAAAAACGGACAATCCCTATTAATATTCCCGGAAGGAACAAGAATTAAAGGGGAAGAATTAGGAGAATTTAAAAAGGGCAGCTTAAAGCTTGCCAGCAAAAGCAATGTACCCATTATTCCTATTTATATAAAAAATGCTGATAAAATATTGGAAAATCAGTTTCCATGGATAAAAGCAACCCATATTGACGTTCGTATTGGCAAACCAATTATTATAGAAAAATTAGATACCAACAGTCAGAAGAATCTCTCAGAATATGTTAAAAAGCAAATTGAAATATTAAAAGCAGATATTTAAAGCGGAGGCTTTTTTGCCTCCGCTTTTTATATACTGTTAATTTTATAAAATTGGTGATAATAGTCTTGAAATGGATTCTTTAAATTTTATACCAAAACTTCTTTTCTCATAAATCTCCCTGGTAATTTCCTTACTATCAGCCAGATCTTTCATAAATTGCTCTTGCAGTTGATTGTTGATAATCCGGTCATATATAAATGCATTTACTTCAAAATTCATCTTAAAACTTCTGATATCGAGATTTGCTGTTCCAACGGTACTGATGACATCATCAACTAAAATCATTTTACTGTGGAGAAAGCCTTTTTCATAAGTGTAACATTTAACCCCGGCCTGCAGTAATTCTCCAATATAGGATAAGGAAGCCCAATAAACAAACATATGATCTGGCTTATTAGGGATAATAATCCGCACATCTACTCCGGATAAAGCGGCCAGTTTTAATGCTTCTAATAAGCTGTCGTCAGGAATAAAATATGGTGTATGTATATAGATTCTTTTCTTTGCTAAAGTGATCATTTTTAAATAACCGTTTCTAATGGAACTCCATTTTGAATCCGGACCGCTGGATACAATTTGTATTCCCGTATAACCTAAACCTTCTTTAGGAGGAAAATATTTATCTTTTATCAAATACGGTTCCTTCGTAGAGAATCGCCAATCCAATAAAAATCTAAGCTCCAAATAATCAACTGCTCCACCTTTAATTCTTAAATGAGTATCTCTCCAATAACCCATTTTTTTGGATAATCCAAGATATTCTTTTCCTATATTAATACCACCAACATAGGCTGTTTGTCCATCAATAACGCATATTTTTCTATGATTCCTATAATTGATACGGACATTAATATAAGGTAAAAAGGGTGGGAAAAAGCAACTAATCTTTCCACCAGCCTCAAGCAATGGCTGAAAAAATTTGTCTGAAAGCCTGATACAACCCATGCCATCATAAAGAAGCCTTACTTCAACCCCTTCCTTGGCTTTAAGGGTTAAAAGTTCTATAATCTGTTTACCTAGCCAATCGTTTCGGATAATATAATACTCCATATGAATAAACTTTTTAGCTTTTTTTATGTCCTCAAGCATTTTGTCGAATTTTTCACTACCATCATTAAAAATTTCTACTGTATTATCATGAGTAAAAAGAGCATTATGGGCAACCAAATGAAGGTAAATTAAATCTTTACTGTTTTTAATACTGGGATAAGCCAATTCTATATCTTTCCGGCTTAATATTTTTTCTTGCTGATGAATCATTTTTTCAAGTCTGTCGTCTGCTTCTTTGGCAGCAAATATTTTTTTCTTTCTTAAATCCTGACCTAAAAACAAATATAAGAAAAAACCTAATACAGGAACAAAAAACAAAATCATCAGCCAGGCCCAGGTTGTTGAAGGATTTCTTCTTTCAAAAAAGACCAGTAAAACAGCAAACAGAATATTAACAATTAAAAGTAAAAATAAAAGCCAGTTAACCACTTCCAAAACAATCCTCCTTTCAATTGATCATTGCAAAAAACACAGAATATATTATTTTAACAAATTCCTATTTCATATTTTTAAATTCAATGATACAATTATAGGGGAATTATATCTCAATTATTACTACCCAAGTAGATTAGAAACAAAGGAGGACAACCAGTGCAAGTTTGGCAAATTATTTTAATTATTCTTGCGGTTATAGTGCTTATTCTTACTGTTTTATATTTTGTAGGCAAAAGAATGCAAACTAAAATGGACCAGCAGCAAAGCTTAATAAACCAACACAAAATGACTACATCTATCCTTGTTATTGATAAGAAAAAAGAACGAATTATTAATTCTAACCTTCCAAAAGCCGTCATTGATCAATTTCCAAAAGTGTTCCGCTATAAAAAAATGCCACTTGTTAAAGCAAAAATAGGTCCACAAATTACTACCTTAATCTGTGATAACAAAGTATTCAAAGACCTGCCAACTAAAAAAGTCGTTAAAGTAGAAATTGCCGGACTTTATATTCTTGGTATCAAATCAGTAAAAAAATAAGCTTTTCAAAAGCCCTCCTTCTGGAAGGGCTTTTTAATTACTTTCATAATCTACAACAACACGAGAATTAGGAACAACAATTTCTTTCATAAACTCAACCACTTTAAGATGTTCAGGATGAACCTGATAAGTTTGCAGGTCTTCATCCGTTTTAAATTCTGAATATAGGATTAAGTCATAAGCCGCTTCAGTGGTATTATAATTAATTCCTGCTTCTAAAAAAACAATTTCACTAATCTTGCTTTTTAAAGCTTCCAGTTTTTCTTTAGCTTGTCTTAAAGCTTCCTCTTTGCTGCCATATTTTGTTTCGTCTTTAACACGCCACATTACAATATGTTTTATCATTTGCTTTCCTCCCAGTAAAATTTTGATTATAATTAAAATATCTGTTTAAATATATATATAATAATATAAATATAAAAGCTTATCCAGCCTTTTGATATTTATTTATGGGTAATTATTGGAGGTCAATATGAAAAACTGGAATATCATTGCCATTATTCACGAAATATACTGTCGCTTTCAAGATGATGAAGTCCCTGCTTTAAGTGCACAGTTGACTTTTTATCTTACTTTATCTTTTTTTCCATTTTTGATATTTGTCCTGACGATCCTAAATTATACACCTATTAGTTCTGAAATATTTCTATCACTACTATCCAATTTACTTCCAAAAGAAACCTATTATTTAGTATATCATACTATTAAAGAAACTGTAAGTACCAGCAACAGAACCCTATTATCTTTTGGAATGGTTACAACTTTATGGAGTGCTTCAAACGGCGTTAATTCCGTTATAAGAGGTTTGAATAAAGCATACGATGAAGAAGAAACACGCTCTTTTTTCAGACTGAGAGGAATTTCTTTAATTTTTACAATTGTTTTATCTATAACCATCCTCTTGTCTTTGGCACTAATTGTCTTTGGCAGGTATATTGGCATTTTTATGGTTACTCATTTAGGCTTTAACCACTCAGTCAGCAGCGTATGGAATACGTTCAGGCAAATCATTATGATTACTACCATCTTTGTTGTATTGCTCTTTTTATATAAGTATATGCCTAACCGGAAACTTTTGTACAGGGATGTATTGCCTGGCACTATTTTTTCAACTTTCTTCTGGTTTGTGCTTTCCAACCTTTTTTCTAAGTACATTGAAAACTTCGGAAAATATAATATTATGTATGGAAGTATTGCTGGTATTATTATTTTACTTCTATGGATATATATGAGCAGCATTGTTCTTCTTTTAGGCGGAGAAATTAATGGCGTTATCCTTTTTGAAAAAAATGGGAAAGTGAAACCCAGAGCTAAAAAATTTGGCTTCCCTATCCCCTTTTGCAAAAAAAAGAAAAATCATTCTTAAATTAAAGGTATAATTGCTTAATCCGCTTCTGTTTTTATAGCCTTTTCTACTCTCACTGATTGTATCTGCTTCTTTTTCAAGTAAATATAACCTACTGTGACTACGACTAAAGAACCTATCGCATCAACAATGAGATCCTCCATCGTATCTGCCAGGGCTTTTTGCCCTGTCAGTACCGTCCCTTCTTCAGTAATAAACTTCTGCATATTAGTTCCTAATATACAGTCGGCAGCAAATTCATATATTTCCCAAATAGTCCCACAAGCTAAAGCAAAACAAAAAGCAAACAAGGCTACAAAAAAAGGACTTAGATGAACAAAAGGTCTTTCCATATTATTCAGATAACTAACAATAAAAAATCCCATAGCACCTAACATGGCTGCACTAAAGCCATGCAAAATCAAATCCCAGTAAGGAATTTTAAAATAGAAGTTCCTGACTTCCCCAAGATAGATGGCACAAAATAAAAATATAAAATATATTATTTCCATTAGATCGGGTATTTCTATACGATATCTTCTCTCAATCTGTGAAGGTAAAAACATCACTATAATCCCGACCAGACATTGAAGTATCATCAGTACATAGTCACTTTTTATTCTGTCATACGGCTTATCCAAAGCTTCCATTGCAGGTGCTGTAAAAAGCATATAAACCGCATAAAAAAGCGATATCACCAGTAAAGCTAAAACAATTTTAAAAATAAAATTCTTTCTTCTTTCATACTTTTTAAATTCTGGTTTCAATTTAATCCCCTTTACTATTCTATTAGTATAACTATATTTATCATTAATATTTATTATGATTAAAAACCGTATTCTTTTCTGTCAAGCGGCAGCTGTTTAACCAAATGCGTTTAAAAAAGACCCCAAATCTTAGTTCATATTTTTTATATTAGAATATGTAATTATATTATAACATATTTTTCTCCTAATAGATTCAGAGGGCCCTTTCAAGTTAGTAAAATAAATATATGGAATAATTAAATGAAACCAGATTAACCCAAAAACAAGTATAAATATGACTTTCATTATAATCTTTTCAATAATTCTGTTTTTTTCGCCTGGAATTCCTCTTCTGTCAAAATCCCACTATTTT
The DNA here is from genome assembly GCA_012521395.1 of Candidatus Epulonipiscium sp. GTDB lineage: Bacteria > Bacillota > Clostridia > Lachnospirales > Defluviitaleaceae > JAAYML01. Next base: position 17,839 of record JAAYML010000099.1, on the reverse strand, counting down.
TAAGAGCGGCTAATTTTTCTATTTGATCTAATACATTTTCTTTTGGCTGGACTACTTTTTCCTGAATAATCACCTTTTCTTCTTTGTTCCCTTTTCTCTTATACTCATTTACTATTTTAATAATTCTTTCTGCTTCCAGTCTTAAAAGTGTCTCAATCCTGAAGCTTGTTCCAGCAACATATATTTCCAGATCACATTGCTTAAATGCAGTAGACAGCATGTCCGTTATCAAACCTCCATTATTGGATTTAGCAGTAGAAACTGAAACAATATCTTTATATTCAAAGCGTTTTATTTGTTCTGATATACAAAACTTCCCTGTTAATAATCATTAATTGTTGATTCGTACAAATAACATAATCCCTGGCTGATAAAGAATCAAGTCCCCATGCAACATAGAGTAAATATTCATCTTCATAAAGAAAGCCCTTTATCCTGTTATATAATTTTTTGTCTAAACGCTTTTCTATTGCTTTTGATATTTCCTTATCCTCTATCTTTAAATGACCAGTTGTTAACCGGTCAATATATCCTTTAAAATTCGCTAAATCATCGGAATGATATTTGATATCCATTACAAAAAGATCCACGGAATTGATTTGAACAGTCATTTTATCTGCATCTTGTTTGACTTTTAATTCTTGAATTTTTTTACCATCAATTTTTCCTTTAAAGAGATTGTCTGTTTCCGGATCTTTCATAGAAAAATATAAGTTTTTATTCGTAATAAGAAAACCTTCGTTCTTGCTCAATTCATATGCGACTAAAACTGTTTCATTATCTTTTAAACTTTTAGCATATGTATCTTTTGCATTATCTAATGTTTAGAATAAAATTCAAAGTTACTGTTGCTGTATTTTTCTCCTATTGTACATAATTTTTCATAATATTCCTGTGTAAACCTAAGCAGCTGATTGTTATCAAATCTATTTAAAAGAGTTGCTTTATTGTCTATTAAATTTTCTTCTATACTTTTAATTTTTTTACTAAATATCATTTGAGAAACTCTATTTTGCTCTTCTCTTTCTAACCTTTTCTTTTCTGTTTGCTTATCCACCAATTCTATACCTTTATTTATAATCTGTTCTACTTTTTGCTGCCTTTCTTCTTTAACTTCTTTATAAAGCCCTTTAAATTCCTCTTTCTTAACAATCATTTTTTCATCTATAGATTTTAATAAGGCATTATAAATGTTCTTATAATTTCTTTCCATTGTACCTGCTGTATCCGTTGGAACGGTTATATCTACAACTACTTTCGTCTCTGTTTCCCCTTCATCAAAAAAAGTTATTTTAATTTTTCCTCTTCCTCCATCTGTCCCTGTCATCTTGAAAAACTTTCCTTGTATCTCATAAATATCTTTATTGACCTGCAGGTCTTTAAAATAATTCTCTAATGCTAAATTATGAGAAAGTATCTCAATCGCTTCTGCTTTCCTCCGATTCATTGTAAAAGACTCTCTTTGTGTCTTTGACATATTACCCGTTATATCTTCTGCTTTTTTCTTAATATTTTCTGTAGCCGTTTTTGCTTTTTCCATTATGTTCGCTTCATCTAATGCTTTTTTTACATCATCTGAAATTTTCTTAAAGTTATCAAATAAGCTCATCTTCTCTCTCCTTAAATTGATTATTAAAATTTTGTAAAATTAACATCAATAAATTAAAGATTTGAAAACAGCTCTTTTATTACACCTCCTTCTTTTTCAAAGAATAAATTGCTTATTTCTCCATAAGCATTGAAATAATACAATTATTATACTATATTGATGAGCTCTCTTCTACCAATTTATGATTTATTTTGAGTTTTCTCGACAAGAATCGATAAGCTATAAAAGAAAAAGTCCAGAAAAGCTAAAATCTCTTCTGGACTAATTATTTATGATATGGTTCACCTTTTATGATTTTAAACCAACGATATACCTGCTCCAATAAAATCAGCCTCATCAGCTGATGCGGAAAAGTCATTTTTGAAAAGCTAAGCTGAAAATCAGCCCGGTTCAGAACTTCTTTTGAGAGTCCAATGGAGCCTCCTATGATAAAAGTGATATGACTTCTTCCTTTTAAACTTAAATCTTCTATTTTTTTAGCCATTTCTTCTGAAGAAAAGACTTTGCCTTCTATAGCTAAGGCAATTACGTAGGTATCTTCTTTTATATGATCTAAAATCCTTTTTCCTTCTTTGTTTTTTACCTCTTCTTCCTGAGCCAGGCTCATATTTTCAGGGGCTTTTTCATCAGCCAGTTCGATAATTTCCAGTTTACAATACCTTGATAAGCGTTTTGCATATTCGGCTATGCCCATATGAAAATATTTTTCTTTAAGTTTTCCTACGGCAATAATCGTTATTTTCATATGATCTCCTTATACAATTAAAAGGCAAGCCAAAAGACTGCCCCCTTAATGTCCTTTATTATTTTTTTACTCTTATAATTTCAGCACCCATGGCATTTAACTTCTTTTCAATGGCTTCGTAACCTCTGTCAATATATTGAAGATTATTTATAGTGGTTTTTCCTTCTGCTGCCAAAGCAGCTAACACAAGTCCTGCACCTGCGCGAAGGTCTGTCGCAGAAACCTGTGCACCTGAAAGCTTTTTCACACCTTTTATAACGGCTACTCTGCCTTCTACTTTAATATCTGCCCCCAGGCGTTTAAGTTCATCTATGTACTGAAAACGGTTTTCCCAAACACTTTCTGTGATAATACTGGTCCCCTCTGCAATACTTAAAAGAGCTGACATCTGAGGTTGTAAATCGGTTGGGAAACCAGGATAAGGCAGGGTTTTAATATTGACTGCCTTAAGTCTGTCTTTTGCTTTAACCCTTATGTAATCATCGCCTTCTTCCAACTCAACACCCATTTCAAGAAGTTTAGCTGAAACAGATTCCATATGCTTAGGAATCAAATTGTGAACCGTTACATCGCCTCTGGTAATTGCACCAGCTATCATATAAGTACCTGCTTCAATCTGATCTGGTATAATCATGTAATTGGTGCCAGATAACTTCTTAACACCTACAATACGGATAACATCCGTACCTGCACCTTTAATGTTAGCTCCCATGCTGTTTAAGAAGTTGGCTGTATCCACCACGTGAGGTTCTTTAGCCGCATTTTCTATGGTTGTCGTCCCCTCAGCTAAAACGGCTGCCAACATAATATTAATTGTTGCACCTACACTGACCACGTCCAGATAAATTTGGGTACCTACTAATTTGTCTGCACGCGCTTTTATCATACCGTGTTCTACAACAACCTCTGCACCTAAAGCCGTAAAGCCTTTAATATGTTGATCTATCGGTCTGGTTCCAAAATTACATCCTCCCGGAAAGGCCACTTCTGCCTGTTTATACCTACCGAGAAGGGCTCCTAACAGGTAATATGAAGCCCGAATTTTCTTAACAGCTTCATACGTTGCACAAAAATTATTCAAATTTCTGCTGTCAATTCTCAAGGTATGAGGGTCTAAAAAATCGCATTTTACACCCATTTCATTTAATGTATCTGCTAAACTGATGACATCATCGATATAAGGTAAATTTTCAATAACACATACATCATTAGCAAGTATAGCTGCAGGAATCATAGCAACAGCGGCATTTTTGGCGCCGCTTACAAATACTTCTCCTTCAAGTCTTTTTCCACCGTTTACAATTAATTCTTCCAATATTAACACCTCTTAAATCGGATTTATCTACTTTGTAAAATCATAATTATCAATTGGTTATAAATTAAGAAATAGCTCTCAGAAAAAAACAATAGAAACTTTTCTATATACATACTAAAATTTTCAAATTCTATACCTCAATCCATTATAACATTAAAATTTAATAGAAGAAAGCCCCTTTATTAAAAATATTATCTAAAATTGTATCTTTGCATTTTCAAATGACATTTTGCTCGTATATGCATTCAGAAAAAAGCTTCTTCCGTCTGCCAGGGTTATCCTGTAGTAAGGGATTGCTTCCCAGCCACTGTCTGTCCTTTTATCCGATTCTATGAGGTAGCCAATGTCAATTTTTTGAATCACAATAATACTCTTGTTATCTTCAATCTTTTTAAATTGATTCATAAAACCAAAAAGTATTTCATCGGGCGCATAAATGCTTCTTGAAAACTCGGTATATTTTACAGGTTTCATTTTATAAATATCAGCATACTCTATTCCTTCCGCCCTAATAAGTATCTCTATATAACTATTGTATATATAACTGTCTTTATAAGTTTCATAATACAAAAACCTATATAGCCCTTTTTCTTCTTCCATAAAATCTACTTTTAAATCCGATAAATTATAATCCATTTTTTTTAAAAAATTATCGGCTAATTTTTTAGCATCTTCTTTTGAATATATGACTTGTTCCTTAAAATTAAGCTCTTCACTGTAACTAATTCTTCCGTCTGAAAATCCAATCGTTTTTCCATCCTTTTTATAGACTGTCTGAATAATGTCCGGCTCAATTTTTTCTATATATATACTAATTCCATCATTTGTATTAAAAAAAGTTTTAATAATCTGATCTTTTTCATCTTCTGAAAAAATAACAGGAGCAAGGATTAATTTTCTCATAGGGGGATATTGCTTAGGCAGCAAAGTATAAAGCATGATATTATTTTCATATAATAACTTTTTTATATTACTCTCTTGCTGGCTGGTTAAAGTATAAATACTGGAGTTCTTTTGATAATTCATATAAGCCAATACGATATTTAAAATAAGAAAAATGACAATAAGTATGTTTTTTACCTTCGCCCAATTCATACAGCATTACCCCTATAATAATAAAATAAAATTAATCTTCTTGCGTTGCTTTAATAGGAAAAATCATGTCTTCTGTGTGTATAATCCAAAAAATTTCCGGGTCTTTATCTAAAGATTCTTGATAATAAGCCCAATACATATCATGAATTTTTGCTTCTTCTTCAACAAGGAAATTAAAGCGGTTAATGGCTTCGAGGAAGGATACATTTAAATCGACCTCTTTATCTAATAAATAACCTTCCCAGGTCAATCTTTTATATTGTTTAACTTTTTTATTCTCTACGATGATCTTAACAGCATGATTCATTCCCGTTTCTTCTGCTATTTCCCGGGAAAAAATATAAGGCATATCATTAATAATATAATCAAAATAGAATTCCCATCCTTTTTCCGTTTCCTTTTGCTCTGACAAGTAAAGAAAAGTTTCAAGGGAAGAATTATTGCTAAAGGCTTTTTCATGCTCATCTAAAAAATCTTTAGCTATTTTGTAACTTTCCAAAAAGCTTGTTTTTGTACTAACGGTTGAACTGGTTTGACTGGTATATTCCAAAACGCCATTTGGAAAGTATTTAACGATTACATTTCCTTCAATATAAAAAATCGTTCCATCACTAATCTTTTGCTTTCTCTTTAAGCTTGGATTAATAAAAAGAGGATTGACCAGTTTGTCCAACTTTTCCTCATTGAGCTTACCTGCTTCTTTTAATGAATTTTTCATTCTGATTAATTGATAGCTGGGGAATTCATTAAAAGCAGGTAAAAAAACATTGTTTTCAAATTGATTCATCATGATTTGCTTGGTTGAGTTATATATCAGGCCTGTAGATTCTTCACTAATCTTGTTAATCAAATTATATATATTCAATTGGTCTTGTTTGATTGCCACGATATAGACTTTATTGCTTTTTTCATTAATAAAATAACAATTGATTTCCTGATTAATATTTTTATCTGGTATAACCAAAAGCTGATTAAACTCGCCTATATTAGAAATCGTACTGTTTTCATTTCCAAAGCCTGACAAGGGGATGGAATCTGTAAAAGCATATAAAATAGACTTTTGAGAAAAAATTTTTCTCCAGTCCAAACTTTCTTCTTTTATAAAGCGTCCTTCAAAAAGAGCCCTGACTAAAATATCTCCCATCTCTTCCTGAGCTTCTTTAAATTCTTCACTGGACCGGTTAAGAACATTGTAAACCCCACCTTCAAATCCTAAATTGATAATAATTCTTGCAGGTTGCAAGGCAGATATGGGCTCAGCAGAATATTTTATAATATTCGATGTATTTTTTGCCCATAAATTATAAAAAAAGTTACGGCTTGACAAATTGCCAAACCATAACTCTCCTGTCTGAATACAACTTATTATAATCAATGCAAATAATAGTAATGTTTTTAATCTTGATTTATCCATCTAAATCACCAAATGATTATTATCTATTTTACCAGTGTCTCTAAAGCATTTTTCCCATCCACAGCTGTGTCAAGAATATTAATAATTTTTATTTCTTCTAATTCTTTCTTGATAGTCGTATCCTTACAATCTATCCTGAATTTAAAAGCTTTTTCCTGTTCATATTGCTTAGCAACAATAATAATATAATTATTACCTTCTTTAAGTTCTATTAATTGCGAAAACAGTCCAGAGGCCCCAACCACTTGCGTATAAATTTTTGCATTATCTTTTTTACCTTCCTGATATACAACAAAGGTTATAACCATTCCTTTATCTGCTTCACCAGATATATTTCTATATCTGTCAAAAGTTACTTCATGTTTTTTCGTAATACCTGCCGTAATTTTTATCATATCCAAATCCAAAATACCAGATTTTTCTATATTAACAGAACTTACTGGATCGTTTTCTAATGAATTTGCTCTTACTTCGGCAGTTGAAAAAAACATCACCAAAGCAAAAATCCCTATATATAAAAACTTACGCATTGGGTTACCTCCTTCCATATGATATATTTAAATCACTGCTATTATATTATACAAGATATATATTACAAAAACATTACATGATGCTTAATTTTAAATTACAAGCTTTATTTTGGGAATTTCATAGTAATGGTTGTTCCCTTACCATACTCACTTTCTGCATAAATCTTTCCTTTATGATGCTCCATAATTTCTTTAGCAATTGCCAGACCCAGACCGGTACCTCCCATTTGTCTGGACCTTGCCTTGTCTACCCTGTAGAAACGTTCAAAAATCCGAGGTAAATCACTTTCCGGGATACCAAATCCTGTATCTGTAACTTTTACGACAACAAAATCCTCCTCTTCTGACAGACTTACATTAATCTTTGCTTCTTCAGGACTATATTTTATGGCATTACTTATCACATTGCTTAAAACTTGCTGAATTCTTTCCGGATCAATATTTATAATGATTTTTTCATTCGTTATGGAATAACCAAGGTTCTGATTTTTCTTTTGTGCAAGAATTTGATGCTGCTCTACACTTTTAATAATCAGTTGGGCGATATTAACGGACTTTAAATTAAATTTGACTTGCTTGTTATCTAACCTGGATAACTCCAGTAAATCTTGTACCAATGCAGTCATCCTGTCTGCTTCATTATTAATAACCTGGAGGAAAGAAAGCGCTAAATCTTTATTATCCACTGCACCATCCAACAAAGTTTCTGCATAACTTTTTACTGTCGTTAAGGGCGTTCTTAATTCATGAGAAACGTTTGCCACAAACTCTTTTCTCATTTCTTCTAATTCTTTTTGTTCTGTTACGTCCTGCAATACAATAATAACCCCGTCACTTTCACCCTTTTTCCTTCCATAAGTCGCAAAACAGCCATTTATATATTTATCTTTTACAAGCATCAAATGCTGTTTTATATACCCTGGCTTCATCGTAAGAAACTCATCAAAGCTTAACTCAATACCATTTCTCTTAAAGATATCATAAAAATACTGTTCTTTGTCCGTCATATCCAGCATTGTATGTGCAGCAGGATTGGCATGGATCAAATGACCTTTTCTGTCAAATGCTAAAATACCGTCTGCCATATGAGTAATAACCGTCTCTAATTTATTCTTTTCACCCGATATGGTTAATAACATTTGATTTAATTCTTCAGCCATATGATTAAAGCTTTCAGTTAACTGACCTATTTCATCGTTAGACTTTACATCAATTTTAGTGTCTAAATGACCTTCTGCCATTTCTTTTGCTTTTCTGGTCAATATTTTTATGGGTTCGGTTAAAGTCTTGGCAAAGTATGTGCCAAAAATGACTGTAATAAAGAGCGCTAAAAAGGATGCAATAACAATAATATTTGTAATGATTGCAATGCTATTAGAGGTCTCCTGAGTAGAAGCGCGGATAAAAATGATATTTTTCAGTACATCTCCAACTAATATGGGATAAGCATAATCAACATATTCTTGAACTAAGCCTCCCTCTAAAATTTGAACCGGATCTCCTACTGCAGGTTTTTTACTAATAATCGTTTCATAGACAACTCTTTTATTCCATTGCTCCTGTCCATTTTCTTCAGTATCTGGAATGATAATGTTTCCCTGGTCATCTAATATGTATATTTTCTTATTAATAAAAATACTTCTGTCGCCAACCCATGTATTGATATCTTTCCACCTGGGATTAATAGAGCCGTCATCCGATACAATATTTTCCCTAATGGATTCTGCTGTATTTTTTAATTCATTATGTATTTTTTTATATTCATTATCTCTTATTTGCCAGATAATAAAGGTTCCACTGGAAATCATTACAATGAGAACTAAGGTTAAGTATATGAATACTAACCTCCACTGTATGCTTTTCATACCATTACCCCTTAAAATAATAGCCTACCCCTCGTTTTGTTAAAATATATTCTGCACGACTGGGATCATCTTCAATTTTTTCTCTTAAGCGTCTTACGGTTACATCTACTGTCCGGATATCACCATAATATTCATAACCCCACACTTTTTCTAACAATACCTCTCTTGAAAAGACCTGACCTTTTTGTCTGGCCAAAAACTTCAATAATTCAAATTCCCTCAGGGTTAATTCGATGATTTTTCCGTCCTTCGTCACTTCATATTTTTCAGTATCAATCTTTAAATTATTATGGACAATGACATTTTTATTTTTTTCTTCTTTTATTTCTTTTTCAACAACGGCAATCCGTCTTAAATTAGCTTTTACTCTTGCCATTAATTCTCTTACACTAAAAGGTTTGGTGACATAATCATCTGCACCTAATTCCAGACCTAAAACTTTATCAACTTCTTCTGATCTGGCTGTTAACATTACAATAGGTGTCTCTTTTTTTTCTCTTATTTTTCTACATACCTGAAAGCCGTCTATTTTGGGCATCATTATATCCAGAAGAATTAAGTCCGGATCTTCTGAAAAGACTAAATCCAGCGCTTCTTCCCCATCATAAGCTATCAATACTTCATAGCCTTCTTTTTCTAAATTATAAGCAATAATATCTGCAATACTTTTTTCGTCATCTACCACTAAAATTTTTTGTGCCACTTAAATCACCATCCCATTAGATCCATGATATATACATTATTAAAATGCATATTTCTATCTTGATGCTAATTTTATTGTATCAAAAATAATAAATTGTGTAAAATAGATTATTATAAAAGGCGAACATTCTGATATGTTCGCCCTGAATCTTTTTATTTCAAATAATTATAAGGATTTTTTGCTTCTCCATTTAGTCTTATTTCAAAGTGCAGGTGTGAACCTGTACTGTTGCCGGTACTTCCCATGGCTGCAATCTGCTCACCCTTGGCAACCTTTTGACCTACCTGAACGTAAATTTTACTTAAATGAGCATAATAGCTTTCAAATCCATTGCCATGATTAATTCTTACAAGATATCCGTATCCTCCATGCCAGCCTGCTTCAACCACTGTACCTCCATCAGCTGCATATACAGGCGTACCAACTGGTGCAGCAAGATCTATTCCTGCATGGAATCTGCCCCAACGGTAACCAAAAGTTCAAGTTAATGTTCCTGAAGTAGGCATCCTGAAAGAACCTGTTGCACTTTTTGGTGGTGGTGTTTTTGTTCCTACAACGACTACGGATTCTTTGGGTTCTTTTATGACTTTTTCGGATATAATTTCTGTACCTTCTTCATAGCCATTTATCTTAATCTTATAAGCAGTTATTTCTTTTTCTCCTTCTTCACCTGGCTCAATCACTTTAATGTAAGTCTTGTATTGTGTGTCATCTTCTACATATCTGACAGGTTTTTCAATAGGCTCAGTATAAGTAAATTCTTCTTTTGTCATAACCGAAAGTATAGGCTTAGGTATATTCAGGTTAATCTCCTGACCAATTTGTAATATTCCCTCTTCTTCTAATCCAGGATTGGCTTTTAGTATATCTTCTATTGAAAGACCGTATCTTTCTGAAATTCCCCACAGGGTGTCTCCTTCTTCGATGGTATAAATTCTTTGCGCCTCAGTGCTCTTTGTTAAGAGTTCAACTGCATCATTAACCGCAATCATCTCATCTGAAACCTTGATACACTTGGGCTCTACTTTAACCTCTTCAACGAAAGAAATAAGTTCAGGCTTTATGCCTTCTTCAATATATTTAGCCTTTATTTTTTCAAGCACTTCTTCTGCTTCCTTGTTATTAATCAGTGTAGCCTGTTCTACACCATCGACTTTAATAACATAAGCTTTTATATCATAAGAAAGCGAATTCTTTAATTTAGTCAGTAATTCGTCTTTTGAAATAATCTCTTTTTGGGAAGCACGGACAGGTTCTACAAATAATTCACTGCAAACCTCAATGCTGCCTCCTAAATCTTTTTCGATTGAAAGCTTAACTTCGTTTAATAAATTATCTGCTGTTTCCTCTTCAAGAATAATACCCGCCACTTCTCCATCCAGCATAACAGAAAAAGCATTTGGAGTTTGAGAAATTTCAAATCCCAGATAAAAAACTGCTGTAAGTACAATAATCAATACAAAAAGCCTGAAATACTTTATCATATCAATAGATTGGATTCTTTCCAAATTAATCATATTTTTGTCCTCCATAAAAATTATTATGGCTTTTTAATAAGTATGTAACACATTTGTAAAAAATACAATCTTATTTTAACAAATAGATAATGTTTTGTAAAGGCATATATAAAAAAAATAGCCCCAAAATTTTGGGGCTAATAAGGTGACAAAAATTATCCCATTACAACAACAACTTCATGTTCTTTATTGTCAGATAAAGGAGGAATTATGTTGGAATCTAATTCTTTTCCGTCTAAAATAACTTTTTTTACACCCTTTGATACATGATCTGGGTTTTCTATCTTGATTTTATATCTTGTACCTCTGAATTCTCTTGTTACGGTATAACCATCCCATGCTTTAGGAATACATGGATCAACTTTTAATCCGTCATAATCTGGCTTAATTCCTAAAATCCATTGGGAAATGGTTACAAAGTTCCATGCAGCAGTTCCTGTAAGCCATGAATTCTTTGCCTGTCCTTGATTGGGGGCATCTTTACCCGCAATCATTTGTGCATAAACATAAGGTTCTAATTTATGAATTTCACTGATTTCTTCTAAGTAAGCCGGTGCTATTCTCTTATAGATTTCAAAGGCACGGTCTCCACGGCCAATAACGGTTTCAGCACATGCAATCCATGGATTGTTATGGCAGAAAATACCTGCATTTTCCTTATATCCAGGAGGATAGCTGGTGATTTCTCCTAATTTATAATCATAAGTTGTGTAAGCCGGTTGTTGCAATACAATTCCATAAGGTGTTTCTAATCTTTCTTTTACAGAATCTAATGCTTTCTGAGCTAAACCTTCTTCTACGCCAATTCCAGCCATTACACAAAAGCCTTGTGGCTCAATAAAGATTTGGCCTTCTTTATTTTCCTTACTGCCTACTTTACCTCCAAAAGCATCGTAAGCACGAAGGAACCATTCTCCATCGTAACCATATTCAATGGTTGCCTTAATCATATCATCAATGTGCTTTTGAGCTTTTTTGGCTTCTTCTTCTAAACCTCTTCTCTTACAAAGTTCAACATATTCTTTACCGATAAATACAAACATACCAGCTATAAATACAGATTCAGCCACTCTTCCATTTGGATCCCCATAAGTTTGGAAGGATTCTCCTGGTTCTGTAGAGAAGCAGTTAAGATTCAGACAGTCATTCCAGTCTGCTCTTCCGATTAAAGGAAGTCCATGAGGTCCTAAGTTATTCACCACATGATAGAAAGATGCTGTTAAGTGATCAAACAGGGAACCTGTTTTATCAGGATTACAATCAAAAGGTACTTCTTCATCTAAAATAGCAAAGTCCCCTGTTTCCTTTATGTACGCACTGACTGCCAGGATTAACCACAAGGGGTCATCATTGAAGCCTCCGCCAATATCATGATTTCCTTTTTTGGTTAAAGGCTGATATTGATGGTATGCACTTCCATCCTCAAATTGTGTAGCAGCCAAGTCAAGAATTCTTTCTCTCGCCCTGTCAGGAATCTGATGAACAAAACCTAAAATATCCTGGTTTGAATCTCTGAAGCCCATACCTCTTCCAATTCCTGATTCGAAGTAAGAAGCACTTCTGGACATATTAAAGGTAATCATACATTGATATGGATTCCAGATATTTACCATGCGGTTTAGCTTTTCATCATGGCTGTCCAAGATATATTTTGAAAGAAGTCCATCCCAATATACTTTTAAATCTTCCAATGCTTTTTCTACGCTGGCATTGTCTTTAAATTGCTCTTGCATTGCATAAGCTTTTTCTTTATTGATTACATTCAGGGCAATCCATTTATTATCTTTGTCATTTTCAACATATCCAAGAACAAATACAAATACCTTCTCTTCTCCAGCTTTAAGGGTGAAGTTGATATTATGAGAACCAACAGGTGACCATCCACTGGCAACTGAATTATTGGATTTACCTTGTGTAACTACTTGTGGCGCATCCAAATTATTATATAGACCAAGGAAACTGTCCCTGTCGGTATCAAAACCATTGATTTCAGTATTTACCCAGTAAAAGGCGTAATGGTTTCTTCTTTCCCTGTATTCAGTCTTGTGATAAATAGCACTGCCTTCTATTTCCACTTCTCCTGTACTTAAATTTCTTTGGAAATTGGTCATATCATCATAAGCATCCCATAGACAAAACTCTACAAAAGAAAACAGAGATAATTGTTTATCGGCATTTGAATTATTTTTTACTTTTACTCTATGAACTTCTCCATTGTATCCCAATGGAACAAAATAAGTTACATTAACTCTGACATCATTTCTTTCACCGGCAATGGATGTATAGCCTAAACCATGTCTGCATTCATAGAAGTCTAAATCTTTTTTTACAGGCATCCAGCCAGGAGTCCAGAAGTCTCCGTTATCAAAAAGATAATAATAACGGCCTCCATTATCAATGGGAATATTGTTGTAGCGGTATCTTGTAATCCTTCTTAATCTGGCATCACGGTAAAAACAATATCCCCCTCCTGTGTTAGAAATAAGACCAAAGAAATCTTTGTTCCCCAGATAATTAATCCAGGGATATGGGGTTTTTGGAGTCGTGATAACATACTCCCTGTTTTTATCGTCAAAATAGCCGAATTTCATATGCGCCCTCCTTAAAAAATATATTTTAATATTTTACTTTCTACTTTATTAGTGCATAAATATCGCATGAACACGCTTTCATTTTTGCATATAAAGCTACACCTAATAAAATAGAAAAACTACGCTTAAAAAACAAGAATGATTACTAAGATTTTTAAATACTAAGCCATTTAAACAGCTCTCTATCTTATAGATTACTAGTAAATCTAAAAATAATCAAGTAAAAAGAAATAAAAATTAAAGATTATTTATTTTTATCTAAATTTGCTATCAAATAAACAAAAAAGAGGATACTGGCATATTGTTTTCCAGTCTCCTCTTATCAATTTATGCCTGCAACAAGATCTTCCGTTACTTTATTTTGATAAAATCGTTATTTTTTCTGCCTGGTCTCCCCCATAAGTTTTCATTGTAATGACTACCAGCATACCTTTTTTCAAATCTCTTCTGCTTAATCTTCTGTTGTCTTTAAAAATTTCTACACCCTTACCCATACGGATTCGTTTTGTTCCTATAAAATCTGATTCTGTCCTGATATCAATATAATCACCTGAAAAACTTATATTTTCTATATAACCTTGTACAGTACTCAGTTTTATTTGCTTGCTAAGAACTAATTCTTCAACTTCCATACTGTCTAAATATAATACAGCTTCTTGTCCCAAACGGATATCATATATGGAGATTTCTTCATCGGTTAATCTGTCAACGATTTTAGCACCATACATTATGGGATAAGTTTTTATTGTACCATCTTCATGCTCTATGGTCACCTTAGACTGATTGGCTGAAACAAGGACTTCCTGAATAATTCCTGTTACTCTGGAGCTGTAACCCTCAGCCCAAACATCAATTACTTTTTCATATTCCAGTCCTAAGGTAATTTTATCCCCTATTCTTAAATCATTCCAGGCTGCCTCATCGACTCCTTTTTTAGCTATGGTTACATCACTGCCAATACTATACTCTACCGTGTCATTTTTTACTTCAAGCACAAGTTTATATAAGCCGTTCGTTCGTTTTTTCTCTATCAAAGTGCCTGTGACTTCCCTTTGGCTTTCAATAACTTCTCCCTTAGTCAGAAGACTGCCTTTCACCTGAGCAACAATAATGTCTCCCTTTTTAATATCTGATAAGCTTAATTCTTTATTGTTCTTTGTAATAATGGTATTACTATTGACATTATAAGTTTCTGATTCTTCTTTGATTTCTCCTTTATAGTTAACATATTTTACGATGATTTCTACGTCGGAGTCTTTTACACTATTTATAATTCCTTCTACTTTTCTTGCTGAAACATTGAGATTATCCTGATAATCCGTATAAGAATGATTTGATGTACTGCCTGTGTTTGTATAATTACCAGAAGAATCCGGAAATACAGGACTTGTAGTATCTATCCTGGTAATCTTAACAACATAGTCAATGTTTCCTTCATTAACCAGCTGAATCATTACATTGTCACCTTTTTTAATACTTTCTTTATTGGTTTCCTTTGTTCCAATATAATATGTGGCATTTTCTTTTATAGGATAATAAGAGGTTTTATTTCCTGAATTAATCCCCAGATAATCATAATCACTGTTAAAATATTCTACTTTCCCCTGCAGATAAACTTCTTTATCCGTTGAAGTTGTTTGATTTGAACTTGTCTGACTGCCTGTCCCTAAAACAGATTCAACCAGTACCTTTGCCAGTACGGCTTTATACACTTTACCCTTAGGATCAAACTTGACATTTTCTCCTCCCTGCAAAACGCCTGCATCGTTCAGATAAGCAATATGGGCTTTTGCATTTTCAGAAATTAAAGCATCATCAAGAAATCTCGTCTTCGTATAATTATTAATCGCATATTCTTCTTTTCCAATTAATCTTACAATAAAAACAGCCATATCTTCCCTGCTGAGAGAAGCTACTTGTTCTGTGCCATCAGCCTGTTTTATAATAAACTTATTCAAATCTTCTGTTTTTAAAATGCCCTTTTGTAAAAGATATGCAATTTCTTCATTAAAATTTTTGTAATAAGCTTCGTCCCATTTCTTAAAGTTTTTAGTATATTGGTCTAAAACGGATTTGTATTTCTGATAAGCTTCATCAGCGTATTTCTTTTCAGCTTCAGTAATATTATTTTCTAAAGGATCTTTATAACCTGCAATTTTGGCTGCAATGCCTGAAAAATAAAAATAATCGATGACTTCCTGGGGTTTAAATTCATTTTGTAAATTTCCCGTCATCCAGTTCATTTCTGTGGCCTTTTGAACGACATCATAAGCCCAGTGATTTTCAGGCACATCTATGTAACTTACTTGTGCAAAAACAGAAGTTGACATACAAAAAGCCAGGCTTAAAGAAATCACTGCTTTACTTATTATTTTCATATTAATCCTCCTTGCGATGGAATAAACTGCTCTAAAAACCTTATAATCTAACTATTATTTTAAGTCAAAAGAAGTGCATATGCAAGTATTTCCATATAAATTGCCCCAGGGCTTTTTTCTGTCCATTTTTAAGAAAAATCATTAAAAAAAATATCTGCTCCTTTCAATTGCCAGTTTTTTTATATTGCCTGCCTCTTCGAAATTGGCTACAATAGCTTTGTAAAGTTGATTGACATAAGTCGCCAACATAATCTCTTCTTTTACATCTTATTTTTTTATTTGTATTGTGTATAAGGGCTTACCCCTTGAGATTGTTCCTGTCACTGCCACCCTCTTTTCTGTAAATACATGATTAATTTGCCAAGGAATATCACTTGATTATGTTAACCATCTCACCTATAATATTATATTGTTGGTAGACATAAGTCATCAACATAATTCTATGTTTTAACATAGTAAATAAGGAGGAAAGCTGAATGAAGAATCTTAAAAAGAAACTCTTATCCTTAGCATTAGCTGCTGCTGTGGTATTATCTTCCACAAACTTCGCTTTTGCAGGGAACTTATCCAATGCCGATAAGTTGAATATTTTAACAAATCTTGGCGTTATCACTGGTGAAGGTAACGGCGTTATCGGAACCCAGACAATGACAAGATATCGTGCCTTTGTCATGCAACTTAAATTAATGGGTAAATATGATGAAATGAATAATTTTGCATGGGAAGGCAAAGCAACATTTAAAGATATTAATTCCAGTCATAGTCAATTCATTCGTAAATTGGCTGCGTACTTAAAAGCACACCCTGAAATTGGTATTTCAGGAGATCACCTTGGAAATCTTAATCCAATGGCTCCTATTTCCGGCAGGGAGTACATGAAAATCATGTTAGTACGTCTTGGCTATGTTGAAAATGTTGACTTTACCTGGGCAAGTATTCCAACATTTGCATACAGCAAAGGTTTAGTTGACAATCCAACTGAAGTTGAAGGATCAAATATTCAACTTCTTCAAATCGCCGACTTTACTTATGATGCTTTAATGTCTAAGCCTGTTGGCAGTGAAAAGACTTTAGGCGAACAATTAGGACTTTTTAATTTCGATATTACATTGGATAAAGTCGATGCAACAACCGAAAATGAAACCATCATTATTTCAGGTTCTATAACCAATGACGGCACTGTAACCGTTAACGGAAAAGCTGCCAGTGTAAATAATAAGAAATTTTCTGCAGAAGTTGCATTAACTTTGGGTGAAAACCAAATTACCATTACTGCTGTTGATTCTAACGGCATTAAAGTTGAAAAAACAATTAAAGTTGTAAGAGAATACAAAGACTTAAAGGTACTTAAAGTTGAAGGTTACAACTTAAAACAATTTGCTATTGAATTCTCAAAAGAATTGGATAAAGATTCTGTAACCAACAGCCGCTTAGGTCTTGGAGCAAATGATATCTTTGAAATTTCCAAAGACGGTAAAACTATATTGGTAACCTTAGATACACCATTACGTCAAACAACTGATACCAAGTATACCATCAAAGATATTAAAGACATTACTGGCAAAAAGATTGCCAAAACTGAAATTGTTGTAAATGTATTTGATAATGAACTTCCTGAAGTTGAAAAAGTTATCGCTAAAGGAAACCAATACATTACTGTGAAATTCAGCGAACCAGTTGAAAATGCTGACTTATTAAGCTCATACAGAATCGACGAATCTTTAGTTCGTGGTTCCATTGAAGCTAACAGTAAAAAAACTGAGTTTACTATTAACTTAAAAACTGCATTAGCAGACGGCGAGCATACCCTTTCTATCAGCAATGATATTAAAGATGCTGCAGGATTCAACCTTAAAGCTGTGGATATTGATTTTACTGTTGTAAAAGATGAAGACGCTCCGGAAGCTGAAATCATCAGTGCAAGCCAAACCAAAGTTGTCGTTGAATTCAATGAAGAGATTAAGGGATTAGATAAATCTCAGGTTTCATGGAAATCTGGCAGCAAAAAAGGTGTTGCTTCCAGCGTGGTACAAAGTGACAACGATGAATTCGTATACGAAATCACTTTTGCTGAAGG
>JAAYML010000098.1 GCA_012521395.1 Candidatus Epulonipiscium sp. | reverse complement strand
TTAGAATAAATTATTTTTTGAAAAAAGGGAATTATAATGATTAAAGAACCAGGCAGAAGACATCATTGGTCTTACTGCCTGTTTTTATCAAAGGAGGTAGGTAATGAAAGACAGAATTGCAGATTTACATATTCATTCCTATTATTCAGATGGAACGATGTCTCCAAAAAAAATTTTATTGGTTGCTTTAAAAAAAGGTTTAGGATTGTTGGCAATTGCTGACCATAATGTGCTGGAAGGTTCAAAAGAACTGCAAGCCCTTTGTCGGGGATATGATATAAAATTTCTTTCGGCTGTTGAGTTAGATTCTCTTGATGAGGGCGAGGATATTCATATTCTTGGATATGGAATGAATTTTAATGATAAAGCCTTTTGCCAATTTGTTCAAAGAAACCGTTTTTTACTGGATGAAATTAGTGTTAAACTAATCAGTGAAATGGAAAAGGATTTTGATAATATTTCTTTAGAGGACTTTCTGTCTTTTAACTATGACCGTACAAAAGGCGGATGGAAAGCACTCCATTATTTTATAGAGAAAGGAATTACTGAAAGCCTCAGGGAAGGTTTTGAACTTTATCCTCGGTATAATTGTTTATATGATTGTGTGGAATTTCCCTCTGTTAAAGAAGTTTGTGATTACATTCATCAGGCTGGGGGAAAAGCAGTTTTAGCCCATCCTGGAGAAACCATTAAAGACAGGAATATGCCTTTTTTTAAAAAGAAAATTGAAAGATATCTGGCTTTTGGTCTGGATGGTATAGAGTGTTATTATCCGACCCATACTGAGGAAATTACAAAGTTATGCTTAGAGATTTGTAAAGAAAAAAACCTGCTGATTACAGCAGGCTCAGACTGTCATGGTGAATTTGGAAAAGCCCAGATTGGAGAAATGAATGTCCGTCTAGAAAATCTTTATCTTGGAGAACTTTTAGGATAATGAGTGTTTTCCGGTGAGCATATATAATATATGCTCATTTTTGTTGCGAATCGATGGTTTATTGATATAATCTAAATAAAAGCAAAAATATGAAGGAATATAGAAAGAGGTAGGATGATGAGTAGTTTATTTCAATTTTTACTTTCTACAAAAAGTAGTCAGGAGTTTTTAGATATTACTCATTTACTAAAACAAGCCATTGAAAAAACTGGAATTAAAGAGGGTATAGCTGTGGTTTATTGTCCTCATACAACAGCAGGCATTACAATTAATGAAAATGCTGATCCGGATGTTGTAAGAGATATCCTGGTAACCCTTGATAAGGTATTTCCGGTTAAAGGAGATTACAGACATTTTGAAGGGAATTCCCATGCTCATCTTAAATCTTCTTATGTCGGAGCAGAAAAGACCATTATTATTCATGAAGGCAAACCTGTATTAGGAACCTGGCAGAGTGTATATTTTTGTGAATTTGATGGTCCGAGAACCAGAAAAGTATTTATAAAAATTATTGAAGGATAGGCACTAGGAATTCAAAAAGTCAATGATTTCACTGATTTTTTCTTTATCAGTCAAAACACCTAATTCGATTTTTTTTCCAAATAACTCTATTTCTAAATAATATTGCTTTCCTGATTCATTATAACTTATGCTGTTAATAACATGGATTGAATGCTTTTCGTGTTTGTTCATTCTGAATCCTTTATATTTAATTTGAATGATAAAGTTGTCTTTATCAATGATAATACAAGAAATATAGGGTATAAACATGTATGCGATGATTAAGAAGGCTAGCAGTAAGAACCAAAAGAGATCAAAAAAACTAAAACTTTCCCAAAGAATTAATTCTGTTTCTTCTTTGTCTTCAATAAAATTTTTAACTTGTTCAAAAGCTTTTTGATCAAAATTTATGCTGCTGTATTCAAGATTCTTGTCGTAAAGAATTATAAAAATTGAACCGCCTTCGTCATCAACATCTAAACGGACGTCTTTAAAATGCTCTAAATGAAGAGAGCTTATTTCCATATTTTCATTACCCAATAAATAGTTTTTGATACTGCAGGTTATTTTGTTATTATTGATTTTATTGAAAGTAATACTTTCAATTGTTAAGATATCTTTTGTAAAAATGAAAAAGAAAAAAAGAAGAAGTAAAAAAGCAAGTACGGACAGGAAAGATTTTCTGATTTTTAAGATTAATTTATTATCTGTCCGTTTCAGGGAAACTTTTTTGACAAACAGGCTGCCGGTAAATTTTCCTTCTCTGCCTTTTGAATAGTATTTATAAAAGGCAGGCATGTTATTTGTATTACTGGTATGACTTTCATAAATAATGGTGGCTGGATTAATCTTAAGAGCAGGATTGTCAACAAAGTTAATGATTGCATTGGCCATATCTTCAACGATACTTCTTTGCCTGGCAGAATGAACAAAAATTTTCTGTTCAGAAAAAACAATGTAAAGAATATAGTCATTGTAATCATCATCGGATCTTTTATCGATTTGCAGTGCAATTAAATCATTAAAAGAAAAATATTTTTTATGAGAAAAGAAGAAGTTGCGCCAGATGATTGTTATACTTTTATGGTCTTTATCAAAAATGCATTGATATAAATCTTTTTTAAAAAATACAAACAAAAATAATATAAGAAAAATCGCAGGAAATATTAAGACAAGGAGATCAAAAGAATGCATATTCTTAAAGATCATAAATGATACAAATAAAAATATGCCAAGGACAACCAGGGAATTTATAAGTTTATTGATTAAGCTGGATTGTAAAATGAGTTGCTCATTCTCTTTTATTATTTTCATTGAAAACGCTCCTGTCAAATGATTATTTAATTATAATGTTCTAATATTTTTATTATAATGTCAATTATTATATAGAAATCTAAGTAAATTTTTAATCTTTAGCTTTGAAAGAAAAAAGCTATTGATGAATATTTTTCATCAATAGCTTTTATTTTTACGAATTAATTAAAGGCTTCGATTCGGATATTAAATTTTTCTAATTCTCTGTTTACAGTATCAATGAAATTCTTACAGTTTTGACTCATTGCATTTAAAAAATGAACTTCAATAACGAAATGATTAAATGTTTTGCCTGGATAGACTTCTATATATTCACGACTGTCAATAAAGGCTAAATATACATTAATTTTTTCCTGTAGCAAAAATAAATGAGTTTGTTCAAAATCTTCATCCCTATCCAGATGATCGGTAATTAGCATAACTAAGTTTTGCTCATCCTGGCTCATTGCAATCCAATCAATTATACTTGTATCATCAATGGCCATAAAAAACCCCTCCAAGGATATTAATATTAATAAAAAGTTTTAAAAGGTCTTGTTGAAACTAGGGAAAGAATAAATTGGTTATAGCAATAAAAAATCTAAATGACAATCAAGATTAAAAGATTACTTATCTGTTCTTTTAAAAGAGGCTTTAGAATATAAATGGAATAGGATTATTTTTAATGGTGGGAAAATGAATACATTAAAGCGGATATCCAGGGTGTTTGAGACCGCAGAAGAAATTCTTTTTGATGACAGTTCAAAGATTATTATTATGAGTGATTGCCATAGGGGTGATGGTAGCTGGGCAGATGATTTTGCCAGAAATCAACATATATATTTTTATGCTTTATCTTACTATTTTAACAAGGGATATACTTATATTGAATTAGGAGACGGAGATGAGCTGTGGGAAAACAGTGATATGACTGAAATTGTTCAAACCCACAGCCATGTCTTTTGGCTTTTATCGAAGTTTTACAGGGAAGGCAGGCTATATTGTATTTATGGCAATCACGATATTGTAAAACGCTCAGAAAAGTTTGTAGAAAAAAAATTATGGGAATATTATGATGAAGCCCAAAAAAGACATGTTCCTTTGTTTAAAAATATAAAGTTTCATGAAGGACTGATTTTAAAACATAAAATAACAGGAAAAAAGATTTTTTTACTCCATGGCCATCAGGGGGATTTGCTTAATGACCAGTTGTGGTTTTTGGCCAGATTTTTAGTCAGGTATTTCTGGAGACCTTTAAATGTGTTTGGAATAAGGAATCCTACCAGGACAGCAAAAAATTATTATAAAAAAATAGCCGTTAGAAAAAGGCTGACAAAATGGGTTGAAAAAGAAAAACATATTCTTATAGCAGGGCATAATCACAAGCCTTCATTCCCGGAATTAAGCGAATCCCCTTACTTTAATGATGGGAGTTGCGTTCATCCCCGCTGTATCACAGGAATTGAAATTATCGACGGCTATATTATGTTAATTAAATGGCATGTCAAAACCAGGGATGACGGGACTTTATTTATAACCAGGGAAATCTTAGACGGGCCGAGAAAATTAAACGATTATAAGGGATAAATTTAAAAATTTTTTCCATAATAATAATAGAACTATTTAAAGCCTCTTTATCAAGTGGCTTTTATTATGGAAAGAAGGAGAAGTATGAATTGGGCTTCTTATGCACAAAGATTAATTTATGAAAATGGTGAATATCATTTAATTATTTATTTACCTGAGGATGCTGAGTTTGCAAAGGAATTTGGAGAATTGTCTTTAGAAAAAGAAAAAAACAATATATTAAGTTATATTAAAACGGCTTATCCTGCTGTAAAGATTCAATCCGTCAAGTTTATGGCTGGTTCTATTATTACAGCTACTTTGATGCTACATAATCCAACGACAAAAGTAAATGCTGCAAGTTCTTCTTTTAATCAGACAAAATCCATTCAACTTCGTATTAATAATCGTTATGTCCAATCTGATACGCCTCCTGTCATAGAAAACGGGAGGGTCCTGGTTCCTGTCAGAATTGTGGGAGAAAGCTTGGGAGCTTATGTATACTGGGATTCTAAAGAAAAAGTTGCAATCATTAAAAAAGGAGATACAACAATCCGTTTACAAGCCAATTCCCTTAAAGCTTTTATAGATGGCAAGACACATTTTCTAGATGCAGCACCCAAAATTATAAATGGCAGGTTGATGGTTCCTATTCGTTTTGTTTCAGAGGCTTTTAAAATTCCTGTGGATTGGAATCATGAAGCTAAAGTGGTTTTAATCAATAGCAGTTTACCCAAAGTTTCTGATTATGTGGTACAAAAAGGGGATACCCTTTATGGGATTGCTATAAAGCATAAAATAACTGTTGAAGAGCTAAAAGAATGGAATCAACTCAAATCAGATGTTATTTACGTAGGACAACTTTTAAGAGTCGTTCCGCCTTCTATAATTATTGAAGATCCGGGAAGTCCGTTAGAAGAAATGGAGCCTATAGCTTATCAATTTGATACGGTTCTTGGTTTTACCGTCAAATATTATGAAGGTCATTTAAGCTCTTATAATTCTTTAAAAAGCAATCACCAAAAAATAACGGATGTAGTGACTTTTAGTCATGGCATTAAAACGGATGGAAGCTTAGAATCCGATTATGATCAAGGAGAAATATTAGCTTATTCCTGTGAAAAAAAGATAGATTCTTCTATGCTTATTCACAATGCTAAGGGAGGTAGCTTTCATAAAGAATTGGCTGAAGAAGTTCTGGAAGATCCTATCCTTAGAAATCAGCTTGTAAAAAATATCCTGACAGAAATAGAAAAGTCCGGCTACAAAGGTGTGACCATAGACATTGAAGGGATAGGACCAGATGTAAGAGCGGAATTTAGTTCTTTTATAAAAGAATTAAAGGCTGAATTAGGACCAAAAAAATATATACTTTCAGTATGTGTGCCTGCAAAAATGGCTGATCATCCAAAGGATAACTGGACAGGGGCTTTCGATTATAAAACTATAGGTCAATATGCAGACAGGGTTATCATCATGACTTATGATGAGCATTGGTCAGGAGGAAGCCCGGGTCCTGTAGCTTCTTACGACTGGGTAGAAAACGTTATCAATTATGCCGTAGGAGAAATTTCACCCAAAAAAATATTGATGGGAATTGCAGCTTACGGTTATGACTGGCCCATTGAAGGGAAAAATGGAAAGGCTGTTACAGTCTCTGAAATTAATGATTATCTGAAAAAATATGGTGGGAAAATCTTATGGAATGACACTTTTAAGGTTCCTTATTACCGCTATAAAGATGAAAGTGGAAAAGAGAGAATTGTCTGGTTTGAAAATTTGCAAAGCAGCCAGTATAAAATGCAATTGGCCAAAAAAAAGGGGTTGGAGGGAATTGCCATCTGGCGACTGGGTTTGGAGAATAAAGAGTTTTGGGATGGGATTAAAAATAAGCAATAGTATATTTTTATAAAATATGATACAATATAATAGGTGTAGTAAGCCTATTTATCTCCATGAGGAGGGGATTTTATGAAACAAAAGATTTTGGTTTGCATCACGATTCAGCAGAACAGTAGAAGGCTTATTAAAAAAGGTGCTGAATTAGCAGAACAATTGGGTGGGGAGTTACATATACTTCACGTCGAACAGGGGAATAACATTTTATCAAAGAATGATACAGGAGAGTTACTCCAGGAATTATTTGATTATGCTTCTAAATTAGGTGCTGAAGTTCACGTGGTTTGTGATGATAATGTACCTGAAAGAATTGTATCTTTTATCAGAGAACATAATATAACGGAATTGGTATTAGGAGAAACCATGAAAAATAAGATTTACAGGTTACTTACCAATGATATAGCCAGCTATATAGCTTCTACAACGCCAGAAGTGGAAGTGATTGTTTTAGAAAGAGAAAAGAAGTTAAATGTAAAGGATCAGGAAGCCTTTTCTTCTTAAATCCAATAGTAAGAGTTATAAAATAAAAACGTACTTTATGTACGTTTTTTTAATGTTTTCTTTGTTATATTTTCATTAAAGCTATTGACAAGGTCATTTTGCCTGCATTATCATAAATAGCATGTAAATATTATGAAAGGAGGCAGGAATATGATTTTAAATTATATGTATTATAGCAATAATGGTAACAATAATTATAGCCGTAATGTTTTTAATCAATTCTTTAAAAGTTGTATATTTGTTTTTTTAACCAGCAGTAATAGCCCTGCCTCAAAAGGAGCCGTTGTGTTTTAGCAATTTATCCTTTGAAATAGATATTAAGGTCATGGGTATTATTACCTATGGCCTTTTTTATCTCTTAAAAAGGTCATGGCTGTTACCATGACTTTTTTACATGTATTTTAATTGCAAATAAGATAAGCTGACCTGGGGTGCTTAATTTTTAGGAGGTATAGGATGAGACGCTTATTTCGTTATGTAAACAAATACAGAAAGATTTACTTAATGGGTTTTATCGTCATGATGCTTAACTTAATACTGGATATGTTTAATCCTTATTTTAGCAGAATCGTTGTAGATGAGGTTATTGTGGAAGGACATTTAGAAAAATTTAAAGGAGCCCTTTTAGGTTTGCTTATCATTACGGTTACCAGAGGAATTTTAGGCTATGTTAAGGATATGACATTTGACTGGGTGAGTGCAAAGACGATTGTAGATATCCGTAAAGACTTATTTGATCATATTCAAAGCTTATCTTTTTCATTTTTTGATAAAATGAATACAGGAGAACTGATGTCCAGAATTAAAGAGGACACGGATAATATCTGGCAAGCTGTCAGTTTTGGGATTATGTTATTTTTAGAACAAATTTTTTATTTTATCATTGCTTCATGTTTACTTTTTATTCTTCATTGGAAATTGGCTCTTGTTAGCTTGTCTTTAATGCCTCTGATCGGTTTCTTTGCATATAAATTTGAAAGAAAAGCTGGAGAAACTTATGAAAAAATCAGCGATCAGGGGGCAGTTTTAAATACAACGGCTCAGGAAAACATAGCAGGGGTAAGGCTGGTTAAAGCCTTTGGCAGAGAAAAATATGAAATAAAGAAATTTTTAATAGAGAATAAAAAAAATTATGAGTTAAATTTAGAGCAGGCAAGCGTTCTGGCGCACTATAACCCCATGATAGAATTTTTGTCCAATCTGGTCATTGTTATCGTGATTGTGGCAGGGGGGCTTATGGTTATCCGTGAAAAGATATCCATAGGACTTTTGGTGGCATTCAGTAATTACATTTATATGTTGATTTGGCCCATGCGTCTGATGGGGTGGCTTACAAATCTATTGGCCAGGGCTTTGGCTTCAAGTAAAAAAATAGAAAAAATATTTAATGAAGAAGCTTTGATAAAGAACCCTGAAAATCCTGTAGTACCAGAAAAGATAAAAGGAAACATTACATTTAAGAATGTGGATTTTGAATATGATGGTCACAAGGCTTTAGAGGATATTTCTTTTGAACTTAAGGCCGGAAATACGATAGGTATTATGGGGGAGACAGGCTCTGGTAAAAGTTCCCTGATTCATCTTATAGGTCGTTATTATGACTGTACCAGAGGTTCTATTTTGATAGATGGTATTGATGTAAAAGAAATGGATCTTAAGACTTTAAGACGTAATATATCTGTTGTTATGCAGGATACCTTCCTATTTTCTGATACCATTGAGGAAAATATCCGCTTTGGTAACCGGGAAGCAAGCAAAGAAGACTTAATTAAAGCAGCGATAGACGCAGAAGTACATTCCTTTGTAAAAGAAATGTCTCAGGGTTATGAGACACTCATTGGGGAAAGGGGTCTTGGATTATCAGGTGGGCAAAAGCAGCGTATCTCTATAGCAAGGGCCCTGGTTAAAAACAGTCCGATTTTAATCTTAGACGATGCGACCTCTGCTCTTGATATGGAAACAGAATATAAAATTCAAAAAGCCTTAGAAAAGAGAAAGGATATTACGAAAATCATTATTGCCCATAGAATTTCTGCTGTAAAAGATGCTGATGAAATTCTTATTTTGGAAGATGGTAAAATTGTAGAACGGGGAAATCACAAGAGTTTGCTGGATAAGAAAGGCAAGTATTATGAAATTTATTGTGAACAATTTAAAGGTCTGAAAGAGATTTCTGAATTAGAGACAAGAAAAGTATAGGTGATGTTTATGACAGTAAATAAAGATGATAAGATTACTCAAAAATCAAATATAGAAATTATTATGAGGCTCTTTGCTTATTTAAAACCTTATAAGTTAGAAATAGCAGAAACGTTATTTTTAATGAGTATTGTCATTGCTGTTGAATTACTTAATCCTTATTTTATGAAAAGGGGTATTGACGAATATATTGTTCAAAAAGATATTAAAGGCCTGTTTTTATTGGGGGGTATCATGATTATTGCCAATATTCTTGCCTTAGTTTGCAGCAGAAAGAGGATAAGGATTATGGCAAAGGTAAGTAACAAGATTATCTTAACGATTAGACAAGAATTGTATGTCCATATTCAAAGTTTATCCTTTTCTTTTTTTGACAGCAGGCCCACAGGAAAAATTTTAGCAAGAATCATTGGGGATGTGAATTCCTTAAATGACTTATTTTCCAATAGTGTGACCAATTTGATTCCAGATATGATTAAAATCATTATCGTTGTCATGATTATGCTTTCTATGAATTTTCAACTTGCCCTGTTATCTCTGACTACTTTACCTTTTTTATTACTGTCGATGTTTTGCATACAAATTGTATCGAGAAAAAGATGGCAGACATACAGAAAGAAGAATTCTCTTATGAATGCTTATATTCATGAAGATTTTTCAGGGATTAAAGTGATACACAGTTTTGCAGCGGAAGAATATACCAGTAAGAGATTTTATACGCATTTAAATGATTTAAAAACGGCTTTTGTTCATGCGGTAAAGATGAATGATTTATTCTGGCCTATAACAGAGTTTTCCTGGGGCTTAGGTTCAATTATAGTCTTTTGGTTTGGTGTTAGCATGTTAAACAGCGGAGATATTACTGTTGGCTTGTTAGTGGCTTTTACGGGATATATTTCGATTTTTTGGAGACCTATTGTTAATATCAGTGATTTTTATAATCTCCTTGTGATTAATATGGCAGGGGCCGAAAGAATTTTTAATATCATGGATATTAAAGTAGACATAAAAGATATGGAAAATGCCAGGGTTCTGCCTGAAATAAAAGGCGATGTGGTGTTTGAGAATGTCAGTTTTTCTTACGATGATGACAATATTGTTTTAAATGACGTCAGTTTTCAGGTAAAAGCGGGCGAAACGATTGCTTTAGTAGGACCTACAGGAGCAGGGAAAACAACCATTGTTAACTTAGTCAGCCGTTTTTATGAAGCACAAAAAGGCAGAGTCTTAATTGATGGGTATGATGTTAAAGAAGTTACCCTGGAAAGTCTGAGGGGGCAAATGGGCATTATGACCCAGGATACCTTTATGTTTTCAGGGACAATAAAAGATAATATCCGCTACGGCAAATTGGATGCCAGTGATGAGGAGATTATCAATGCTGCTAAAGCGGTATCTGCTCATGATTTTATTATGAAGTTGGAAAAAGGATATGATACGGATATCAATGAAAGAGGTTCCAGATTATCCGTTGGCCAAAGACAACTGATAGCTTTTGCAAGAGCCTTACTGGCAAATCCGAGGATTTTAATTTTGGATGAGGCAACGGCCAGTATTGATACCCAGACAGAAAGACTGATTCAAAAAGGAATTGAAAGACTTCTTGCAGGAAGAACTTCTTTTGTAATTGCCCATCGTCTTTCTACCATACAAAATGCTGATAGGATAATGGTTATTGATGAGGGAAAGATAAAAGAAATGGGTACCCATAGGGAACTTTTAGAAAAGAAAGGATTATATTACGATTTGTTTAAGGCACAGTTTAATTTCTTAAACGATTAGTTCTTAAAATTATCTTTTATTTTAGCCTAAAATATGTTATAGTTATAATTCAGTCAGTTCGAAAGCCAACCTGACTATAAACAAAACTAGGAGGAATGAAAATGAATAAGTACACAAAATTTTTGACACAGGCGGCAGCCATTGCAGCAATTTATGTGGTGATTACCTTAACTTTTGGTTTTATGGGTTTTGGTCCTGTTCAATTTAGGATTTCTGAGGCTCTGACGGTGTTACCATACTTTACACCAGCAGCTATTCCCGGACTTTTTATAGGTTGTCTGATATCTAATTTAGTAGGAAGTTCTCTTTTAGATATTATTTTTGGAAGTTTGGCCACCCTTATTGCTGCCATATTATCTTATAAGATGCCAAAGAAGTTTTTGGTTCCTTTGCCCCCTGTGCTTGTTAACGCAATTGTTGTGCCAATTATTTTGAAGATTACAATGAATGCTCCTTTTCTGATGTCTATTGTTACAGTGGGCTTAGGTCAAGTACTTGCTTGTTATGGCATAGGTTATCCTTTAATCTTGCTTTTAGATAAAAACAAGCAAAAAATATTTTAAATAAGATAAAGTAAAAAAGCTTTTGTTTACCTGGACGGTAAATAAAAGCTTTTTTTAATGGACTTTAAACTAAGCCCAAGCACATTTTAAGTGTTCGATAATAAAATAATATAGAGTATGTTGGGCAGGTGTGGTTATGAAAAATCCTATTAATGTTTATAAATTAAGAAAATTAATTGTTGGGATAAATAGAAAAGTGCCATTAATGGATGATAGGTCTGGTATAGAAATAAATTTTGATAATGGGGCAACAACACCTCCTCTTTTACCGGTTGTGGAGGCTGTTAACAGATATTTGCCTTATTATTCTTCCATTCACAGGGGAGTAGGTTACAAGTCCAGAGTTTCTACCTGGATTTATGAGAAAGCAAGGGAAAGGGTGGCTGACTTTGTCCGAGCAGATTTTAATAAAGATGTAGTGATTTTTACAAGCAATACGACGCAGGCAATTAATAAAATGGCAAGGCGCCTTTTTCAAAAGGAGGGAAGAGGGCTTGTACTATCTACAGCTATGGAACATCATTCCAATGATTTACCTTGGAGGAGTCAGTTTGATTTGGACTATATTGGAGTCGACCAATATGGCAGACTGGATATTAAGGATTTGGAATACAAACTGGAAAAATATAAGGGTAAAGTAAAACTGGTAACAGTTACAGGGGCTTCAAATGTAACGGGTTATATTAATCCTGTCTATAAAATTGCAAAACTTGCCCATCAATATGGAGCCAGGATATTTGTTGATGGCGCTCAATTAGTCCCTCATGTTTCAGTGGATATGAAAGCACATGATGATCCGGAACATATCGATTTTTTAGCCTTTTCAGGACATAAAATGTATGCACCTTTTGGGACGGGCGTTTTAATAGGACATAAAGATTTTTTTGAAGGAGGCAGACCATCCGAACCTGGAGGAGGTACTGTAAAATTTGTAAGCCATAAAGATGTCTTATGGAATGATGCGCCATTAAATGAAGAAGCCGGTTCCCCTAATGCAGTAGGCGTTGTGGCTTTGGCTGAAGCGATAAAGTTTCTTAAAAAAATTGGGATGGAAAATATATATCAATATGAAACAAAACTTTCTGATTATGCGATAAGACGTTTAAGAGAAATAGACGATATAATTATTTACGGAGAAGCCTTTCAAAAGAGTGGCAGGGTGGGAATCATTTCTTTTAACATTAAAGGTTTGCCCCATGAAGTAACGGCTCTTGCTTTAGCTTATGAAGGGGCTATTTCAGTAAGAAGCGGCTGTTTTTGTGCCCAGCCCTATGTTCAAAAATTGCTGGACATATCTGAAGAAGAATCTAAAGGCTATATGAAAAATGATAAGGGAAGACCAGGCTTGGTCAGAATTAGCTTTGGCTTTTATAATACTTTTCAGGAAATCGATCAATTAATAAGGTTGTTAAAAATCATTTCGAAAAATAAAAGTTATTTCATAAAAAAGTATGGAATAAGTGAATAAATAAAGGGATAAACAATTATGCATAATGGAATGTATGATAAGTCACGGCTTTATTATAATTTTTTGTTATAGTTAAAAGCGTACAAATGTTATTATTTAATCTTTTATTTTTGCATGAAAGTTTTAAAAATCTTATTTATATACTGGAGTTAAAAAATATAGTATAATGTAAAATAATTTGCATAATTCTTTAAATGATGTATAATTAAATTTAAAGAAGTGTATATACAGATGAGATTTTATCTCTTTTTGGGAGATGGTGACATGAGTTTAAATTTTTATCAGGAGGATCAATCCTTCAATAGTCAGTCCAGTAATGCCTGCATGGAATTAGCGATTGAAGGAGCTAATGATGGTTTTTGGTTCTGGGATATAAAAAATAATAAAATTTATTATAGTAAAAAGCTCAATGAGCTTTCCGATATATCCGGTTCATCACATTATGTATTTTATGATGCCATAAATCATATCATTCATCCTCAAGATATTGATGGATTAAGCCATTTTTTAAACAAGTATTTAAAAAAGGAAATTCAGCATTTTAAAATAGAATGCAGAATCAAATTCAATACTGCTTATGAATGGGTTCTTATTCAGGGAAAAGCAAAATGGGATGAAGATGATGAAGCCATACATATGGCAGGTTCTTATACTTTTTTAACGGATTTAAATAATTATAATGAAACACAAAAAATGTTAAGAGAGACGGCTGCGATGC
>JAAYML010000097.1 GCA_012521395.1 Candidatus Epulonipiscium sp. | reverse complement strand
TTTAGTTTTATCAAAAACGTAATCACCTATAGTAAAAGTAATCATGTTGTATTGAGCCCTCAAAATAACTAACTTTTTATGTTGATTAATCTTAATATGTTTAAGTTCTAGTATTTTCGCTAATGCTTTGAAGTAAGTCTTGGTATTGTTCCGTATCCTCTTTAACTTTATCAATTATATGCTTTGCTACACTTATGATTTCACGTTTATCAATTGGCTTCAAACTTCTTTCCATTACCTGTAAATGAGAATATTCGTTTACAACCCTATTAACCTTGTTTGCAATTATAGAATCACCTGCAAAAAATCTTTCAAGTCTTTTTTCTAGATTATAATCTTTTTCGTCGATATACGGATATTTAAAATAAAGGTAGACTTCTAAAAACTTTCGTGCGTTATTTCCGAAGTTATAAATAATTTCATAATTATCATCATCATTCTCATCTAAAAGTGAACATTTATGTATGCATGAAAAAAGGTAGTTAAACTCCGTTCCATATTTTTCCAAATACTTTGGCATAGGTTTTATGACAGAGTTTTCGCCAGTACGGTATATTATCCAATATTTCTTTTCTCTTGCATTTAGTCTCCGGAGATATTTTAAAAACTCTAAATTGTGTGTAGAAATGAATAATTGGTCATATAACCCTTTCCTTGTTATTTCATTAATTAGGCTATACATATAAAAAATATGATTATCATCAAGACTGCTTACAGGATCATCAATCCAAATTATAGGTTTTTGACCGGCGGTTTTAACATCATCCAGTTTGGCCATAAAATAGCAATAAGCAATTAAACTACATTCCCCTTCACTTAAATTGAATGCAATATTACCGTATCGAATCACTTCAAAATAAACACTCTTTTCGTTTGTTGAATCATCTTCAACAGCTCTAAGAGTTAAATATTCATGGCCAAAATATTTGATTAGATACTCGTTGATTTTTTCTGCTGCTATTTTTTCATTGCTTAATAAACTTTTTTTCTGTTCGATTAACTTTTTTACTTCTTCAATCTTATTTTGAAGTACAATAGTCTTTTCATTCGCTTTATTATACGCTTCATGTAAATCTATAATTTTATTACATTCATCCTTATATCCAATAGCTTCAGCAAAAGAATATACTTCAAATAACCTTAACTTGTTTTGTGCATCTTTTTTTTGTTTACTAATAGATGAAGAATATGAATCAGCCTCATTTTTGAGTTTGTCGCATTCATCCCATATGGCAACAAAATCGATTTTTTGATCATTTGGTCTAATAAATTCATTTTTTTTTGTAATAGCAGATAATCTGTTTCTAAGCTGCACACTTATAGCATCCAAATGCTTTACATATTTTTCTGCGGCATCGTTATATTTTGTTTTTAACGTTTCCAATTGTTCATGGAAATTAACATAAAAATCTTCCCGATTCCATGTAAACCCATTGATTATTGCATCCTTATGGTTTTCTATTCGCTCAAGCAAATCATTAATATCATGCTCAAGTTTTTGCGAATCATCGTCAAAATGTTTTCTAAGACATTCCCATCGTTCATCTGTAATTTCAGAGCCGCAAAATGCACATTGTTTTTTCCCTGTTAACAAACCAACGCCTTCTTTTACCCATTTGTTCAATGCGTAATCATTAAGCAGTTCCTGAATTTTATCCGACTCACCAATTTGTTTAGATAATAATACTTGTGCTTCGTCGCAAAAAGAATCGAAAAGAAGGTTAATTTTTGGCAATTCACTAATTTGGGGTTTTATTTTTTCATAAAGAATGGTCTCATATTTCTTTATTTCCTCTGGTGTAGGAGCCAGATACTTATCAGAGAGTACCAAATCTAGGTCGGATTTTAGCTTTGCAATATTATAATTCTGATCTCCAAATTTTTCAGCCTGATATTTTATTCCAGTGGGATTCTTAGTTGCTTTCTCAGATAGTCTTTTTTCAAGATTGTTCTTTTCAGCATTCCATTTATTTTTCTCTTTTTCTTCGGTTGTTTTCGCTTCTTTCAATAACAGATATAAACCTGATTCTTTACCCGTTTCATTAGAACCTAATTCCTCTTTAAGTTCACGAATTTCTTTTTCAGGTCGGGTATTCTCTTCTCCTATAACAGCAAAAGCTTTTATTTTTTCATTAGGATCTACAATAAATTTTAGGTTGTCCAAGACAAAGTCTTTATTAAAAACTCTGAAAAGAAAATCTTTTTGCTGTAGGTTTTCTTGAGTTAGGATTGTACCATTAGCCATTTCCAGTGAGAAAGTTGGAGCGCCATATTTTGAATCGAGGAAATTAGTTTCAAATGAGCGAAGAATTCTCGATAAAGTAGTTTTCCCCGAATAATTTCTACCATATATAATATTGACCCTTCCAAAACATAATGGTTGACTGTTTTTATCATCCAGTACAGTTGAGTCCCATAAAAAGTTTTTATACACAGCAATACCATCAATTTCCTTAAATTTTTTTATCACAAGTAATTATACCCTCCCCAAACTCAAATCATAATACATCAGCAGCTT
>JAAYML010000096.1 GCA_012521395.1 Candidatus Epulonipiscium sp. | reverse complement strand
TTCCTCGTCAATCCAATGTTTATTAATCCATCTATCCCATTCCTCATCATCATCCTTTAAATTTGCAAGACTGGAACCATACAGTTCCCAATCCTGTTCAGACCAACTTTCAAAATTTTTTATTCCTGATTGACGCCATTGTTCCACATCTATAGGACTGGTTACTATACCTAGCCTTTCCCACACAACAATATCATTATCATACCTGACCTGTGCTACAACAACAGTGCACCAAAAATCCATATCATCCGGACATAGTAAAATGGGAATAGCTTTTTCCCCCTACTTTTTATTAAGGAAAAAAATATCTTTAATTTCCATGCTCTTTTATGAATCGTGCTGGTGAACAACCAACATATTTTTTAAAGACTTTAATGAAATATTTATAATCTGAAAAGCCAACCATTTCAGCAATTTCATAAATCATATATTTATTTTCTTTTAATAAGTCGACTGCTTTTTTAATTCTATAGCGGTTTAAGTAGTCATTAAAGGTATAACCTGTTGCGTTTTTAAATTTTACATTAAGATAAGTTGAAGACATCTGGCACTCTTCACTGATATCACTTAGTGCCAGCTTTGTGGCATAGTTTTCATGAATGCTTTTTATCATAAAATCCACATAGCGGTTTCCTGTCTCCTTTTCTTCAAAATCTAAAATGCCTAACTTTTTCTTTTCCACATTAATCTGCTTGATAGCATTTTTAATGCTGGAATCGGTATTTCTTTTTGCCTGGATTTTCCGGATGGCTTCATAAAGCTTAGTATAATCAATAGGTTTTAAGAGGTATTCTGTAACACCCAGGCTAATCCCTTTTTGCGCATATTCAAATTCTCCATAGCCCGATACAATAATCGCATCATAACCATATTCTTCAATACTTTTTTCCAGCATTTCAAGTCCGTCCATCACTGGCATATTAATATCTACAATGACAATATCAGGCTGGAGTCTACGGATTTTTTCCAAACCATCCTGACCATTTACAGCTTCTCCGACTACTATACAATCGACTTCCTGCCATTTAGGCATAAACATAAGTCCTTTTCGCATAATGTCTTCATCTTCAACGATTAATACCTTATGCATCTTCATTCCCCTTATTAAACGGTAAAATTATATCGACTCGTGTACCTTTGCCATAGTTGCTTTCAATTTTTAATCCATAGGGCGGTCCATATAATAATCTGATAACCCTATGAGAGTTATACATGCCAATGTGTTCTTTATAAACATCTTCTCTTTCTAAATCCTTAACCAGCTCTTCCAATATTTCAGGTTCAATGCCTGTCCCGTTATCTTCCACACGAATGATTAATTGATCCCCTTCTATAAAAACAGCAATCTGAACATGTATGGATTCCACATTTTGCATTCCATGTTTTAGAGAGTTTTCTACAATCGGTTGAATAACCAGCTTGGGAACTTTACATTCCAAAAGCTCATCGGGTATATCAATGCTATAAGTCAAACGACGGTTATAACGCATCTTTTGCAGCATTAAATAATCCTTTACATAAGCAATATCTGTTTTAAGAGATACAATCGTATCTCTATAGTATATACTATAACGCATAATGTTTGCAAATGCCATGATCATTTCAGAAGCCTTTGTCGGATCAATAATAACCTCATAACGTAAAGTTTCTAAAACATTAAATACAAAATGAGGATTAATTTTTTCCTCCAACTGCCTGATTTCCATAACTCTTTTTCTTTCTGTCAACTCACTGTTTCTTTTCTGAAGTTCTTCCCGCTGCAGTACCATTTGGCGGAAAGTATCATTAAGTTCCTGAAACTCTTCAAACACATGAGGACGCAGGGAATATTCCATGTTCCCTTTCCCCATTTCTAAAACAGACTTTCTTAGTTCTTCTATAGCTTTTAAATTATTATTGGTAATGCGCAAAGTCAAGGGTTTTAAAATAATTAATATCAATATACCAACAATAAGCAGAAACAAACGATTCAACAAAAAGGTGTAAAATAAAAAAGAGTTATTATTTTTTCTATCATATTTTTAAATCACGCCTCCTTATTATCAGCCTTTATGATAAGAAACCTGCAAAAATCAACCATCGTTTTTTTGATTTTTGCCATATTTTTTGGAGAATGCCTTGCTTTTCCTAATATATAGGATTACATTTTTGCGTTATTTTTTTACCTGTAAATTAATAACAACTAATAAATGAAAAGCATTTTTTAATTTGTCCATGAAACAAGATAATTAACAATGAATTATCTTGTTTCATAGCAAGTTATTTTGAACAATTTAAGATGATTCTTTTTAAATTTTCTGCTGCCTTTTTTATATCCGGCTTGGTAATAATAGCCGATACCACAGCAAATCCATTAATACCTATGTCTTTAAAATCTCTTATGTTTTCTTCATTGATTCCCCCAATGACAACTATGGGAAGAGGAATTTCTTTTCTTATTTTTATTAGCTCCTCCATCGATGTATGTTCTGCATCTTTTTTGGTATCTGTAGTAAACATGGCTCCAACACCAAGATAATCTGCACCGTCATGGTAAGCTCTGATGGCTTCTTCGAAATTTGAAGCTGATACTCCAATGATTTTGTCCTTACCTACTATCTTTCTTACAGTTTTAGCTGGTATATCCTTTTGTCCAATATGTAGCCCGGCAGCATCAACTGCTAAAGCAATATCTATTCTGTCATTTATGATTAAAGGAATTTGATAGCGGTCTGTAATTTCTTTTATTTTTAAAGCTATTTCATAAAATTCTAATGACGAGCAATTCTTTTCCCGCACTTGTACTACTGTACAGCCACCTAAAATTGCCTGTTCGACGGCATCTTCTAATTTTTTTGTACTCATCAGTTCTCGATCGGTAACAAGATAAAGTGTATAATCAATACTTCTTTTCATCGATTTTCCCTCTTTCTATAAATATGGAACCATTTATATTGGTTAAGGCATCAATAATTTGGACATGAAAACTACCCGTTCCTTTATGGCCTGATTTTTCAAAAGCAATTTCTCCTGCAATGCCCATGGATGCAATTCCAGTAACGGCAGCAGTATAATAATCCTTAGTTATCCCAGAAAAACTTGCAACAAGAGCAGAAGTCATACAACCTGTGCCAGTGACTTTTGAAAGGAATTTATGACCATTGGCAACCCTGGCAAACCTAATTCCGTCCGAAATAATATCCACTTTTCCCGTAACACTAACAATGCATGAATATTTATCGGCTATGCGTTTTGCAAGCTCAACGGCATCATTTTTTTCATCTTCAACGGCTGTATCAACACCTCTTGTAGAAGCTTCAAGCCCACCTATAAATGAAATTTCAGATAAGTTTCCGCGGATAACATTTACTTTTACCTCTGAAAGAATATCAGATACGGTTTTATTCCGAAGGCCAGAAGCCCCTGCCCCAACAGGATCTAAAATAACAGGTATATTCAGTTCATTGGCTTTTTTACCAGCCATAATCATAGAGCTAATTGTTCGTTTATTTAATGTACCCATATTAATGACTAAAGCAGAAGATATCGAAACAATCTCTTCTACTTCTTCACAATCGTCAGCCATAATTGGGGAAGCTCCGATGGCTAAAATAGCATTGGCACAATCATTGACGGTTACATAATTGGTAATATTATGAATCAAAGGATTTTTTACTCTTATTTCATCTACTAAATTTGCACATGACTTTGTCAATAAACTCATTTCAACCAACCTTTCTTTATTTTATTCTAATGTTGAGAAATTTATTTTTTAATCATCACTGTAACTTTTTACTCCTTTAAGCCGTTCTTATATAATTCATAAAAATGATGGGTTGGACCATGACCTTTCCCAATATCTAATGCATTCTCAATGGCAATAGTAATATATTTCTTTGCTTTTTCAACAGCTTCAGGCATATTCATGCCAAGTGCAAGATTTGCTGTAATTGCTGAAGAAAATGTACAGCCTGTTCCGTGAGTATTTTTCGTTTGAATTCGTTTGCTTCTATAATAATAAAAATCTTCACCATTATATAAAATATCTACTGCATCCCCAATGGAATGGCCACCTTTTACCAGGACATTTTTGCAGCCCATCTCATAAATGATTTTGGCTGCTTTTTTCATATCTTCTTCATTATTAATTTTTATATTGACTATTTTTTCGGCTTCTGGAATATTAGGCGTAAGTAAATCAGCATGAGGTATAATCACTTTTATTAAAGCATCTATGGAATGAGGGTCCATAAGAGGACAGCCATTTTTCGCATACATCACAGGATCAATCACGATATTTTTAGGCTTATACTCTTCCAATTTTTTTGCTACGGCTTTCATACAAGCTTCCTCAGACAGCATTCCAATTTTTACAGCGTCCACTTCAATATCTTCAAATATCGCATCTATCTGTTTTTCAATCATATCTGGGGTGACCACTTGTATGTCAATAACCCGGCTTGTGTTTTCTGCCACAACAGCAACAATCACACTCATTCCAAAAACTCCATGGGCAGAAAAGGTCTTTAAATCAGCCTGTATTCCTGCACCTCCGCTACAATCTGAGCCAGCAATCGTAAGTACTTTTTTCATTTTGATTCCTCCTTCTTTAACGATAT
>JAAYML010000095.1 GCA_012521395.1 Candidatus Epulonipiscium sp. | reverse complement strand
TTCCGTCTTTTTTGAAATAAAATAGTTTAATCCACTTAATATGATGTTCTAATTCATTAGGATGCTTGATTTCATCCCCAATAGATACTTTTATTTCTATTGGTTCTCCAGCTTTAACATTTTGAGGGATGTGAATAACAGGTACATGTTTTTCTCCTTTCCAATCTCCAGTTTGCAACAATTGACTTAAATTTTGCATATTAAACCCTCCTTATAATATTAATATTACTTCCTTAGTATATTAAATTATACACTTAATAATTTATTAATCTACAAAACTAAACAATTCCGTTGTATAATTTAAATATAAATCCATTATAAAAAAGGTATGATAGGATTTGAAAGAAAAAATCTTTATAAAAAAAATCGTGGTACTTTTATCATTAATAACTATCCTAAATTGGTCTGTGCAAACTGCTTTGAATGAAGAATATCATTATTCTTCTTCAAATCATTCCGTTTTATTATGCTATACATCTATTACAGATTCTATACTGTCTTTTACTGATTTTAAGAATAACAATGAGAGAAAAGTATTCCATTTAATTTTATATTCGGCAAACATAATAGTTATTTTTATATATGGTTGTCAATATCTGTATAAGTACCAGCGAAAAAATCAAATTTTATTAGATAAAAGAAAAATATTATTTGAACTGTTTTCTAATTATTTTGAAGGGAGTATCCATAAATGATTTTTCACCTTTCTTATTTTTTATAAGAAATAAGAGGGGGGTGAAAGGATGTCTGCAACGGACATTTTTGTAGCCGTTTTGTTAATACTTTCTGCAATTGCTGCTATTATTTTAGTAAAAAAATCAAAAAATAATCAATAAAAAAGGATTAAAAAAGAATAGAGAAGATAATATCTTCTCTATTCTTTTACTTTGGATATATAAGGATTATTTTTAATATAAAATCTCCATAAGTAATCTGCCGCTTCCTCTGCATAATCAATATTTATTCTTTTACCTCTTCCAATAAAAAAATTGGAATCTGAATCACTTTCACATATAAACATCTTTTCAGCACAAAGGTCTAATCCATTGTCCTCACGGGTAATATTGAGTGCCATAGCCAGCTTACCCGGACCATTAGTCAGATTTATCTTTTGTGATCTGGTTAATTGTTTGTATGTTTTATTAAATCTTAACTGTGCCATCTCGTCCAGGCCTTCAACAGGTTCTGCAGCTCTTAATAATACAGCACACGGCATACCCTCTTCTTCTGTTACAATATTCATACATAAATACATCCCATAAATCAAATATACATAAGCATGACCCGGAGGACCAAACATCACTTCTGTTCTTGGCGTTCTCCGATTTTGATAGCTATGGGCTGCCTTATCAACAGGGCCTTTGTAGGCTTCTGTTTCCACAATCCTGGCAATTAATTCCTTACCCTTTATTTTATGAACGATATACTTACCCAACAATTCCTGGGCTACAACTAATGTATCTCTTTCATAAAAAGATCGGTCAAGTTTTTTCATACGAACACCCTATCTATTAACCATTAAAAACTTTTAAAATAATAAAATTATCTTAATTTATCTTTCTAATCCCTTAATCCTGAAGCTTTTGAAACGTCCATAACAAAAATAATCCCTCTGCCAGGTTCGTCGATTTTCATTTTTTCTTTTACAGCATTAATAATAGCGTCGGTCAGTTCTTTTTTTATAATAATCATAACAATTTCTTTTTCTGGTTCGATATTAATGGAAAAAAACATTTCTTTTTCATGAATACCAGACCCCCTGGCATTAATAATCGTAGCTCCTTTAGCTCCCGCTTCCGTAGCTACATCAACAACCTCATGGCCAAGACCCCTGTCAACTATGATAAAAATCGCTTGATATTCCATTTCTTTCTTACCTCCTGTTTCCAAGTCCCTATTACTATCCTCTTCAACACAGTTATGGGTATACAATAATTTATTAATAGGCAAAGAAACCATAATCCCTTTTCCAGGCTTATGCATATTAAACTTATTATTTAATCTTTCATGCAGTTCGTCTTCATAGGCTGCCTCAGAAGCTAAAATGACAATTTCCTTTTTTTCTTCATCAATGCCCAGCATTTCTAATAAATGATTATGAACCGTTCCTTTTCCGAAAAAAATCGTCCCTCCTGGTATGCCAATCTTTTTTGCCTCTGATAATACTTTACTGCCATCCCCATGATTGGCTACGACCATAGTCAGAATAAATCTATAATTAACCACATCGGTTTGCACTTATCTCAACTCCTTTTTGCTGCTTTTCTTTCAAATAGTATTCCTAAAATTTGAATGGCTATCAAAGGGGTTAATGCTACCATTGAAATCACACCAAAACCATCTAATAAAACATCCGCTCCCGGAATTGCTCCTGCTACTCCCTGAGAAAAAGCCAGGATGAAAGTTGCTGTCATTGGGCCTGAAGCGACACCCCCCGAATCAAAGGCTATCCCAACAAACAATTTGGGTGTAAAATATGTAAGTAGAATAGCTAAAAGATACCCTGGCAAAAGGAAATGCCATAAATGGACAGATGGATTTAATATCCTGATCATAGATAAAGCTACTGCAACAGCTACACCAACAGCAAGGGAAAATAAAATCAGACTTTTCCTGATATGCCCGCTTGTAACATCTTCAATTTGTTCGTTTAACACATATACTGCCGGCTCAGCTAAAATAACCGTAAGTCCTAAAATAAAACCAGTTAAGATGACAAGCCAGTCTTTTCCTATCAAAGCAATAGTTTGTCCAATAGCTCTGCCTGCTTCCATAAAACCTGCATTGACGCCTACCAAAAAAAGAATAAAACCTACAAAAGTATAGAGTAAACCCAGGAAGATTTTCCGCAATTGTCTCCTTTTCAATTTAAAACTGAGATGATTAAACAGAATAAATAATATTAAAAAAGGAAGCAACGCCATTAATACTTCATAAGTAACGATAGGAATTTCATGAATATAAGAAGAGAGAATCCCTCTTTCTTCTCCAACTTGAATTGACGAAACACCAGTCAGTTTTTCAATAGAAGAAAGGATACTCATTGTAAAAACAGCTATCATCGGACCAGTCGATGCAATACCAACCAGACCAAAGCTATCTTCTTCAGCCTCAGTTCCACCTTTAAATGAAGCAACTCCAAGACCTAAGGCAAGAATAAAAGGAACCGTCATAGAACCAGTGGTAGCGCCACCTGAATCAAACGCAATACCATGGAAAGATTCTGATGAGAATACAGCTAAGAGTAAAATAATTCCATACAATACGGTTAACAATTTATTAATAGGAATACTAAAAACAATTCTCAAAAGACCCAAAGCCACCATTATACCTATTCCAACAGATACAACAACAACTAAACTGATCTGAGACAAGACGCCTGAAGTAATATTGCTTACTTGCCGAGCTAAAACTTGAAGATCTGGTTCAGCAATATTAATAAAAAAGCCCAGAATAAAACCAAACAAAATAACTATCCAGATTTTTTTACTTTTTGTAATCGTTTCTCCCATCAGGGAACCTATCGGTTGAATGCCTAATTCAACACCAAATAAAAAGATTGTTAAACCCATAATAATGAATACACTTCCAATAATAAATTTCCATAATAAATAACTGCCTATCGGTGCAATCGTAAAGTTTAACAGGATAACAATGAGTGAAACCGGTAATACAGACATAATTACATCCCTGAATTTTTCTTTTAGTAAGTTCAATAGACATCACTTCCTTTCTTTATAGTTAAAATTAAAAGATACATATCTATTA
>JAAYML010000094.1 GCA_012521395.1 Candidatus Epulonipiscium sp. | reverse complement strand
TGGTACGGAAATTATTTTAGATATGGAAGATGAAATCATTCAAATTATTACAACTTCAAAAGCACCAACATTTAAATCTTTCCAGAATTAAGAATCCACAGAAAAAGATAAGGAAAGAATGAAAAAGTATGAAAAGGCTATGGAGAGAATAGATCAAGCATTCGCTCTTGAAGAGAGTGCTGGGGATGAGCATATCATTCAAATTGATGGGGGTGTGTTTATA
Source organism: Candidatus Epulonipiscium sp. (assembly GCA_012521395.1). GTDB lineage: Bacteria > Bacillota > Clostridia > Lachnospirales > Defluviitaleaceae > JAAYML01. Next base: position 10,390 of record JAAYML010000094.1, on the reverse strand, counting down.
GAGCCATATTTGAGTCATGATGATTTTTTAGTTTAAAAGTCCCAATATTAAGATGATATTGGGACTTTTAAAAAGTTATTTATAAATTTTTACATCAACATTAAAGTTTGGACGTAAAAAGCTATCTTTATTATCAACGGAGATTTCTATTGGCACTACGGTTTCTCCATTTTCTTTAATAGCCATGTTTGAGATTTTTGTAACCTTTCCCTTGTATTCTTTTGATGAGTCGGCCAGTAAGATAATATCAACAGGGGCACCTGCTTTAACGTCTTTAATGAATTCTTCAGATACGTTGGCTTCAATTATCAGGCTGTCTAAATCGAGTAAGCTAAGAACTTTTTTGCTTTGGTCAGTGTTGTCACCCTCAGTATAACCAATTTCATATACAACCGCATTTTTTAAATCGGATACGATTTTATCTTCTTTAATAAATGGTTTATTCATTTTTTCTTTTAAAAGAGCAATTTCATTTTCTAAAGAAAGGATTCTTTGTTTTTGGATTTCGACTTCGATATTTGAGCTATTTAAACTTGCATTGGTCAGGTCTAAGCTTCTTTCCAATTCACTGATTTCTTTTTGTTTGTTATTTTTTAATGCTTCAACAGAAAGTTTTAAGGATTCAACATTATTTTTACTTTGTTCAAGATTTCTTTTTATCTTATCAAATTCTGATTCTGAGATAGCACCTTGTTGATATAAAATCTGTTGTTTTTCATAGTCCCTTTTTGCATCTTCATAGCTTTTTTGGGCTAAATCCAAATCGTTCATTAATTTTTGGATATCGGGGTCTGAATTACTGGATAAGGCCTTTCTCTTATTTGCTAATTCGTTTTTTATCCTTTGGGATTCCTTTTGACTAGAAGGTGTTTCTCCTGCCTGGATTCTTTGCAGTTCTAATTGTGCAATTCTATATTCGTTTTCCTTGTCTTGCAATTGCTTATTGTAATTGGAAAGATCAAGGGTGATTAAAGGATCATTTAAGTTAACTTTCTGACCATTGCTTACATGAATTTTTTTTATGGCAGCAGGGAAATCCAGATTAATATTTTTAATTTTCCCTGCTTTTATAATCCCAAAAGCTTCAATGTAACGATCAACCGGAGGAGGGAGCTCCGTTGTTGTTTCTTGTGTTTCGTTTTTTCCGCAAGCTGTCAGCAGGATGAATGTATTGATTAAAAAGAAGAGACCGATCTTTTTTATTGTCATTGATTCCACACCTTTCCGTCTTTCACTTTAATAATCCGGTTACCGTATTCTGCTGCTTCTGTTGAATGGGTTACCTGAACAATGGTTTTGTTTTTTTCTTCATTTATTTTTTTAAGAAGAATCATGATATCTGTTCCCGTTTTGCTGTCCAGGTTACCGATGGGTTCATCAGCCAGAATGATATCCGGCTCATTGATGAGAGCCCTTGCTATGGCAACTCTTTGCTGCTGTCCTCCGGACAATTCCCGCGGAGTATGCTTTCTTCTGTCCTCGAGACCAACAATTTCTAAGATTTCATTGAGTTTATCTTTGTAATTTTTAATTTTTTTTCCATCAAGGAGAATCGGGAGCATGATATTTTCTTCAACGTTCAGATTAGGGATTAAGTTGTAAAATTGAAAGACAAAGCCTATTTCTTGTCTCCTCATCGTACTTTCTTCTTTATCGTTCATGACAGACAGTTCTTTACCATTAATTTTGATGCTGCCGGAAGTTGGTTTATCCAATCCTCCTATTAAATATAAAAGTGTGCTTTTACCAGAGCCTGAAGGTCCCATGATAGAGACAAATTCTCCTTTTTTGATACTTATATTTATATCTTTTAATACTTCTACACTGGTATCGCCTAATTGAAAAGTCTTACATAGATTTCTTGTTTCAATAACATTTTCAATATGATTTTCCATAAACTTACCTCCAGTTTTTATTCATATTTAATGGCTTCAATTATATTGTATTTTGAAGATTTAAGGTTAGGGCTTATAGAAGCCATAACCATTACCATAGTACCTATTATAAAAGAACTAACAAATAAGGAAGGAGAGAGATGAATGTTCATTGGTAAATTCATTGCTTCTAATAAATGTTCAATGACATAATTTACAAAAATACCTCCAATGACACCTGTTATACTTCCGATAAGGCCTCCAGTCAGGGATTCGATAAAGAGCATTTTTGTATTTTGCTTTTTTTCCATTCCGATGGAGCGCATAATCGCAAGCTGCCGTTTTCTTTCTAAAAAACTAATCAAAAGATTATTTAATACCCCGAATATACCAATAATGACGGTCATAAAGGAAAAACCCTGAAGAAGCCCCATCATTTGTGAATTAGACTGCATAATGTCTTTTCGAAGTTGATTGACAGAATTAATATAGGGGTAATTTCTTTTAAATTTTTTATTTAAGATTTCAACCATTTCTTCTGGATCTTTAGAAGTTTTGAGAGCCAACTCATCGTAGAAAGGGCTATCCATATCGTTTTTATAATATTTTTGAGCAATGAGTGCATACTGACCATTATACATAAGAGTAAGAGCGTTAAAAAAGCCTAAAACAGTGTACTTTCGCTCTCCTTTTTTCATGTTTAAAGTCAAAGTGTCTCCTATGTTTACTCCATGTTTTTCCCTTGGGCGTAGGTTAGAAGAATATACCTTCCTGTATCCAGTTTTTTTAACAATTCTGGTTCGATATCATAGTCATAGAAATCCAGGAACCGACTGACATCTATTCCTTGCACATAGCCCAGGCTTTGACCGCTTTCTTTGACCAGGATGTTATCATAACTTCCATATATTCCATAACTGGCGGCTATTCCAGGGGTAGACTTTATTACTTGCTCAAATCTTCTATCCATTCCATAGATATAAAACTGAATATCATAATTTAACTCTTTATAAGCATCTAAAACTTCAATATTCATAGAATAGTTTACTGAATTAATCATAATAATGCTGGCGATGCCAATAGTTAACAGGGATATATTATTTAAAATGCTCTTGTTTTCTCTTAAATTTTTTGCCCCTAAAACTCCGATATTTCCAAAGAAAAAGATATATATTTTTTCAAACAGACAGATAAACACTTTGCTTAAATAAGGTATGAGATAAATAAGAGCAACAAAAACTGCAATCATTAAAATCGCATTAATTATAAAAGCAATGCTGTGTGGGATAATAGGCGGTAAAATCAGTGCTCCTGACAAAAAGCCTATTCCAAAGTACAGTTTCCATTTCTTTTTCTTATATTTTTTTTCGATGTTGTTAAGAACAATATCCTTTACTGGTATTTTTGATATTTTTAAAACGGGTAATAAAGCACTGAGACTTGAAAGAACAATAGCTAAGGTGAGTGCCTGCCTTAATTGCCCAAAGGTAAATTTAATACTGACATCAATCTGCATATAGGGATCATTGGCTATAACAGCAGCCATTCCATATAAAACGCCAATCCCTAAAACACAGCCTGATACGCCTCCTATGATTCCATAAAGGATACTTTCAAGAAGGAGTACGCCACTGGTCATTTTTTTAGTAGCGCCGATGCTTCTGAAGGTTCCTATTACAGGCAGGCGTTCCATGGTAATTACTTTAAAAGAGGTATAGATGATAAATATACTCATAAATAAGACAAGTAAAGTGATCAGTAAAAAAGGCGTTCTAATCATACTCAATTGCTGAAGGATTTCTTCTTCAGAAAAAAATTCTCGCACGGTATAGCGATTATAAAGGGCTGACAGTTCATTTAAAATTTCTGGAATGTTTTCGCCTTCAGCCGTTTTGATATACAATAAGAAAGATTTACCTCTGGCTTTTGCTAAAGATGCAATCGTTTCTCTTGGAATAATAACTGGTATATTTCTGTCGTTTTCTTTTAAGAGACCTTTTGAAGCTGCAATAGCAGATACGCGAAAACGTTGCTTTGTTCCTTGAATTTCTAAATCCATTGGACTGCCTAACTCTAACTTATATTTTTCAGCAAAAGTCTCACTGATAATGATTTTTCTGCCAGTAAAGGGTTCCAGGTTTTGGCTGCTAATAAGATGGATGGGATTCATTTTTTGGAGTTCACCGTAGTCATATCCTAGGATATTAATATTTAAAATATCATCTGTTGAAGCTTTATAATAACCTGTTAATTCAATGGTTCCAATGACATATTCGAGTTTATTGCCTAAGTTTTCTGCAGGCTTAGGATCCACATAAGGTGTGGGAGACAGTTCATTGCTATAGATGATAATTTCTGCACTTCCAATTTGGGTTCTCATTTCTTTGATTAGCATATCGGTTAAAGTGGTTGATAAGGCATTGGAAGCAAAAAAAAGAGCTGTAGAAAGTGTTATAGAAAATATAATTAGAAAAGTCCGTAATTTTTTTTCTTTAATATTTTTGATAAGGAATTTTATGATTATCCCCACTACTGCACCTCAATTCATTCCAAATTACTTTTGTATATACGATAGATAATTACAAAAGTTTATTTAAATTTTTTATTTGGTATTATATTCAAAAAATATGATTTAATCAGTATTTAAAAAGGGATTTTTTATGAATCATTAAAAGATGACTTTTTTAAAAAATATAATTAATGAGTTGGAAATATGGCAGAATAGTACGAAATATGTTAAGATGAAAATAATTGTGTTTTATAACAGTGAATTATATTAATAGATAATATTAATATTTTAGGAGAAATAACAATGGTTCAAATGGATGAGTTAAAAGTAAAGCTTCGAGAATATGGAATTATGTGTTATGAAACCATTAAGAAAGACGGCTTTCCAACAATATATATGCCAGATAATGACTTAGAATCCTTTCTTGACTTTGTTATGAATAACCAAATAAAGAATTTTTTTAAAAGCTCAGATATTATGTAAAAGATCAATTTTATATTCATGAAGAAGATATAAAATCTTTCAGTTTAAAACAGATATCTCAAAAGATCCAGCCTATAGATTTAACAAAGAGTACAGAGATAAAAGAAGCAGTCGTCAAATATAATGAGTCATTAGATGCTATAGATTTTTCAAGACCTTCTGGTATGGAATTATATTGTATATACGAGAGCAAATGTATCGCTGTCAATTTTTATGACCCATGACATTTAGAATTTGGATTGCTGCCCAGACATCAAAAATTAGCAGAGATTATTAACAAACAAGTTCATGTCATAGAAAGAATATATCAGGAGCAGCGTTTAAAAGAAGAACAAGAGAAGAAAGCAAGTGAAAGGCTTTTAGAAGAATTCAAAAATTTCGTTTTAAATGATCCGGATTTTAAAACATGTACTTTTCCGGGTGCAAGACGAGATTATGCAAGAGAAGTGTTTACAACAAGAAAAGATACAGCCAAGTATAGGCACCTGTTTTATGCAGAAGATGATGTGGATTATATAGATAACCAAAGGGCGTATTATTTTATAGAAAGTATATGGAGGGAATATCGGTCCCCAAATTAGAAGCATTTGGATATTGATTGCAAATACCTTGTAAGGAGATTTAGAAATGTTTTAATAAATGGTTCTTGAATATTTTAGTCAATTGTGAAGGGATTTAAGGAATTATGGCAATAAAAATATTTATATGGATTTTTTATTTTGGAGCATTTATTAGTATTTTGAATTTTTATCTTTCATGGATTCGTTATCCAATTTATTGTTTGTTAAGAAAAAAGGAATCTTATAAATTTAACTCGGGGATTCCTTTATTGGGTAGTTTATTTAATATCATTTCCATTATTACTTATTGGGGCACTGCAAGAGCAGTTTTAGCATTTATCTTTTTTCTTATTGACACAGGAGGATTTCCATGGTTAATTTATAGTATGGCAAAGGAAAATTGGTGGAGAGAAGAAAAAGATAAAAGAGAACGAAAAAAATAAGATTTTCTTTTGCATTTATGGACTTTGTTTGCTCATTACATCTTGAGTAGAGAAGTAAAATATTATGAGTTTTTTCAATTATTATACCAATATTGTAAAATGAAGAAAGATTTTTTATTCAAAAATAGCATTTTTTTCAAAATACTCTGTTGAAAACAATAAAAATTTAGATAAAATGATATCTTTACATCCCAGGCTTTTAGTTTTAAAATGTAGTATTATCAATACTTTAATAAAGGGGGAACCTAAAATAGACAAGAAGAATGTTATTATAATCGGAGCTGCTGGACGTGATTTCCACAATTTTAACACTTATTTCCGCAACAATCCAAATTACAATGTAGTAGCATTTACTGCTGCTCAAATTCCGGATATTGATAATAGAAAATATCCGGCAGAATTAGCTGGTGATTTATATCCCCAGGGTATTCCAATTTATTCTCAGGATAGATTGCCAGAATTAATCAAAGAACTTGATGTAGACGAATGTGTTTTTGCTTACAGTGACGTGCCATATCAAACTGTAATGGGCCTTTCAGCTATTGTAAATGCTGCAGGGGCAGATTTCAAGCTTCTTGGACCAAAACATACAGCACTTAAAAGTAAAAAGCCAGTAATTGCAGTTTGTGCTGTCAGAACTGGTTCAGGAAAAAGCCAGACATCAAGAAAAGTTATTGAACTGCTTATGGCAAAAGGTCTTAAAGTTGTTGCAGTTCGTCACCCAATGCCTTATGGTGACCTTAATGCACAAAGAGTACAAAGATTTGCGACCATTGAAGATTTAAAGAAACACAAATGTACCATTGAAGAAATGGAAGAATATGAACCACATATTACCCGTGGCAATATCATTTATGCTGGTGTAGACTATGGTGACATTTTACGCTCAGCAGAAAATGATCCGGATGGTTGCGATGTAATCCTTTGGGATGGAGGAAATAATGACTTCCCATTCTATCAACCTGATTTAACCATTACGATTGTTGACCCACACAGACCAGGTCATGAATTAAGCTATTATCCTGGTGAAGTTTGCCTTAGAATAGCTGATGTAGCGGTTATTAATAAGATTGATAGTGCAAGTCCTGAAGCGATTGCTACAGTAGAAGCCAATATTAAAAAAGTAAATCCTTCTGCAAAAATTATCAAAGCAGAATCTAAGATTATAGTTGATAATCCTGATGTTATTAAAGGTAAGAGAGTTTTAGCGGTTGAAGACGGTCCAACTTTGACCCATGGTGAAATGAAGCTTGGTGCAGGAACTGTTGCTGCAGAAAGATTTGGTGCAAAGAGTCTTGTAGATCCAAGACCTTATACCGTAGGAAAACTCACAGAAACCTTTAAGATTTATCCTAATATTGGTACACTTTTACCTGCAATGGGATACGGCGAACAACAATTAAAGGACCTTGAAACAACCATTAACAATACGGACTGTGATTCAGTGATTATTGGAACACCTATTGATTTAAGCAGGGTTATTAATATCAATAAACCTTATACCCGTGTTTATTATGATTTGGATGAAGTTTCAAGTCCAAATCTTAATGACATCATTGATGAGTTCGTAAAGAAATTTAACTTAGAAAAATAATAAATTTGAATTAATTGTGGGATGAAAAAGGCATCGTGGCTAATCACGATGCCTTTTTTATTTACAACAATGTTTTATTTTTTGGTAGTATGCATTATTAAAAAGATATAAAAGACGATATATAGTATAAATGTATTACTTTAATTAAAATATCTGTTTTTTAAGTTTAAACATAAAGTGTAAAACGAAAAACTTTATAGTTTACAATTATTTTTATATAAATAGAAATTTAGTGAAATAATATTCTGGAAGGAGGTTTTTATATGACAAATGTAAAATTGGCTATTATTTATTACAGCATGACTGGCACGAATTATCAACTGGCAAGATGGGCTGAAGAAGGGGCTAAGGAAGAAGGTGCTGAAGTCAGGTTATTAAAGGTTCCTGAGATTGCGCCTCAGTCTGTAATAGACAGCAATCCTGCATGGAAAACACATCTTGAAGCAACCAAAGATGTTCCAGTTGCAACAACGGAGGACATGGATTGGGCAGATGCCATTATTTTCAGTGCACCTACCAGATTTGGCGGGATTGCTTCACAGATGAAGCAATTTTTAGATACAACCGGTGGCTTTTGGGCACAAGGCAAGACTGTTAATAAAGTGGTCAGTGCCATGACAAGTGCAGGTAATGTCCATGGTGGACAAGAAGCAACCATTTTGTCTCTTTATACATCCATGTATCACTGGGGTGCTATCGTTGTAACCCCTGGTTATACCGATGCTTCTATATATGAGGCTGGCGGGAACCCCTATGGAACAAGTGTTGCTATTGATAATAGCGGGAAAATGAAAGATGATGTAGAAAAGGCAGTTAAGTATCAGGCGAAAAGGGTCATAAAAGTGGCAGCTGCTTTAAAGAAAGGTTGGGGTAATTAATTTAAAAAGCCCATGTCATTTATTGACATGGGCTTTTTAATGAATAGACATGTCTGTTTTAATTATCAGCAGTACTTGTTGGTGGTTCAGCTTCTGCCAAACATACCAGAGCGCTTTCTAACCGTCGTTCTTTAATTTCAGTGACTTTAATGATTAAACCATATTCTTCGAGTTCTGGTGTACTGCCATCGCTGGGGACTGTTCCCAAAAGTCCGAAAACAAGGCCAGCAAAGGTTTCATATTCTTCTTCAGGAAGCATCACACCAAGTTCTTTTGATACTTCATCAAGAGGAGCGGTCCCTTGTATTCTCCAGGTTTTTGAATCGATACGCTCAATGGGTGGTGCTTCCTCAGGTATAGAAATATCATCTTCAAGGTCTCCAACCAGTTCTTCTAATAAATCATTCATGGTGATGATTCCACTCATACCGCCATATTCATCGACTACAACTGCAAAGTGATTTCTTGATTTTTTCATGTTACGGAATAAGACGTCTGCCCGGACCGTTTCTGGTACAAAGTAAGGTTTTTGTACAGCCTTTTTCATGACCTCACTACGGTTTTTATTTTTAAGCCTGAAATAGTCTTTGGTGTGTAAAATTCCAACAATATTATCCGGGCTGTCTGAGCAAATGGGATATACAGAATGCCTGCTTTCATTAATAGTTTTTTCCCATTGCGCATCGGATTCTTCAAGCCATAAGAGTGCAACTTCAGTACGGTGTGTCATAATTTCTGCGGCAGAGATATCATCAAACTCAAAGATGTTTTGAATCATGTTTTGCTCGTCCGGTAATATAGTACCTTTTTGCTTACCTGCATCTAATAACATAAGGATTTCTTCTTCTGCATTTTCTTCCGTTTCGCTGTTCGGATCAATACCAAAAAGCCTTAAAATACTGTTTGTAGAAACAGTAAACAACCAAACTGCTGGGGTAAATAATCGCGAAAGCCCGTAAATAAGGCTGGACATGCCAAGGGCAATTTTTTCAGCATTTTTCATGGCAAGTCTTTTAGGAATTAATTCCCCAAAAAGTACTGTAAAGTAAGTCAGTAAAACTGTAATAATGGCTACAGAGAAAGCATTAATAATGGCTTTTGGAATATTAAGATTAAGACCAATGAAGAAATTTACCAGGCGGTCTGAAAAGTTTTCTGTTGCAACAGCACTGCTTAACAGGTTAACCAAAGTAATACCTACTTGAATGGTTGAAAGAAAAGCAGAAGGCTGTTCTGTTAACTTACTAAGCCGTAAAGCCCTTTTGTCACCGGATGCAGCAAGTTTTGCCAGCTTATTATCGTTCATTGTGATAACAGCGATTTCAGCACAGGCAAACATAGCATTAAAAAAGATAAATACGAGTTGCAGTAAAAGCAACCAAATAAAAGGATTATCGTCCAAATTATACCCTCCTAAAATACATATAATAGTGTTTTGATTTTTTAATGTTAGAAAAGATTTAAAATTAAAACTTTTATTACAATAATAAAAAAAAGCACAACAAAAAGGACAATACAGGATTGCCATTTGTCATGCGGTGATTTGTTATGCAATTAGCTATATTTTTATATTTTACAGGTGACCAAAATTTATTAAATACCTCATTAGGAGGTACAGCTTCAGAGTCAGCAGAATAATCCACTGTAAAATCACTCCTTTTAATACACAAGTATACTAAACTTTTTTATGAATGTCAAATGCTTATAGCCTTTAATCATATTTTTTACTTTTGTTATAAAGCAAAAACAAGAAGTTTAATTTAAAAACATTAAAAGTAAAATTAAGTTTCAGTTATAAATAAGAATGGAAAAGCATAAAAAGACAATGAGAATTGTTTTCAAAATACATCAAAAATATTGACAAGAATTACACAAAGTGATTTAATATAATTGTCAATATGTTAGAGAGAACTAACTTTTCGCATAAGAACTTAGTTTTATTATTTGTAAGGAGATGAGCTTAATGGTTAAGCAGCAGGAATATAAAGTAATAAGAAATACAGTTAGGGTTGAGACAGAAGAAAAAGGTCAAAGCATATATGATGCACC
>JAAYML010000093.1 GCA_012521395.1 Candidatus Epulonipiscium sp. | reverse complement strand
TCAAAAACCGGTGTAGCAATTTTCCAACCTAAAATTTTGGCTGCCAGTCCTAAGTGTACTTCTAAGACCTGACCGATATTCATACGTGATGGCACACCAAGAGGATTAAGCACGATGTCTAATGGACGACCATTGGGTAAATAAGGCATGTCTTCTACTGGCAAAATTCTGGAGATAACCCCTTTATTCCCATGACGACCTGCCATTTTATCTCCCACAGAAATCTTTCTCTTTTGAGCAATATAACATCGAACAAGTTGATTTACCCCTGGAGAAAGTTCATCACCATTTTCTCTTGTAAAGATTTTAACATCGACAACAATTCCTGATTCTCCGTGAGGAACTCGAAGAGAGGTATCCCTTACTTCTCTTGCCTTTTCTCCAAAGATTGCTCTAAGGAGTCTTTCTTCTGCTGTTAACTCTGTCTCACCTTTGGGCGTTACTTTTCCAACCAGGATATCCCCTGAACGCACTTCAGCACCAATGCGGATGATTCCTCTTTCATCCAAATCTTTTAAGGCATCTTCTCCTACGTTTGGAATATCTCTTGTAATTTCTTCTGGCCCTAATTTTGTATCTCTGGCTTCTGCTTCATATTCTTCTATATGAATAGAAGTATAAACATCTTCCTGAACTAATCTTTCACTAAGCAAGACAGCATCTTCGTAGTTATAACCTTCCCAGGTCATAAATCCAACCAATACATTTTTACCTAATGCAATTTCTCCATGATCTGTGGAAGGGCCGTCTGCTATAATTTCTCCAGCTTCAATTCTTTGACCCTTATCAACAATAGCCCTTTGATTAATACACGTTCCCTGGTTACTTCTTACGAATTTTTGTAATTTATATGTTTGACGTTCTCCATCATCAGACTTAATAACAATTTCCGTTGCCGTAACTTTTTCAACGATACCTGCTTTTTTAGCAATAACCGTAACACCTGAATCTCTTGCAGCTCTGTACTCCATTCCTGTACCAATGATTGGTGCTTCCGTAACCAATAAAGGCACCGCCTGACGCTGCATGTTAGATCCCATGAGTGCACGGTTAGCATCGTCATTTTCAAGGAAAGGAATCATAGCTGTTGCAACAGAAACCAATTGTTTAGGAGATACATCCATTAAATCTATCTTGCTTGGGTCAACTTCAACGATTTCTCTTTTATGTCTACCCGTAACTTTCTTATTAATAAAGGAGCCTTTTTCATCAATAGGCGTATTTGCTTCTGCAACTGTATAGTTTTCTTCTTCATCAGCAGTCAAATAAACCACTTTATCGGTTACAATAGGAATTCCTGTAGAATGATCTACAATACGGTATGGCGCCTCAATAAAGCCATACTCATTAATTCTTGCATAAGTTGCTAAGGAGTTGATCAATCCGATATTAGGTCCTTCTGGAGTTTCAATAGGACACATTCTTCCATAATGGGAATAGTGAACATCACGGACTTCAAAACCTGCTCTTTCTCTTGAAAGACCACCTGGTCCAAGAGCTGATAATCTTCGTTTATGAGTTAATTCAGCTAACGGATTGGTTTGATCCATGAATTGAGATAATTGAGAGCTTCCAAAGAATTCCTTAATTGCAGCAGATACAGGTCTTATATTGATAAGATTTTGTGGCGTTACTGCTTCCAAATCTTGAATAGTCATTCTTTCACGGATAACTCTTTCCATTCTGGCTAAACCTATACGGAATTGATTTTGGAATAACTCCCCTACAGCACGGATTCTTCTATTTCCAAGGTGGTCGATATCATCTACATTACCTATACCATATTCCAAATGAATTCCATAATTAATAGACGCCATTATATCTTCTTTTGTAATATGCTTTGGAATTAGTCTTTGAATATTCTCTTTGATGGCTTGCTTCAGCTCTTCCAGGTCCTCATATTTTTCCATTAATTCCTTCAGAACCGGATAATATACCCTGTCCTTAATGCCTAATTCCTCTGCATCTATATCTATGTGCTTTTCAATATTTACAGTTAAGTTACTAAGAATTTTTACAGGTTTATCATGATGAGGCACTTTTATTAAAACAGATTGAATACCCAAATCTTGAATTGCATCCGCTAATTCCGGAGTAATTCTTTCGCCTGCTTCTGCGATAACTTCTCCTGTCGTACTGTCTACAACACTTTCTGCCAGGATAAAGTTACGGATTCTATTTCTGAAAGCTAATTTTTTATTAAATTTATAACGGCCAACCTTTGCTAAATCATATCGTTTGGGATCAAAAAACATGTTGTAAAGCAAAGTTTTAGCACTGTCTACCGTCGGAGGCTCTCCCGGACGGATTCTTTTATATATCTCAATTAATCCTTCCTCATGAGTTTTTGTATTATCTTTTTCAAGCGTTGATAATATTTTTGGCTCTTCTCCAAATAATTCTATAATTCTTTCATCGCTTCCTATATCTAAAGCCCGTATTAAGGCAGTAATAGGAACTTTTCTTGTACGGTCCACTCTTACATAAAATACGTCATTAGAATCCGTTTCATATTCAAGCCAGGCACCTCTGTTAGGAATAACCGTTGCAGTAAAAAGCTTTTTACCTACTTTATCATAATCAACATCAAAATAAATACCCGGTGATCTAACCAGCTGGCTTACAATAACTCTTTCCGCACCATTAATAATAAAGGTTCCTGTTTCTGTCATCAGTGGGAAATCTCCCATAAAAATTTCCTGCTCTTTAATTTCCTCGGTCTCTTTATTATACAAACGTACTTTTGCCTTTAATGCTGTTGCATATGTAGCGTCTCTTTCCTTACATTCTTCAATAGAATACTTGGGGTTTTCGTCCAAAGAAAAATCAACAAATTCAAGCATTAAATTGCCACTGTAATCAGTGATAGGGGAGATATCCTGGAAAACCTCTTTTAACCCTTCCTCCAAGAACCACTTATAAGAGTTTTTTTGAACCTCAATTAAGTTTGGCATTTCCAGAACTTCTTCCATTCTGGCATAGCTCATGCGAACTCCTTTCCCGGCAGGCACGGGATGAATTCTATTTTTTTTCATGTAAATGCTCACCCCTTGAATTATTTATACTTCTTAAATGCAAATTTGCATTTTATTACCATGAACATAGTAATTAATAATAAAATTCTTAATGCATATTGTCAATTCTATGTGAATATGTTATAATAAATTGAATCAAAATTTTAAATATACATATTGACGCATTTTAAAATCTTAGCACAATTAGAATGACCTGTCAAGGTCATTTTGTATTATAATGAAAAAATAAAATCTCCCATGGGAGATTTTATTTTTTTCAATTTTATAAATTTTATTTTGGTTATTTTATTGTAACTTTTGCGCCTGCTTCTTCTAATTTTGCTTTTACTTCTTCTGCTTCTTCTTTTGATACGCCTTCTTTTACTACTTTTGGAGCAGCTTCTACTAAGTCTTTAGCTTCTTTTAATCCAAGTCCTGTTAATTCTCTAACTACTTTAATTACTTTAACTTTTGCACTTGCATCATTTAATGCAGTTAATTCTACATCAAATTCTGTCTTTTCTTCTGCACCAGCTCCGCCTGCAGCAGCTCCGCCTGCAGCAGCAACTACTACGCCTGCAGCAGCTGATACGCCATATTTTTCTTCACATTTTTCTACTAATTCATTTAATTCTAAAACAGTAAGTTCATCAATCGCATCTAAAATTTCTTGAACTGTTAATTTTGCCATTTAAGACACCTCCGAAAATATTATTATTTTTTTTATTCTGTTACTGCTTCTGCACCTTCTGCTTTTTTATCTGCAATTGCTTTAATTACACGAGCAAAGGATGCAATCGGTGAATTGAAGCTTCCAAGTAATTTGGAAAGCAATTGATCTTTTGGTGGTATTTTTGCCACTTTTGCAATTCCTGCTGTATCGTAAAATCTACCTTCTACGATACCTGCTTTAAATTCTAAAGCATTATACTTTGAAGCAACTTCATCTATTATTCTGGGACCATTCGTTGGATCATCATAGCTAAATGCTACAGCACTAGGTCCTTCTAAATAATCTTTAAGTGGTTCAAATTCCGTATCCTGGATCGCAAAGTTCATCATGGTGTTTTTATAAACCTTATAATCAACACCTGCTTCACGGAATTTTCTTCTGAGTTCAGTATCTTGTTCAACCGTCAGTCCTCTATAATCAACCAGAACAACGGATGCAGATTTGCTTAATTTTTCCTTAATTTCATTGACAATTTCCTGCTTCTTTTCTATCTTCGCCACTTACTTCCACCTCCTTAAGGATTTATCAAAAATAAAACCTCTTCATCTGCATCCGCAGACAAAGAGGTATAAATTATCATTCAATCACAATAATCAAAACCTCGGTAGGTAGATCTCTCGTTACGCCCTCAGGGCACCTACTGTCTGCGGTTTTACAATCTTCAGTTTTATTTTACAACATAAACAATTATATTATTTCCCATCTGACTTGTCAATATATTTTTCTTATACTTTACTGACAAATCATCGCAAAATCTATGCTTCAACTTTTAAAGGATTGATTTTGATTCCTGGTCCCATAGTGGAAGATACAGAAATACTCTTAAGGTATTGACCTTTTGCCGCTGCTGGTTTAGCTTTTATAATTGCACTCATAAGTGTTTGGAAGTTGTCGAGTAATTTTTCTGTACCAAAGGATACTTTACCAATTGGCACGTGAATAATATTTGTTTTATCTAAACGGTATTCTATCTTACCTGCTTTAATATCTTTAACCGCTTTTGCTACATCCATCGTAACTGTTCCTGCTTTTGGATTAGGCATTAATCCTTTTGGACCTAAAACACGACCGATACGTCCTACAACAGCCATCATGTCAGGTGTAGCAACAACTACATCAAAATCAAGCCATCCTTCATTTTGAATTTTTGGAATAAGCTCTTCGCCTCCAACATAATCTGCGCCTGCATCTTCTGCCTCTTTTAACTTGTCCCCTTTTGCAAAAACAAGAACTTTTACGCTCTTACCAGTTCCATGGGGAAGCACAACGGCGCCTCTAACTTGTTGGTCAGCATGTCTTGAGTCAACGCCTAATCGGATATGAGCTTCTACAGTTTCATCAAATTTTGCAGTAGCAATTTTTTGAACTAAATCGAAAGCTTCTTTTGGTTCATATAATGTAGTACGGTCAACAAGCTTTGCAGCTTCAATATATTTCTTTCCTCTTTTCATTTCATTACCTCCTTGTGGTATTATCGGGGACAGATGCCCTCCCACTTTTTTAATTCATAAGATTTATCCATGTTTTTATTAGTCTTTAACAACTATACCCATGCTTCTTGCAGTTCCTTCAATCATGCTCATAGCAGCTTCAATGCTTCCAGCATTTAAATCCGGCATTTTAAATTCAGCAATTTTCTTAACTTCTTCTCTGGATATGGTTGCAACTTTTTCTTTGTTAGGTGCTCCAGAACCAGACTCAATTTTGCATGCTTTTTTCAGTAATTCCGCTGCCGGAGGAGTTTTTGTAATAAATGTAAAACTTCTGTCCTGATAAACAGTAATTACAACAGGGATAACGTATCCCGCTTGTTTTGCTGTTCTTTCATTGAATTCTTTACAAAAACCCATAATATTTACACCATGTTGTCCTAAAGCTGGTCCAACGGGTGGTGCTGGTGTTGCCTTTCCTGCAGGAATCTGCAATTTAATCATTCCAATAACTTTTTTCGCCATTAAAGCGCACCTCCTAATAATGTGGTATTTGCGGGAATTTCCCTCCCACTGGTCATGGTTTCCCATGCACTAGTTAATTATTATAGCTTTTGTATTTGAGAAAAATCAAGTTCAACCGGTGTTTCCCGGCCAAACATAGATAATCTAACTGTAACGGTTCTCTTGTTCTCATTAATATGATTTATTACACCAACAGAGTTTTCAAAAGGTCCTGTAATAACTTTTACAGTGTCTCCAACTTCAAAATCAATTTTTGCCTGAGGAAGATCAATGCCCATACCTCTTATTTCTTCTTCTGTAAGAGGAACGGGTTTTGAACCAGGCCCTACAAATCCGGTTACTCCTCTTGTGTTTCTGACAACATACCAGGTTTCATCTGTCATATGCATCTTTACTAATACATACCCTGGAAATATTTTCTTTTGTACTGTCTTTCGCTTTCCATTTTTAATTTCAACCGTGTCTTGAAGAGGAACAACAACTTCACAAATCAGGTCCTGCATATTCCTGTTTTCAATAACCTTTTCAATATTGGCTTTCACCTTGTTCTCATATCCGGAATAGGTATGGACCACATACCATTTTGCATCTTCAGACATTATATCATCCTCTTACTTCAATATTTCCATTAATTTGTCAAGCCCTCTGCTGTATGCAAAATCAATTACAAAGACAATTCCAGCTGTCAGTAAAGAAGTCACAATAACCGTTGTAGTTTGTTTAACTAAATCTTTTTTATTGGGCCATATGATTTTTTTAAATTCACCTTTTACTTGTAAAAAGCGTTCTTTCATAAATTCACTTCCTTACAGGAATTTTATTTTACTACTTGGTTTCCTTGTGCAAGGTATGAGTTCTGCAAAATCTGCAGTACTTTTTAATTTCCATCCTGTCAGGATGCTTTCTTTTTTCTTTAGTTGTATTATAATTTCTTTGTTTGCATTCTGTACATGCTAATGTAATTTTTACTCTCACAACTTCCACCTCCACTTACTGTGCTAATTCAGTCTATTATTTTTAGACATAAAAAAAAGACCTTTCGCCTCTTAACTAATATAACATGGAGTGGCTAATTAGTCAATATATAAATAAAAAATTTTATTGATTATCTCATAAGGTTTAGTGATCTTTTTTAAGGCCATATTTTTTATAAGCGTCTATGATTTCTTTTTTTGGTTTGAATAAGCCCCGTTTTCTATTTTTAGAATTTATATTGATCAACAATTCCTGCCTGTTTTTTTCTTCCTGAATTTTAATTTTAGCATCTGTGTCCGAAATATCTTTTATGCGCTCCTGCAATTTTTTAATAATATCTTTATATAAATCTGCATTCTTTTTTATCTGAAAAGAAATTTTATTATATAAGTTTAAAAAATGTTCATCGATTTCGTTGACCTTATCAATTAAATGACTTTTTTCTTTAACCATCTCGTCCAGAAAATCCATGTTTTTTTCATCTGAATGAATGATTAAAAATTGATTTTCTGTGATGGTCAGTATCTGTTCCAGGATGCTTTTTTTCTTATATAATAAATCAAGAAGAATTTTCAATTGAACCCTCGTTTCATCTAAGTCCATACTATCACCTGTAAAATCGACTACTTCTTAACCTTTGACAACTTCATGGCTTCTTTCCAGGTATCTCTTAATTCCTTGATTAATCCATATACTTCTTCTAAAATTGCCTTATCTTTTTGGACATTTGCTTCAACTAAACGTCTGTAGATATAGTCATATAATAAGTCTAAACTGCTGCTGATTTCATATTTCTTATCCAGAGTTGCCTGGAATTCTTCAATAATATCTTCTACACGGACAATATATTCATGCGCTTCTTTTATTTTGCCCTCATCTATTGCTAACATGGCTTGTCTGCAAAATTTCAGTGCACCATCATAAAGCATTAAAGTAAGTTCCTGAGGAGAAGCAGTCATAATAACATTATTTCTATAGTTGTTATAAGCATTTTGCTGAGTCATACGGATTCTCCTTTCTGTCTGACCCTGCATAGAGGGTCTTTTTAATTTTAGCTAAAAACTTTCTCATCGTGATAAAGAAAAATTGCTCTTGGCCATCAAAGTAAGAGCAATTTATCTTTTTGTATCAAAAAATGTTCCTCCTGAACCTGAATAGCCATTTTGATAAAGCTTATTTGCTGCCTTGCCTTCTCCAATTTTCTTTAATTTTCCCTTTATATCTTCAAGCAAGATATCCATTCTTTTTTTGTTTTCGTCATCTAAAGACTTTATCCGGCTGGCCATATTATCAATTTCTTCAATCATCCTTAATAAATTACCAGCCAGCGGATAAGTCTCCTGATTAATTTGATTTAAATACTGGATTTGTAAGTTTTTCTTTAAAATATTGGAGCTTTCATTAAAAGCTTTATCAATTACGCTAATCCTATCTATATGTTCTTGACGCTTTTCTAAAAGAATCATAAACTGTGCCAGTTGGTCTTCTGTACAATTTTTGGCTTGCTCTTCAGTAATGTCCCAGATCGCTTTTAACTCTTTTTGTTTTTCTTTTGCTAATAGTGTCATTTTTTCAATTAAATTTTTATTTTCCATACTATTGCCAACCGCCTATTATACTTGCTAAAAATGTTGATTGAGTATTTAATTGCTGCATCATAGACTCCAATCTGGAAAACATCAGGAAATAATTGTTTTCTTTTTCTGTTAATCTGTCTAGCATTTTTTCAATTTCCTGACTTTGCTTTTCTATCTGCTTTGATAAGATATTATTTGTAGCAGAAACCGTATTTTCTATTCCTGCTTTCTCTATCAAAGTACCTCTGTAACCTTTGCTATTAACGGTTGTTCTGATGTTATCATTAATTATATCTAACAACCTTGAGGCCAGACCGTTTTCAGCATATCTGGTATTTCGATTCCCGCCATCATAAGAAATCGCTGATTTCTTTGTAAATAACTCTGCAATTTCATCTGGTCTTTCTTCTATGGCTTTTCTTAGCTTTTCTTCATCTATAACCAATTTACCATTGTCAGTATATTCTTTGGATGTTGTAATTCCAATATCAAAAATTCTTATTCCTACACCCTCTACGGCATCATACAAAGCTCTTCTCATTGAATATAAAATATTCTGCAAGGTAGCGTCATTTCGAAGTAAGCCTGATTTTGCTGCTTCTTCCCATAATTCAATATCTTTTTCGGACATTTCCTTTTTCTGCTCGTCCGTTAAAGGCTCATAATATTCGTATGAACCGGATTTTACCCTCTTTTCATTGACCTTTTCAGCAATTTTGCTAATCATTTCATTGTAAGCATTAACAAAATCTTTAATCTTTTCCACTAATTTTTCAGGTTCCGGGCTAACTTTGATTTCTATCTTTTCATTACCTGTTTCCCTATTAAGAGTATATTTCAACCCATCCACTTCAAAAGTATTGGAACTTCTCCTGGTTTCAACACCATCTAAAATAATTTCAGCATCCGCTGCTTCCTGAATAACATAAGAAGCATTGGAATCATTCGTAGGATTAAATAATTTGTTAAAAAGAACATTATCACTTACCTGGATTTTATTAGCTGCGCCCTCCTGCTTAGCTTCCAGAATAAATTTATCTTTTACACTGCTATAAGAAAGGGTTACACCCGCACTACTGCTGTTAATCTTATTCATCATGCTTCTTACTGTATCTGTTGCCTTAAAGGTCAGGGAAACGCCATTGATTTCTACTGTAGTGTCTTCTGTAATGCCAAAAGCTTTTGACAAACTGCTGTCTAAATTTAAGATATTTGTATCTCCATCGGTAAAACCCATCCCTTTTAAACTTTGCAGTTGACTGTTGCTAACTCTTACTTCTTTTCCATTGGTATCCTTAAATACTAATTTGTCGCCATCTGCTTCAACAGTAATTCCTGAAATTTGTGCATTTATTACATTCGCTAAATCAGCCACACTGTTAATCTCTTCTGTAATTTCAATGTGATTTTTAACACCATCAATGTAAATATCAAATTCTTTACCTATTTCAGATATGGAAATATCTGCTGCGCCCTCTAATTTCGCAATTTTAGCATTATTACTAAAACCTAACTTATTTAAGATGTTATTTTCTGTCCCATTCGTGAAAACAATTTCATCGGATGTATTGTATGATACGATTTTTAATTTATTTTCTTCTATTCTTACATCTACCACATCTGTATCAAAAGCCGCATTAATTGCTGCTTTTAAATCTGCTGCCAATACATCCAGTGAAGATTCATCATATACTGCAGATTCAGATAAAGTAATGGTTCTTTCTTCCCCATTTACTTTAACCTTAAAACTGCCATTAGATAAATCTAAGGGGAAAGTTACCTTAGTGCCCGTAATTGCATTGCTTTGGTTATTATTAAAACCTAAGGAACTAACATATGTATTGATTGAATTAGATAATTTAAAGGTATGTCCTTCTGCCACAAAGCTAATTTTCCCTCCAACATTAGCTACACTAATATTGCCGGAACCAAAAGCCTTATCAAACTGACTTTGTAAATCCGCTACCAAAGCATCAACATCTTTTAAAACAGAATGATCTTGGGAAAGCTTAATTGTCTTTTTTGTTCCATCTAAAGTCACATCAATGGTCTTGCCTCGTTTTAAAGCATCCCAATCAATATCATTGCCAAGCATTTCTCCTGAAACACTGCTGATACTTTCCCAAATTTCCTTTTGAGCCAATTTCTTAACAACAATACTATGACTTGCTGATCCTGCCGAACTGGTTGCTTCAACCTTAACAGCATCTGTATCACTGCCATTAATTTTTGCTGTTACACCATAAACCCGGAAATTACTTGTTGTAATGATGTTTTTACTGGACAGTACATCTAAATAAGTGTCCTTAAAACCCCTAAGGACATTGATCATTTCACGGTAACCTTCTTGTTGCCATTTCAGTTTTTGCAGTTGCTGCTTCATCTTATCGACTTTAGCAAATTCAGCCTTCATAAGGCTTTCAACCATAGCTTCTGTATCCAGCCCTGAAAGACCCGTAAGACGAAGTTTATTACTTGTTATGAGCATGTTCTCACTCCTTATCTCTTTTCATCCAAAATAATCCCCGCCATCTCCCAAAGATGCGCTACCATATCTAATACTTGTTCCGGAGGTATCTCTCGAATAATTTCTTTTGTTTCTTTATTAATGACTTTTATAGAGATTTGCTTTGTTTTTTCATGAATAGAAAATTCAAATTCTGCAAATACACCACTGAGTTTTTTATTTGCCCTTTCAATAGCTTCAATCACTGTTTTTTCAGCTATAGTCAGATTACTGTCTGTACTTTTTTGCTTTTGACCCACAACTTGGTTATTATCAAGTTTTTGTTCTTGAGCAAGATTTCCGTATTTTTGATTTTGTATATTTTGCATCGTCATTTGCGCAGTTTGAACTGAATTTTCAACTTTCATTTGTTACACCTCCGTATCCTTTATTATTAT
>JAAYML010000092.1 GCA_012521395.1 Candidatus Epulonipiscium sp. | reverse complement strand
TTTTATTATTAAAACAAAATGACCAGGCTTTACTTGCCTGCATTAAAGGTTTATTTCAAAGCGGTGAAGAAGGTAAGCATTCTGCAGCAAGAGAAATGTTATCCCTTTTGAAAAAAGATACAAACAGACAGACCCTTTATAACGAATGTGCAGCCTGGATGGATGAAAATCATGAGCCTGATTTGGAAAAAGAACGATCATTAAAGGAAAAGATAAAAAATGAGGATATAAATCTGGCATCAAAGAAGGGCTTTGGTCTTTATGACCCGACGAAAGAATTAGAAATCCCTCTTATTGCAGCAGATGAAAATAATGATTATAAAGCTTTATTTTCTGCAGTTTTAAATAAAATGATAAGTGTCCTTCAGGCTTTTAGCGAAGAAATAACTATGCATCGAAATGATATGTATGAGTTTATAGATTTTGATGGCACAAAAAAAAGGGTTGTTTTGGGTGAATCTTCACGGTTACTTCCGTATTATGCAGGAAAGAGGGAACTGGATGCTTTTCCCCTGGCTGAAGAAATGAGAAATTTAAAAGATAAGCTTGCTTTAAATGCCAATGAGCTGATTGTTCTGAATTTTTATCTGAGAATGTTTTTGGCATCCAGGTTTGAAGAATATGATTCCTGGTATTTAAATCTGTTAAATGATTATTTTCAAGCCAATCTCTTTAAAAGTTTAAAAGAGCAAATTTCGAAGATTTCATATTTATCGCTTATTCACAGCTATATTGATTTATTGGTAAGAGAAATACCAAAAAGTGAAGGCTTTGGTATGGCTAAGAATTTTGCTGCTTATTTATTAAAAAAGATTCCTTTAGAGCAACATCAAAAAGAATACACTAGGAAAAGTTTATCGGATTTTGCTTTGCCAGCAAATATCAAGCTGTTTCGTAAAGAGAGATTCTTGGCAATGAGTCCTGAAATCAATTATTGGCTTTTTTTAATAAAAGATTTTATTTATGATGATAAAAGTTTTGAAGAATATTTTTGGATTGTCTATAGCTATTATAAATATGGCAAATATTCTGATCGCTTGTCTTTATTCTTGGATGATTTTGTTCAGGCATTCGAAAAAGGTCTTATTGACGAAAATGAAATTTGTAAAGAATTTCTGGAAAGGCGTACGGCCCCTGACAATATCTCAGAATTTACAAATCCCATTTTGCTAAGGCACAGGGCCTGGTCTGAGGCTTTTATCAATATCGGAAATAAGGTTGTAGAGACGATAGTAAATATCGAGATTCATAGAGGAGAAATGCATACACCGGTCAGTCACTTAGCGGCTAAAATCCAAAGATGTTATGGCTTAGAAATTATGGTGTCCATTTTATTAAATTTAGAAAAAAATGCTTTTGTAAGAGGATATAATTTTCTTATTGGGGATTTTACCAGGAAACAGATTTTAAGTCATTTATTAAAGGTTTGCTATCCAAAAAAGGAAGATACTAAAGAAAAACTCGAAAGTTTATTAAAAGGGAAAAAAGTCAGTGATAAACGTTTGATTGAGATTGGTATGTATGCACCCCAATGGTTGGATTTAATTTCCCATTATTTAAATATGCCAGACTTAAAGTCGGCCTGCTGGTATTTTCATGCCCATGTAAACAGCATTTTTTTAGGAGAAAAACAGGCTTTCATATCAAGATATTCTTCTATTCCTATAGAAGACTTAAAAGATGGGGCTTTTGATTTTGACTGGTTTAAAGAAGTTTATACAGGTTTAGGAGAAAAAAACTTTAAACTGGTATATGACAGTGCTAAATACGTTGCAGCTGGAAATCTGCACCGCCGGTCACAGCTTTTTGCAGATGCTTATTTAGGAAAACTAAGTTATGAGGAGGCAGAAAAAAAGATAAAGGAAAGCAGAAATAAGGATTATCTTCTTTGTCTTGGCTTAATTCCTGTTAAAGATAAGGAAGACCTTTTGAGACGATATGAATTGATGAATCAATTTAAAGAAGAAGCTAAAAAATTTGGAGCTCAAAGACAAGCCAGTGAAAAAAGATGTGCAGAAGTTGCCCTTCTTAATTTGGCACGTAATGCAGGTTTTCCCGATGCAAACCGTTTAACATGGAATATGGAAACAGAAAAGATGAATGCCGTAAAGACTTACATGAATCCATATTCGCTTGAGGATTTGAAATTATGGTTAGAAATTGATGAAAATGGGCAAAGTCAAATCTGTTGTACAAAGAATGGAAAGGCCTTAAAAAATATTCCGGTACGGTTAAAAAAAGATGAATATGTGGAAGAATTAAAAGCTGTGCATGATTCTCTGAGGAAACAATTTCAAAGGGTACGGCAGCATTTTGAAGAGGTGATGGTAAAAGAAGAGGATTTGGAAGCAGCAGAATTAATAAATTTAAGTAAAAATCCTGTCATAGCGCCTATTATCAGACACCTGGTCTTTTTACACGATGATCAGCTGGGATATTTTATGGATGGGAATCTGGTCAATGATAAAGGAGAAGTTTATATCCTTCAGGAAAAAGATAAAGTAAAAATAGCCCACCCAGTGCATTTTAAAAAATTAAATCGGTGGGCAGAATACCAGAAAGATTTATTTGAAAAGAAAATAAAACAGCCTTTTAAACAAGTGTTCAGGGAGCTTTATCTGCCTTATGAAGATGAACTTGGAGAAAAAAGCAGTTCTTACAGATATGCGGCTTATCCAATTCAACGGCAAAAAGCTTTGGCCTTATTACAGGCCAGTGGTTGGATTATGGCGTATGAACAAATACTGCAAAAAGTTTTTTATAATGAAATCCACTATAGAGATTAGAACGGTAATTATAGAAGAAATCGTTAATTTATTAAAATTAAAAAATGTTAAAGTGGCAAAAAATCGTGCATTTATTGAAGGAGCTTATGGAGAATATACGGTTCATTTAGGAAGCGGGATTGTTCACAAAATGGCTGCAGGGGCTATTTGTATTTTGCCTGTCCATTCCGAATACAGAGGTAAAATTTTTCTTCCTTTCCTGGATGATGATCCTAAAACCGTTGAAATTATTTCAAAAATCATTCTTTTATCAGAGGATCATAAGATTAAAGATCCAACGATTTTAAGTCAAATTCGTTCATAATTATTTTTTTAAAAGCAGTGGGGAAGGCATATTCTTTTAATTGTTCTGTTTTTACCCATTGGATTTCTGAAAGAACTTTGGGTGTGCTTTGTCTTGTACTTTGAAGAATACATTTAAACAACTGCATTTCCCAAACCAAATGGGTAAAGACATGTTTAGGACCTTCCTCAGTTTTTTGAACGAAGACTTCCAGACCAAAAGTGTCTTTCATAAACTTTTCAATATTTTCATGGGCATTTCCATGAATATCTTCCACAACAGGAAAGCCCCAGAGATTTGCCATAAGTCCTGAGTCTGGTCTTTTTACAATCAGGATTTTGTCCTGATCTTTTACGAGGATGACTGCAACTTTTTGTAGTCTTTTTTTATTCTTTTTTAATTTAACCGGATATTTTTCTACCTTATTGTGGTAGAAAGCTTTACAACCTTCTTTAACAGGACACGCTGAGCATTTCGCCTGTTTTGGTGTACAAATCGTTGCACCCAGGTCCATCAAGGCCTGATTAAAATCTCTTGGAATTGCATCTGTCATTAAGGTCAGGACTTCTTTTTCAAAGAAGGATCTGTTTTTTGTATCTGCGATATTAAGGTCTAACATCTGATATCTTGAAAGGACCCGCATGACGTTTCCGTCGACAGCAGGAGCTGGTAGATTATATGCAATGCTTAAGATAGCACCAGCGGTATATGGTCCAATGCCAGGCAGTTTTTTAAGTTGATTCAGGTCTTTTGGGAAGACACCATTATATTCTTCTACAATCGTTTTTGCGCATTCCAGAATTTTTTTAGCTCTGGAATAATAGCCCAAGCCTTCCCAAAGTTTAAAAATATCCTCTTTTTTTGCCTGACAGAGGGTATAAATATCCGGATAGGCTGCAATAAAGCGGTTAAAATAATCAATGACTGTATTCACCTGGGTTTGTTGTAGCATGATTTCTGAAAGCCAGGTTTTATAAGGCTCATATTCTTCACGCCAGGGTAATTTTCTGGCAGATTTTTTATACCAGTTGGTAAGTTCTTTTGCAAAGGAATTTTGTTGCATGATGAATTCTCCTATACTTTTTTGTCTACACTTAGTATAACATAAATCAAAGGAATCACAATTCGTTGAGTTAATTTGTCAGTTCTTTACTTAGAAAGAAAAGTCAATTAGAATAAAAATAATATTATTTTATTTTAAATAATCTTTTACTAAAGGATGATTTCAATGAAAGAGCCGGTTAAAAAAGTAATATCCGCAATACTGGGACTTGTATTAGCAGCTGTCAATTATTATATGGGTACTCTGCTGGACAATTTTACGGGGATTTTTATTGTTTTCTTCATGAATTTAATCATTGGGATGACTGTTCTTAAGGTAACAAAAAATTATATTTATCATTTAATGATTACGGTATGCGAAAATATCTTTTTAGTATGGATGAATCTTTTTATTATCTTGTTCCGGCCTGCAATATTTATTGGTTATGAAGGCATATTGATTTTTTTAGCGGCTACAGTTGCAATGAATATGCCTTGCTGGATTAAGATTTATTTGGGGCAGAAAAATCAGCTTTCAGACATTTACCTAAAATATTTAACTGGCTTTTTTACGGTGGCTTATTTAATATTACTTGGCAATTTATTATTTGTTTCAGGGCGATATGGGGCTGCTTCCAGGCAGGTGAGTCTGATACCTTTTAAAACCATTGTTTCTTATTTACAAAGCATATTTTATTCTAAGAATTATGTAGCCATTGTCAACATTGTAGGTAATATCGTTTTATTTGTTCCCATTGGTTTTGTATTTTCATTATACATTAAGAATAGACTTTTAAATTTTATGATTTTATTCATGGTTCCCATATGCATTGAAATTTTGCAGTTTATTATGGCTTCAGGGGTAACAGATATTGATGATGTCATCTTGAATATTTTTGGAGAAATGATAGGGGCTCTTTTATTTTGGCTGTTGATTTTTTTACAGGGAAAAATAACTGGAAAAGTGAGCAATGATAAGAGAACAGTGTCTGAAGCATAAAAAGGACTTAGAGTCGATTCAGGGCCAATTGACAAAATAGAATTTCGAACAAGTATTAATGATAATAAAAAAGTAAGTACGGGAGGAAGAAGGATGAATATTTTTGTAACAGGAGGAACAGGCTTTATTGGTTCATATGTGGTTCATGAATTGGTAAGCCATGGCCATCAGCTAACGGTTTTAGCCAGGAATCCTAACAAGGTAAAAGGATTTATTAATCATCCCCAGATAGAGTTTATAGAAGGCAGTTTATATGATCAGGATCGGATAAAAGAAGGACTATACGGCAAAGATACCTGTATTCATATTGCTTTGGGCTGGGGAGACAGTCCTCTGGAAATGCTTGAAAGGGATACAAAAGCATCGGTATATATCTTTGAAACGGCTGCAGAACTTGGTGTCGGGCAAATCATCTATACTTCTTCCACAGCTGCGATTGGTGAATTCAGACCAGTGATGGCTGAGGATATTGACTGCCGGCCAGTTGATTTATATGGTGCGACGAAAGCCGCAACGGAAGCTTATTTGCTGGCTATTGCCAAAGTAAAGAAGATCCGCTGCAATATTATAAGACCTGGTTATGTTTTTGGCAATCCTGTTGTAGAAGGTGCTCCCATGCAGCCAGATGACCGCTTCAGAAAGATTGTTAAAGCGGCAAAGGCTAATGAGCCTATTCATTTGGTTAAAAACGATGGTACCCAGTTTATATGGGCAGGGGATCTGGCTAAAGTTTATTATCGCTTGCTTAGTTCCCAGCATAACCGGCAAATCTTTTTAGGACTTTCCACACAATTTATCAGTTGGGAAGAAATTGCCCAATATGCTGTTGGTTATCTTGCTTCAGAAAGTGAAATTGTTTTAGAAGATAAAGGATGGAAAAGAGATGATGCCTACTTTGATGTATCTTTATTAAAAAAGGAATTTGGCTATAGTTTCAGTGCTTTTGAGCAGATTAAAAGACATGTAGAATATATTGCAAATCATGAATGATTAAAAAAGGTGCAGGTCTTTATAAAATGACCTGCACCTTTTATTGCGTAAGGTATTTTAGAAAAAATTTATTCATTGTTGCTATACTGGTAAAGGGCATCGCTTTTGATGATTTTATTAATGCCCAGATTAAATGTCCATTGAACGATGAAGTAGATAAAATTTAAAAGTAAAAAGATGCCTCCAATCACAAAGATATTGCTTTGAAAAGGCATATAATCTCCAATTTGCAGGGAGAGGGATTTTAGAATAAAGCGAACGATTTGCATCGAAGGCCAAAGACCAAGAGAGAAAATAAAGTATATAACAGGTTTATAGATATCCAAAAGCATTTTACGGATTGCGCCTGACTGGTAGCCCATCAGATCTAAAATGAGGATATCTTTTGTATTGTCCTGAAAGTTTAATAAAAGGGCGAGGAAAAGAAGGATTGAACCAATAAGACAGCCGACAAGCTGGTTGATAACTGCACTAATGCGGTTTGAAACAAAGTTTTTTTCAAGTTCATCCATTTTTTCGTACCTGGAGATGACTTTTGCGGTGTCAGAGATATTTTCTATACTCCATATGCCAGTATAGCTGTGAGGCGGCAGAGAAAGCATCTCTTCCAGGTCAGAAGGATGAATATAAACACTGTTTAGTTTTGCATTAAAGGCAATAGCGGAAACAGTAAAAGTTTTGCAATGATTATGGATATACAGCTCAATTTGATGACCTTCTTTTATATCATATAAATCTCTTAAAGCCGGACTTATGACTATTTCGCCGCTTGTTGGGCCAGGAAGCATATTTCCTTTGTCATCCATTAATTCAAACAAGGGGCTGTTGTTTTTAAAAGCAATAACTTCTTGTTGGATTGCCTGCTTTGCTGTCATAATATTTCCTGAAGTATTTAAATACGGCATGCTGTTGGGCAGTGGCTTTTCTAAAAGCCTAGGTTTATCAAAAAGATTATCATATAAATAATGATGTCCCAAGATTTGAGACTGATAAATTTTTTCACTGCTTAAGTGCAGGGAATAGGCTAAGAGGAACATGACAGAAAAAGCCGTGACTGCAAGAATGATTAGAATAAGTGCAAGGGGTTTTCTAAGGGCAAGACGGACAGACAGTTTGTTTTTACCAGGATAGAAATTGGCCAGTTTATTGGCAGCAGCCAATAAAAAAGGATTGGTTGAAGTATCTGTCTGGCTGGACAATAACAGGGCCGTTTCTTTCGTAGCCACAGGAAGATAAGTCAGATAACTGATGATGCAAAAAAAGAACGCAGGTATAAAGATACCAATAAAGAAACTGCTTATATGTATTCTTTTTACAAGTCCGCTCATCTGGTAAGATTTCATTCCTGACTTCAGTAAAAGATCAGAAGCAAAATATCCTGCAATAAGGCCCAATAAGCCACCAAGGACAGAAAGAATAAAAGTAAAAGCCCAAAATAAACTGGATATAACAGAATCCTTAAAACCAAGAGCCTTCAGGCAAGCTAAGCTTTTATAATTTTTTTTCATAAAGCGATGATAAAATATGTAAAAAACAAAGCTTGTTAAAATAACAGAACCTGTAAGCATATTGCGGGCAAGAATCGCATTGGAATGAAGGGCATTAAGATACAGATGTTCATTTTCTTTTAATGAGGGAAGGGACTGAAGGGCAGCTATATTTCCATCAACAGAAAAGTGAACAAAAAAATAAATAAAAGAAGTAAAAGATACCAATAGTAAAATCAAGACAAGAGATAAATAATTCTTTGATAGTTCTTTTGTCATTTGCTTATATAAGAGTTTCATTTTTTACCCCCAAATCATCTCATAAGCAGATATTGGATTTTGATTGATTTTATCCTGATGTATCAGACCATCTTTTATGGTAATAACCCTGTCAGCCGTTTCAGCAATTTGCAGGTTGTGTGTTACAAAGATTACCGTAAGACCAAGGCTTTGTTTCAGGTGGTGTAAAAGGGCCACAACCTTTTTACTATTGTTTTCATCCAGAGCACCTGTTGCTTCATCACAAAAGAGTATATCCGGTTTTTTAATCACAGCTCTTGCAATGGCCACCCTTTGCTGCTGACCACCAGATAATTCAGAAGGAAATTTATCCAACAGATGATGAATTTCTAAAAGATGGCTTAATTCATCCAGGGGCAGGCCATTATCTGGTGAAAACATACCAATTTCAATGTTTTCCCTGACGGTCAGATTATTTAATAATAAATAACTTTGAAAAATATTTGAGACGTTTTTACGCTTCCAGTCAGCTAACTGATTTTTTGAGAATTCCGTAATAGCTTTATCCTTGTAGTAGACTTTACCTGAACTTGGTTTTAACAGACCAGATAAAATGTTTAGTAAAGTTGTTTTTCCGGAGCCACTTGGGCCAAGTAAGACAGTAAAAGAATTTGGCATGATTTCTAAGCTTATGCCTTTTAATATTTTTTCCTGTTTAAAAATTTTTTCTATCTTTTCAGCTTTTAAAATGGCTTCCATCGTTTTTCTCCTTATAATGTTTTATTGGTTTTCCCTTAAATCTTTTAATTGTTTATTAATGTAGGTCAATTTGTTGCTCATTTTATATAAATCGATGATGTTGGCAATCAGAAAAACCAGACTGCATAAGAAAAGAAGCATCCAGAGAGGTGTACTGCTGTACCAGTCAAAAATGGCTGCAAAAATAAGGGCAATTGTAATAAATAAAGCAAATTCTACACTGATTTCAACAAGAAAATAACTGCTTTCAAAACGTGCCAGAAGGCTTAATGTCAGGTGAAGGATGATGTTGGCAAGAAAAACCTGATACACCGTATTGATACATAAATAACGACCTTCATATATACTTGCCAGGACGCACAAGAGTATTAAGGAAAGGGCTGTGCTGGCCAAACAGTTTTTAATTTTTTCTTTCATTTTCTTATCTCCCCTGTAATTTTTTATGTATTTCGGAGACATATTTTCTTGTGACATAGATATGCTCTCCATTGCGCAAAGTGGCTTGTAAGCGGCTGTTTATTAATGGCTTTATACTGTCAAGATAATGAATGTTTAAGATACAGGACTTGCTGATTTGTACAAAACCAAAATCAGAAAGTTCGTTTAATAGCTGATATAGCCGATAATTTGTTTCATAGACTAATTTTTCGCCATAGACAAAAGTTCTTTTATCGACCACTTCTATGTAATAAATATCCGAAGCATTGACCCAGACAATGGAATTGTCCAGGGTACATTTAATGGTTTTATCTACAGATTTAATGATTTTTTCAAGTTTTTTAATTAAGGGGCTCATGCGTGCGTATTTAATGAGGACTTCGATTTCTTTCTGATTTTTGTGTTCTTCTAATTTTACAATCATTGATATACCTCCAGTATAAATGTTTTTAAAAGATGGGCAAGAGCCTGATACCTAAGATGCAAATCAGAGAGACTGAGATGCATAAGTATGACTTTTTAAATATTAAAAGGAAAATTCTTCCATACTTCATCCCGGTTTTTATAACTGGTTAAAGCATTAATAACACTGTCAATGGGATTGGCAAAAATGATGGGAATATTTTCTTCACCTAATTCTTTTCGTACAGGAAACGCCAGTTGTTCATGGTTCAGAGAAAACTGGGCATTGCCCCCTTCTTCGTTGCCCCGGGCATCTAAACGGATCCACTGATTGAATTCCTGAATATATACGCCATTCAGGCCGTGAAGAACCAGATAGGGATAATGGACATCATCTAAGATTAATCTCTGATAGCAAAAGCCTGACGGGATTTTCTGACAGCGGAGCAGGGCAGCCAGTAAATGTGATTTTGCAAAACAAATACCGTGTTTTTCTTTGAGTACCTCTGAGGCAAGTACAGGTGACTTGCTCTTCTGAAATATCAGCGGAATGAGCAATCTTATCCCGGACATATTCATAGGCATTTTTAATATAGTCCAGCCTGCTGCCGGATTGCTTATCAATTTTCTGGGCTAATTTTTTTATGTCTATATGGTCATAATCGATGATTGGCGTTTTTTTCAGATAATCATTTATATTCGAGGATTCCAGAGTAAATTTCATAACCATTCCCCTTTTTTAGTGCTATATGAATCATTTTATGTTGATAGGCCCTTATTATCAATCCATTTTT
Source organism: Candidatus Epulonipiscium sp. (assembly GCA_012521395.1). Lineage (GTDB taxonomy): Bacteria > Bacillota > Clostridia > Lachnospirales > Defluviitaleaceae > JAAYML01. The sequence goes on along the minus strand of JAAYML010000092.1, from coordinate 65,950 downwards.
ATTTTGCTGTTCGATATTATAAGCCGGATATGTTATAATTTAGAAAGTTATATTTAGATGATAAAGGAGGTATTGCTCTATGAAAAAACTTTTAGTGGTTGTAGATTATCAAAAGGATTTCGTGGATGGGGCTTTAGGATTTGAAAAGGCAAAAGAACTGGAGCAGGGGATTTATGAAAAAATAGAAAGTTATTTAAAAAATGGGGATAAGGTTTTATTTACCTATGATACCCATTATGATAATTATTTAGAAAGCAGGGAAGGTAAAAATCTCCCAGTTCCTCACTGTATTAAAAATACTGAAGGCCATAAACTGTATGGTAAAATCAATCAGTTTGCAAATGCAGATAATATACTGCATCTTGAAAAAGAAGGTTTTGGAATAGCACCCAAGGACATGATTAAGATTGCCAGTGAAATAGGGGAAGAGATTCAGGAAATTGAAATTGTGGGTCTGGTGACTAATATCTGTGTGATTAGTAATGCGATTTTATTCCAGTCCCAATATAGAAATGCTGATATTATTGTTGATGCCAGACTTTGTTCCAGCTTTGATGAAGCACTGCATAAAAAGACTTTAGATGTTATGGAAGGACTGCAGATAAAAGTTATTAACAAATAAAAAATAATTAAAAAAGAGCACTAAGTGCTCTTTTTGCTTATAGGGGCATATTCATAAAATCTCTTATGGCATTTATTGTTTCATTTCTTTTAAGAACGCCTAATTCAATTTTTTTATCATGGATTTCCATGATTAAATGGCATTTATCTTCGATAGTAAAAGTATCTATACATTTAAGTGCTTCTAAAGGATATTCTTCATATTTTTTGCTTTTCAGCCCTTTAGAAAAGATTTGAACTTTTGAATTTCCCCTGTCAATAATGACTTTTGAGACAGAGGGAAAAAGTGCATTGATGATAATGACGATTATAGATAACAGCGGAAAAAAAAGCAATTCAAAAGGTTTAATATCTGAAATAGGTGTATTATAAGCACCAGAGAAAAAAAGTCCTAAAAAACAGCAAATGATAAAAAATAAAATGGGTGTTGACAAGGGAGTATGTATGTTTAATTCTAAGCTGTTGGGATGGATTTTTTGAGATATTTCTTTTCCCAGGAGGGAATTGTTTTTTATTTTATCAAATCTGGATGATGCACTTGTTGTATATTTTATTGTTTCTTCTGTGTTGTAGATCGCATGATCGGCATTGATTTGCTGAACGGGATTGTCTAAAAAATCATTGACAGAATCAGCTAACGCATTTATACGTTTTTGCAGGAGGCTTGAACCGATGATGATTTTTTCGTTTAATAAATCAATAGACATGTTATAAACCATCACATTAAATAGTCCTTTGTTTTCCATTGACATATCAATATTTATTCCCTTAATGGCATCTAACGGGAAATCATAACTGTTTTTTGTAAATAAATTTCTTTCAGTAATTGTAACTTTTTTCGTATATTTATCAAAAGTGACTTGGTACAGTCTTTTTTTAAAGGATAAAAACAGGAATAAAATAAATACTACAATTGCTGAGCAGGCAAAGAAAATATTGATCTGGTTTAAATTTCTGAAGGCCAGAAATAAAAAAAATAGTGCTAATAAAAAAGCCAGGATAATTCTGAAGAGTAAAGAGATAAAATTGTGTTTTATGACGAGTTGTTCGTCTTTTAGAATGATTTTCATGGAATGCCCCCTATTATTTTTGATTTAATTTTATTATAAGATGATTATTTTGTAAATTATAAATATTCTATTAAAATTTTATTATACAATAAAAGAGCATTTCCTTAAGCTTTATAGAAATGCTCTTACAGATTATTTAAAAATTTATGACAACAGGATATTTTTCTTTTAATTCTTCCTGCTTTTTAAGATAAGCTTGTTTTTGTTTATATAAAAGACATTGATTTTTTACTTCCTCTTTTACTTCTTCAAAATTTCTGCTTTTTGCTTCATTGACTTTATCAACTTTAATAATATGATAGCCAAATTGAGTTTTTACAGGTTTGCTAATTTCACCAGCTTTCATAGAAAAAGCAGCTTTTTCAAATTCGGGAACCATTTGACCTTGTGAGAATTCTCCTAAGGCTCCACCTTTTTCTTTTGAAGGACAAGATGAATATTTTCTGGCTGCTTCAGCAAAATCCAAGGCATTATTATTAATCTCATCCAGGATTTTATTTGCTTCTTCTTCACTACTGATTAATATATGGCTGGCAGAAACGGTTTTTGGCTGGGAAAACATTTCCCGGTTACTTTCAAAGAATTCTTTAACTTCTTCATCGGTTACCGATACAGAATTCATTAATTTATTGACGGCGTATTGTATCAGCAGAGATTTTTTTATTTGATTAAAGGCAATAAGAAAGTCTTCTTCATTTTCAAATTTTTGTTCCAGAGCTTCAGAATAAAGCAATTCTTGCGCAATAATTTCTTCTAATAATTGTTGAAGGCCTAAAGGATTATTAAACTGTGAACCTCTTTGCCCTAAACTCTGCATAAAGGCAATGACATCGGATTGTCTGATTTCTCTTCCATCAACGGTAGCTAAAACACTATTTTCCATAATTTTATCTCCTATCTTTAAAAATTAATAACATTAAAAGTGTATCATTAAATCTGCTAATTGTAAAACTTAAAAAATATAATTGATTAATTTTTTCCCAAAAGCAGCTGGATTGTTTAATTAAATGGTTAAATTTTTATAGAATGCTTTATAGCTTTGATTTTAAAAAATTTACTTTTTGAATTATCGGTGTTAAAATATTGACTATGACGAAGAGAATGACTAGCAAGGAGGAATAATCTTGAATTTAATGCTGCAAACAGGGCTGGTTTTTTTTATTTGTTTTATAAGTGTAGGATTAAGCCAATGGATTCCTTTGCCTGCAACGATAATTGCCATGATAATCATGCTTTTGTTGCTTATTTTCAAGCTGATAAAGCCATCACAGATTAAAGAACAGTCAGATTTCCTTTTAAAGAATATGACGATTTTGTTTATTCCGGCAGCGGTTGAAATCATCAATTATACGGAATACCTTAAAGACAATTTCTTGATATTTTTATTAATTTGTCTGATTACAACCATTATAACCTTTGTTGTATCGGCTTATACGGTAATTTTTGTAATGCAATGGCAAGAAAAAAAGAAAAAATCTAATAACATAGAATAGAGATAGAAAGGATTTTCACAATGAATGAAGTATTTAATTCTCCTTTTTTTGGGATTAGCATCTGTATTTTGACCTATCAGATTGGACGTTATCTTAACAGAAAATTAAAAAGTCCTCTTGCAAACCCTATGCTTATTGCTATGATTTTGATTATTGCTTTTCTTAAAATATTTAATATCTCTTATGACCAATTTAATCAAGGGGGACAGTTTATATCCTTGTTTCTGGCTCCTGCGACAGCATGTCTTGGCGTGTCAGTCTACAAGCAACTGGATGTTCTGAAAAAAAATATTCTTCCTATTCTTTTGGGATGTACAGTGGGCAGCCTGACTTCTATTGTCAGTGTTTATTGCCTTTGTAAATTATTTAAGCTGGATGAAAAATTCATGATTTCGCTTATTCCAAAATCCGTTACCACGCCCATAGGTATCAGTATTACGGAGCAACATGGAGGCATGGTTCCTATAACGGTTTTGGCTATACTGGTTACAGGGCTTATTGGTGCCATATTTGCACCGCTTATGATAAGAATTTTCAGAGTTAAAAACCCTGTGGCAGCTGGGATTGCCATAGGAACTTCCAGCCATGCTCTGGGAACTTCAAAGGCTGTAGAAATAGGAGAAATTGAAGGGGCAATGAGCAGTCTGGCTATAGGGATTGCAGGATTAGTGACCGTTTTCTTTTCAATCTTTTTATAAAACGAGCTGTATCATTTTTTAGTTCATCCAATTTTTATGATCTGGATGATAGGTTGATTGCCGTTTGTCTTAATTTATCAACAAGTTTTGAGTTTTTTAACAAATAAATTAAAATATAGATAGATATTTTTTGAATAATAGTGTAAAATAGTTTAAGTATGACCATTTGCAAGGATAATGGAAGCTTTGCAGTGGCAGTTTTTAGCTTTATCTATCTTAAAAAAATGAAGATGGCGGTTATTTGTTTTTTAGACAAACTGACCGTCAATATTTTTTAAAATAATAAATGGAGGCAATAAAAATGGATTATAAAAAGCTGGCGGATATGCTATTTCCCAATATAACGAAGACAATCGATGATTTTGAAAAGCTTTTTCCGGAAAGAAATCTGGAAGAAGGTGCTATGGTAACCCGTTTGGCACCAAGTCCAACAGGCTTTATCCATCTTGGAAACCTTTACGGAGCTTTTGTGGACGAGCGCCTGGCCCGTCAAAGCAATGGTATTTTTATGCTTCGTATTGAAGATACAGATGACAAGAGAAAAGTTGAAGGGGCTATTGAAATAATTATTTCCTCTTTAGAATATTTTGGTTTAAAATTTGATGAAGGAGTCAGCCTTGATGGAGAAATAGGAAATTATGGTCCTTATTATCAAAGTAACAGAGTAGAAATCTATCAGACGGTGGCTAAATACCTTGTGGAACAAGGAAGAGCTTACCCTTGTTTTTGCAGTGAAGAAGAATTGGCAGAAATCAGAAAGCAACAAGAAGCCAGGAAGCTGACACCGGGTTATTATGGCGAGTGGGCTAAAGACAGGGACTTAAGCCTTGAAGAAATAAAAAAGCGTTTAGACAATGGTGAAAGCTTTGTACTTCGCTTTAAATCAATGGGTTCTGAAGACAGAAAGTTTGAAATTGAAGATGTCATAAGAGGAACTTTATCCATGCCTGAAAACTTTCAGGATATTGTGCTTTTAAAGACAAATGGAATACCTACTTATCACTTTGCCCATGTGGTAGACGACCATTTCATGCGGGTGACTCATGTTGTAAGAGGGGAAGAATGGCTCTCAACCCTTCCGATTCACTATGAATTATTTAAAACTCTGAATTGGAAACTGCCCATATATTGCCATACAGCCCATATGATGAAAATTGATAATGGTGTCAAAAGAAAACTTTCCAAGCGGAAAGATCCAGAAATGGGCTTAAGCTATTATATGGAATTGGGCTATTTTCCACAGGCTGTAAGAGAATACCTTTTAACCATTTTGAATTCAAATTTTGAAGAATGGAGAATGGCAAATCCCAATAGCAGTATAGAAGAATTTAATTTCTCATTAAATAAAATGAGTACATCTGGTGCCTTATTTGATTTGGATAAGTTAAATGATGTAAGTAAAGAAGTATTAGTCAGAATACCTGTTGAAGAAATATTCGATTTCTTATTAGAATGGGCAAAAAAATATAAAAATGAAATTGAACCCCTTTTACTTGAAAATAAAGATTCTGTTATAAAGCTTTTATCCATTGGAAGAGATTCTAATAAACCCCGCAAAGATTTAATTTATTGTGAGCAAATATTTGATTTTATCAGTTATTACTTTGATGAATACTTTAAGATGGTTGATCCATACCCGGAAAATATTGGTGAAGAAGAAGCAAAAATTATTCTTAAAGAATATTTGAAGACCTATGATCACAATGACGATCAAAGTCAATGGTTTGAAAAAATCAGGGTCATTTCTGAACAAAACGGATATGCAGCAAAGCCAAAAGATTATAAGAAAAACCCTGAACTGTATAAAGGACATGTAGGTGATGTAAGCACTGTAATCCGTCTGGCTATTGTCGGCAGGGCATCTTCTCCGGATGTTTGGGAAATTCAGCAAATATTAGGAGAAGAAAAAGTCCGTGAAAGAGTTCAAAAGGCAATTGGTGAATAAAAGTATTTGAGTGTAGACTTTTTTATTGTAGTTTACACTCAAATACTTTTTAATATTTGCCGATATATTTATAAAGAATGCAGATATCATTTGATAGCAAAGACTGGCATAAAAAAATAAATATTCAGGGTGATTTTATGTTTATTAATAATGTATTGGAAATCCGGATTATTAACCAGCTTAACCATATTCAAAAACAACAAAGTATTCTTGCTTACCGCCTTGCAACGGGGCAGCGGATTAATTCTGCTGCGGATGATGCTGCCGGTCTTGCTATATCTGAAAAAATGCGAGCTCAAATCCGTGGATTGAGACAAGCTCAAAGGAATGCTGCAGATGGTATTTCCTTAATTCAGACTGCTGAAGGGGCTATGAATGAAATTCATGCCATACTACAGAAAATGAGGGAAATTTCAGTTCAGGCGGCTAATGGTACTTATACAGATAGTGACAGGAGAAATTTAAATGAAGAATTTCAACAATTAAAAGAAGCCATTACTGGTATTGCAACTTCTACTGAATTTAATACACAATCTCTTTTGGATGGTTCTAAGAGTCATAAAGGTATCCGGCTTCAGATTGGTCCTAATGCAGGCAATAGCATGGAAGTTACTATTAATGATATGAGGGCTTCGGGGATAGGAATAGAAAATCTTGATATTTCAACCCAGGAGGGTGCACAGGAGGCCATAGAAACCCTGACAAAATCTATTGATTATGTTTCCGGAGAAAGATCTAAATTAGGTGCTATACAGAACCGTTTAGAACATACAATTCGTCATTTAGAAAATTATGAGGAAAACTTAACGGCAGCAGAAAGCCGTATCCGGGATGCAGACATGGCTGCAACCATCATGGAGTATATCAAATATCAAATCTTGTCCATGACAGCTCAGGCCATTTTAGCCCAGTCTATGTATTTAAAAAGACAGCAGTTGTTATTGCTGTTATCCAGTATACGCTAAATAAATCGTATCCATTTTTTTAATTAAGTTGTAAATAAAATGAAAAATTATGATATATTGAAATAATTTTAATAATAAGGTACAATATAACATGTTGGTTATAAGTATCTTTTTTTTTGAGCTTTTATGGCTCTATTTTATTGATAAAAGTTTAATAGGAGGAAGGTAATATGGATAAAACAAAATTAGGTATTTCAGTTACGCTTTTAGCAGCTGCCATTTATTTTTTAGGAGCAATAAGCATTTTACCTGCATTTATTTTGGCTGGGTATGTTTTATTATTCGAAGGTGACAGTTGGTTAAAAAAAGCAGCCGTCAGGATGGCAATGGTTGTTATTACCTTTGGGATATTATCTGTCTTTACAGGAATGCTTCAGGATGTCTTTTCGGTTCTCAATTTAACCGTTGGAGCCATTTTAAAAAAGCCTGTCGAGGTACCTTTAAACCTAGATAAAGTTCTTTTGACTGTTATTAATTTTACAAAAAATGCCTTACTGCTTGTTATGGGCTTTAAAGCATTTTTCTTTGGTACGGTTCAAGTTCCTTTTATAGAAAACTCTCTGGACAGGAATATATAAAGAAGTGTACAACAATTGTACACTTTTTTATTTATAGAAGAACTGATTAATCAGATTGATTTTTTTTAAAAGATATGTTACCATATTATTACATTAATGTATATACTAAACAATAGTGGACATACATATATTAGTATTGAGTAATCCTTTTTTATGAAGCATTTCATTAGAGGGGGAAATAAAATGGTTTTAGTAAAAGAGTTTTTGGGTTATGAAGAACTTCAGGAAAAGACAGTTAACAGATGGTTAAAAGAAAAAGGAGATTCTATTGAAATAATAGATATAAAATATTCTGTTTCATGTATACAATCCAGTTTAGAGACCATGTCTCCACCCAGAGAATTCAGTGGGATTTTAATTATATATAAAACAAAAAATAATTTTTTAAAATAAAAGATTTCTATTTTAAGAAGTCTTTTTTATTTGTCTCAAAATAAGGAGCCAAAAAGGAATTTAGTCTCTTTTGCTATTGATTAACGATTTTTGTTAATCTATAATAAGTGTAGTATTTTTTACGAAAATAATAAACAATCTAAGCAAATTTAAATATTTTTATGAACTGGGGGAAAAAATATGCCGATTACTGAGTTTTTGGAGAGAAATGCGAAATTATATGGAGATGAAATTTGTTTAACAGAAATTAATCTGGATTTGCAGGAAAAACATAATGTGATTTGGAAAGAATTTGAATTGATAGAAAACAGTCCTTTAGGTGAGTACAGACGGGATATGACCTGGCGTGTATTTGATGAAAAAGCAAACCGTTTTGCGAATTTATTAATAAAAAGAGGAATTAAAAAAGGAGATAAAGTTGCTATTTTATTGATGAATTGCCTGGAATGGCTTCCAATATATTTTGGGGTTTTAAAATCAGGTGCTATAGCAGTACCTTTTAATTTTCGATATTCTGCAGAAGAAATAAAGTATTGTTTAGATTTATCTGATGCAATTGCAGTTATTTTCGGACCTGAATTTATTGGTCGTATAGAAGCCATTTACGATCAGATTCCTAATGTAAAAATGCTTTTTTATGCAGGAGAAAACCGTCCCACTTTTGCAGAAAGTTATGACCGGCTAACTGCAAATTGCTGTTCCCAGCCCCCCAATATTCCCATATCCGATGAGGATGATGCCGCCATATATTTTTCTTCAGGAACCACTGGATTTCCCAAAGCGATTTTACATACCCACGGAAGTTTAGTATCTGCATGTTATACTGAAAGAGCACACCATCATCAAACCCGTGAAGATAACTTTTTATGTATTCCCCCTCTTTATCATACAGGTGCTAAAATGCATTGGTTTGGAAGTCTGTTAGCTGGCAGTAAGGCAGTTTTACTCAGAGGGGTTAAACCAGAGTGGATACTTAAGACGATTTCTGAAGAACAAATTACTATTGTGTGGCTTTTGGTACCCTGGGCACAAGATCTTTTAGATGCCATTGAAAGTGGAGCAGTAAAACTGGAAGATTATAAATTGGATCAGTGGCGGCTTATGCATATTGGTGCGCAACCTGTTCCCCCAAGTTTAATACACAGGTGGAAAAAGTATTTTCCTAATCATGACTATGATACCAACTATGGTCTGAGCGAATCCGTGGGTCCTGGCTGCGTTCACTTAGGAATTGAAAATATACATAAAGTTGGTGCTATAGGGAAACCGGGATATCAATGGGAAGCAAAGATTGTAGATGATAAAGGCAATCCTCTGCAGGCAGGAGAAGTCGGGGAACTTATTGTAAAAGGTCCTGGTGTTATGAAATGTTATTATAAAAATCCTAAAGCAACTGAAGAAGTATTAAAGGGTGGTTGGTTATATACAGGAGATATGGCGAGAATGGATGAAGATGGTTTCATCTATTTAGTAGACAGAAAAAAAGATGTTATCATCAGTGGAGGGGAAAATATTTACCCTGTTCAAATCGAAGATTTCCTTCGAACCCATGATTCTATTAAAGATGCTGCTGTGATTGGCTTACCAGATAACAGACTCGGGGAAATAGCAGCAGCTATTATAGAATTAAAAGACGGGCATATTTGTACGGAAGAGGATATTATACAGTTCTGTAAGGCCCTGCCCCGTTATAAGCGTCCACGAAAAATTATTTTTGATAAAGTTCCACGCAATCCGACCGGAAAAATTGAAAAACCAAAATTAAGGGAAAAATACGGAGCTGTCAGATTGGTAGAAGCGCAAACTGAAAGTTAATGCCCCTATATAAATTAAAAAAGAAAAATTTTGTCTAAAAGATTTAGAAATTAATATTATTTCATAATAATCGTGTAAAATTTACATAAATAAATGTTGAACATCATTTGAATTTGTGAAAATAGTATAGATATTTTAAAAGATTTTATATATAATAGTATTAGAAGTAAAGTTTCTGGCAACTGGGTAAGTAATTTTACAAATGGTGGGGGGCAAAGTTATGGCCGATAAGAAGAAAGGATTTAAATTTTTAAAGAAACAAGATAAAGTTGAAAAAGTAAGAAATAATAAAGTTTTAAAGGAGAGTACAAATAAAAGAAAAAGAAAAGATATATTTTTAAATCCGATGAAAAATGTCGGTATTGCTCAAAAGCTCATCATTACTTTTATTATTTTAAGTATTATTCCATTAAGTATAATTGCGTCTTTTGCTTATGAAAATGCTGAAACAACCGTTGAAAATAAAGTAGGTTATTATTCACAAAAAATGGTTGAACAATTGGCAGTTAATCTGGATTTTAAAATTGATGAATATGAAAAAATTCCAAGAATGATTATTGGTAACGATGAATTAATGAAAAGTCTTCTTAGGGAAAAATTTGCAACGATTAATGAAGAAAAGCAAAACGAACAAAGCATTCAAAAATTACTATTTTCAATGAATTTTTCAAACGCAGGAATGGAAGCACTTTATATCTACAAAACGAGTGGTGCCTTATACAGGGCTGGCAGCCGCTTAAATTTAACGAGTGAACTTAAAGGAACCAGTGAATTGGATATATTTAAAGATTTAGCTAAAATAAAAAAAGAAAGTAAAGAGAGTTTCCTCTGGATTACAGGTTATAACAATACTTACAAATATATTATTTTGGTAAAAGAACTTTCTACAACAGATGATGTTGGAATCATTGTGGTTTTGATAAATAGTGAAGAACTGGGTTCTATTGTTGATGCAGCAGAAATCAATGGCGAAACCAGTATCATGGTTTTGGATACGAACAGAAAAGTTATTTCTCATCAGGACAGTAGCTTGCTGGGAAGTGAATTAACGGATGGATATTTGGATAATATATATGGAGGAAAAGAATCCGATCACTTTAGAGATAAAGATGATGTAATCAGTTTTGCAACAACTAAGACAGGATGGAAACTGATTACAAAGCAACCTATGTCTGTTTTAATGGAAGAAATGCAAATTGTCAGACAAGGTATTATTGTAGTAGTATTTATTTGTTTTATTTTATCCATTATTATAGGTATGTATATGGCATTTAGCATTTCCAAGCCTTTAAATGTCATTATTCGCTTAATGGGTAAAGTGGAACAAGGAGATTTAACCGTATCGTCACCTATTACCGGGAAAAATGAAATTGGAAAATTATCCTATAGCTTTAACAAAATGATTGAAAATGTCCGAGAATTAATTATTAAAACCGACAGTGTATCACAAGAAGTTGTTAAAGGTTCCAATATTATAAAAAGTTCTTCAGAACAATCTGCTGCGGCGGCAAGTCAGGTAGCTTCTGCTATTACTGAATTGGCTGAAGGGGCTTCAGAGCAAACCAGACAAGTAGAAAATACGAATCAATTAATGGACCGCCTGGCCAACAATATCAATAATGTTATTGAAAGAATTGAAGAAATTATGAAGATGATTGAAAAAGCAGAAGCTTCAAGGGATTATGCATCCAGTACAATGGACAGGCTTAATGAAAAAACAAAGAATGTAGTAGAATCATCAAATATTATTAATCAAGAAATACAACTTTTAAATGAAGAAACAAAAGAAGTTATTAAAGTTGTTAAAGTTATTGCAGGAATCAGTGAGCAAACCAATCTTCTTGCTTTAAATGCTGCTATTGAGGCTGCCAGAGCAGGAAAGGCAGGAAAAGGTTTTGCTGTTGTTGCAGATGAAATCCGTAAGTTAGCGATGGAAACAAAAGATGCAACAGGTATGATTAACAAAATTATTTCCAATATCCAGACAAAGACTCAAAAAGCAGTAGAAATTGTTGAAAGTTCAGATAAGATTTTTGATGAACAAAAATTAATGGTACTTGAAATGAATGACGCTTTTATTGAAATGGCAGAATCAACTCAAAAAATGATTGAGCAAATTGAAGAGATTAATAGTAAAATTGCAGACATTTCTCAACAAAAAGATCAAACGGTTAGTGCAATTAGTAATATTGCAGCGATTGTACAGCAAAGTGCTGCTTCAATTGAAGAGGTTACGGCAACCAGCCAGAAACAAACAACTGCAGCAGCACAACTGTCAATTCTTGCCAATAACTTAAATGAAGTCATTGAAAGCTTGAAGAAATCTTTAGCACAATTTATTATTAATTAATCATATTATTATCAGCATTGGAGGAATGACCATGGATAATTTTGTGTTTTACAATCCTACGAAGATTATTTTTGGTATCGATACTGAAAATCAAGTAGGAGAAGAAGTGGCCAGGTATAGTAAAAAAATATTGTTTGTTTATGGCGGAGGCAGTATAAAAAGAACAGGTCTTTATGACAGGATTGTAGCTTCCTTAAGAAAGTCGCAGGTTGAATTTATAGAACTTCCTGGCGTAAAACCCAATCCGAGATTAAGCCTGGTAAGGGAAGGAATAAAGATTTGCAGAGATAATCAACTGGACTTTATCCTTGCTGTTGGTGGAGGAAGTACAATTGATACTGCAAAAGCTATTGCAATAGGAGTACCTTATGACGGAGATGTATGGGATTTTTACAGTAAAAATGTTGCTCCTCAGGCAGCTTTACCAGTTGGTACAGTTTTGACCATACCTGCTGCAGGCAGTGAATCCAGTGACAGTTCTGTAATAACCAATGAAGAAGGTTGGTATAAAAGAGGGGTAGGGTCAGAACTGATCTATCCTAAGTTTTCTATTCTTAACCCTAAAATTGCTTCAACCATTCCGAAGAATCATGTTGCTGCCGGAGTAGCGGATATAATGGCTCATCTTATGGAAAGATATTTTACGAATACTAAAAATGTTGAATTAACCGACAGATTAATTGAATCCACTATGAAAACCGTTATTAATCATGCTCCGGTGGTCATTCGTGATCCTGATAATTATGAAGCCTGGAGTCAGTTAATGTGGTCAGGTACTGTTGCTCATAACAATCTTTTTAGTACTGGCAGGGTGGGTGATTGGGCTTCTCATAATATTGAGCATGAATTAAGCGGCATTTATGATGTTGCCCATGGTGCAGGTTTAGCAGTGGTTTTCCCTGCCTGGATGAAATATGTATATAAGCATGATTTAAACCGCTTTGTTCAATTTGCCGTAAGGGTATGGAATGTTGAAGAAGATTTCTTTAATCCTGAAAAGACAGCTTTAGAAGGAATCAAAAAGCTTGAAGAATTCTTTATTTCTATAGGGCTTGGTGTGTATTTAGAAGATTTAGGTATACAAGATGACCGTCTAGAGGAAATGGCCGATAAAGCAACCAATTCTAATCAACGTAAATTAGGAAATTTTGTTAAATTGGATAAGAATGACGTTTATAGTATTTTAAAACTGGCTAAAAGAGGATAAACTGTGTTTAAAGCATTAATAAAAGCCTGGGGATTCTTCCCTGGGCTTTTATATATGTAAAAAAAGTATATGCTCCACAATAAAGATTTGTTTTATTAGGCTGTTTTTTTTATATTTTTATGTTACAATGGGTACGGATAATTATACTTGTATTGAAAGGAGCTTAAAGGTGAAAAGAAAATTATCTCTAATGATGCTGGTCATTCTCTTGTTTATTCATATAATTCCAGTTTATGCTCAGGAGCCTTCATTTCTGGATTCGGAATTGCAGTCAGATGCAGTTATTTTAATAGAAGAAGAAACCGGAAGGGTACTTTTTGAGAAAAACTCAAATAAAAAAATCTATCCAGCCAGTCTGACAAAAATATTAACTGCATTAATTGCCATAGAATACTTAGATCCAAATGAAGTCATAACGGTTGGGAATGAAGTATATGCCGTACCTTTAGATGCCAGCAAGGCTGGACATAATCCTGGCGATGAGATTACTTTAAAAGACTTACTAATTTCTTTGCTGCTGCCTTCGGGTAATGATTCTGCTTTTGTGATTGCCTGCCAGGTTTCTAAGAAAGCCACTGGTAATGCAAATCTTGATGTCAATGGTTGCATAGCTCATTTTGCCGGTATGATGAATGAAAAGGCCAAGGAATTTGGACTTTCAGATACTCATTTTGTAAATCCTCACGGTTATCATGATGAAAATCACTATTCGACGGCTCATGATATAGCCCAACTGACCAGGGAAGCTTTAAAAAATCCCTTATTCAAGGAAATTGTAAAAATGCCATCGGCTGAAATTGGAACTGCAGGAAATCCGAAAGAGCAAAAATTAACTTTTAAAAATAGAAATTTACTTTTAGATTCGAAAAATAGTGAAACCTTTTACTCTTATGCGACAGGTGTAAAAACTGGTTTCACCAATGAAGCAGGTCAATGCCTTGTGGCTTCAGCTGAAAAAGATGGCATGAGTTTGATTGCAGTAGTACTTAATAATCCAACTTCTGTGGGTCGTTTTAAAGAAGCCAAAACTTTATTGGAATATGGTTTTCAGAATTATAATTTTCAAAATATCGTCAATGAAGGTGACACCATAACGACAGTAGTAGTAGAAAAAGCAGCTCCCAAAGGACCTTCTGAACTAGAATTAGTTGCTAAAAATGATTTTAAGGAACTCTTTTACCAGGATGATTTTTCGCGGGTAGAAAAATCCGTGACTTTGTTTAATGAGCCTATAGAAGCGCCTATTGTTAAAGGACAAGTAATTGGAGAAGTTAGTTTTATACTTGATGGGGAACAATTAGGTGCTGTAGAACTGATTGCAAAATATGATATACAAAAACGCACCATCTTGGACCTTATTTTTTCTGTAAATGCCATTCCTTATTGGTGTGGTGCGGTTGGAATTATTTTTATATTGGTATCCGTTATTACTGCTATAAAAAAGAAAAGAAAAAGAAGAGGTCTTCATTTTAGATAGTCATAAATTCTACATTATATAAACTAAGGAGGAATTTTATGAGTATTGTTAAAACAAGCTTTGGAAAAAGCAAAGATGGAGTTGAAGCGTTTCTTTTTAAATTAACAAATTCTAAAGGGATGGAAGTAGGAATTACCAATTACGGCGCAATTCTTGTTTCCATAAAAGTGCCAGATAAAGCAGGTAATTTTGACGATGTGCTTCTTGGTTTTGATCAACTCGATGATTATTTAAAAGACCATCCTTATTTTGGAGCAGTGGTAGGCAGACATGCCAATAGAATTGAAAATGCGGAGTTTACTCTAAATGGAAAGACTTATCATCTTGCTAAGAATGATGGTAACAATCATCTCCATGGCGGGTATGAAGGATTTGATAAGAAGTTTTGGGAAGCAGAAATCATTAATATAAATAATAGAGAATCTATACAACTTAGCTATTTTAGTAAGGACGGAGAAGAAAATTACCCAGGTAATCTTGAAGTTAAAGTGATTTATACTTTAACAGAAGACAATGAATTAATTATTGATTATTATGCGGTATCTGACCAGGATACAGTGGTTAATCTTACGAACCATGCTTACTTTAACCTTAAAGGTCATAATAAGGGAGATATTCTTGATCATCAGTTAATGATTAATGCAGATCAATTTACAGTTATTAATAACGAATGTATTCCAACGGGTGAAATCAGGAATGTAAAAGGTACGCCTATGGATTTTACAAGCTTAAGAAGCATTAGGGAAGGTTTGTTGTCCGATGATGAGCAAATTAAATGTGGAAAAGGATACGATCATAACTGGATTTTAAATGTCAGTGGAAAAGCTGCTGAAAAAGCAGGGGAACTCTATGAGCCTGAAAGTGGAAGATTAATGGAATTCTTTACAACAAAACCGGGTGTACAATTTTATTCTGGAAACTTTATTGATGTCGTTGGAAAAGCAGGTGCAAAATATATTAAACACAGTGGGCTTTGTCTTGAAACTCAGTACTTCCCCAATTCTTTAAAGCATAAACATTTTCCTTCAGCAGTTCTAAAAGCAGGAGATAAATATCAGCATACAACCATTTATAAATTTTCTACCAGATAATGAAAAAGGATGCCTGAGGCATCCTTTTTTAATATTTAAGCAGGATTCCGATAACTGCAGAAGCAGCTATATATAATATAGGGTGTTTTTTGTATTTTTGTATAAAAAATAATAATAAACTAAAAAGAACAATAGCTTTAAAATTGAAGATATCCAAAAGGACTTTTGTTTCGTAGAATTTTTCTATATTAAATAAAGCAATTTTTATCACTTCAAAAGCCGCTACAGCAATAAGACCAATAACTGCGGGCCGGATTCCTGTAAGACCAGCCCGGACAATAGGTTCTTCACTAAATTTCATATAGAAATGGGCAATTAACAAAATAATAATAATTGAAGGGGTTATGATTCCTAAGGTAGCAGCCAGGGAACCAAAAACGCCAGAAATTTTATAGCCTGTGTAAGTTGCTATGTTAATACCTATTGGTCCAGGTGTTGATTCAGATATGGCAATCATATCGATTAATTCTTCTATGCTAATCCAATTATAACGCTGAGCCAAATCTTGTATAAATGGAATAGTGGCCAGACCACCGCCTATGGCAAATAAACCAATTTTAAAAAATTCGTAATAAATTAAGAGATAAATCATTTTTCATCCGCCTTTTTTCGTGTATTTTTATATGCGCCTGCAATGCCTCCTAGAATAATCATAATAACCGGAGAAAGATTAAAAAATGTAATAGCAAGAAAAGAAATAATGAATAATACGATTGCAGACCAGTCTTTTATGGATTGCTTCCACAATTTAATAATTGTATGGACAATAAGGGCTGCTACTGCAATTCTAATACCTCCAAAGGCATGCTGGACGATGGCATAATCCTGAAAGTGTTTTATAAAGCTGGCGATAATTAAAATGATAATAAAAGAAGGGGTTACGATTCCAAAGGTTGAAAAGAGGGAACCAATAATTCCTTTTCTTTTATAACCGATAAAGGTGGCTGTATTGACTGCTATAATTCCAGGTGTACACTGACCAATAGCAAAATAGTCTAAAATTTCATCCCTGCTTGCCCATTTTCTTTTTTCTACAATTTCCTTTTCAATTAAGGGAAGCATGGCATAGCCTCCACCAAAGGTAAATGCACCTATCCGGGCAAATACCATAAATAATTCCATAAGTTCCTTCACTGTCTAGCTCCTTTCTGTCTAGTCTTAAGTATATAAAAAAGTTAAAAAAAGCTATTGGGATGAAACCAATAGCTTAATTTTCACTATTTTTAGACGATGTTTTTGTTAACAAGTTCACAATAATCATAATGATTATGATGACCACAAAAATGCCCAGCATACCTTTTCCCATGATTCCTAAAGAGATTAAGAAGTTTTCTATATTCATGATTCAATCCTCCTTACAAACCTATAATATTTGCGTTAGCAGGCTTAATATAATACCTCCTGCAACGACTGAGCCGATTTGTCCTGATACATTAGCACCAACTGCATGCATTAAAAGATGATTGGTGGGATCTTCTTTTAAGCCCATTTTTTGAATAACTCTTGCTGACATCGGAAAGGCAGATATACCTGCTGCCCCAATCATAGGATTAATTTTTTCTTTTAAGAAAAGGTTAAGGATTTTTGCAAATAATACACCGCCAATGGTATCAAATACAAAAGCAATCAGACCTAAAACCATAATAAGGAGGGTATCCAGTGATACGAAGGCGTCAGCAGTCATCTTAAAAGATATGGTGATGCCAAGCAGTAAAGTGATTAAATTGGCCAAAGTATTTTGGGCTGTTTCAGACAAGCTGTTAAGAACACCGCATTCTCTGAGTAAATTTCCAAACATAAGGAATCCTACCAAGGCCACAGACATAGGAGCTACAAGGCCTGCAATAAAAGTAACCACAATAGGGAAGAGAATTCTGGTTGTTTTGGAAACAGATTTAGGATTATAGGGCATTTTTATTAAACGTTCATTTCTTGTAGTAACCAATCGGATAGCAAAGGGCTGCACGATAGGTACCAAAGCCATATAAGAATAGGCGGCCACGGCAATAGGACCTATGTATTTTGAACCTAAAATTTGTGAAACAAGAATAGAGGTAGGACCATCTGCTGCACCGATAATTCCAATAGAAGCAGCATCTTTTAAATCGAAGCCTAATAAGCAGGCAAGGGATATGGTAAAAAATATACCAAATTGAGCTGCTGCACCAAATAAAAACATCTTTGGATTTGAAAGCAGGGGACCAAAATCTATCATTGCCCCGATACCTATAAAGAGTAAAATAGGCAAAGCCTCTGAAGCTTCAATACCTATATTAAATAACCATTCGATAATTCCATTTGTTTCTCCAATACCAGCAAGGGTTTGATTAAGAACCCCGGAGTTTGGTAAATTAACCAGGATAGCACCAAAACCCATTGGAAGCAATAATGCTGGCTCAAAGTCTTTACATATGGCCAGATAAATAAGTAATATACCAACGGCGTACATCACTAACTGTTGAGGTGTAATTGAACTAATACCTGATATTAAAAAATCCATGTTAATATTTCCTCCTTATTTTATAGAAAAAATTTTATAAAGCATTTTGTGGGTTAATAAACTAATAGATATTATAGCACAAGCTTTTAAATTTTGTACACTTCAAATAAAGCGAATAGGAAAAATAATTTGTATTAATTTGTAATAAAAAAAATGAAAGTAAAAATTGTAAAAAGCTTGAATTATTAATTAAATCGTATTAATATTTAGTTGGTGTTAAATAAAAAAGAAAAGGGGGCGTATTTAGTTTTCAAACTTATTCATTCATTAAGAAATATTTCGTTTTCAATGGGGGATGAATACAGTGGAAATGCAAGTGAACTTTTTTTTGGCAATTGCAGTTATTGTTTCAATTTTATCTTTTATCGAAGCTTATTGGCTGTATAAATGGGTAAAAAAGCAGCCAGCTTCAAATGCACGTGTTATAGAAATAGGAGAACTGATCCGAAAAGGTGCAAACACATTTTTAGCAAAGGAATATAAAAAATTAGCAGCGTTCAGTGGTATTGTTGTTATTTTTATTCTTTTATTACTTCCTTCTCCGATTTGGAGTGGCAATATAACAGACAATATGATTATGGCTGCAGCATATATTTGTGGAACAATTTTTTCTGCAATTGCAGGTAAAGTAGGTATAACTATTGCGACGATTGCTAATGTGAAAGCTGCTGAAGCTTCAAAAGAGGGTATTCAAAAATCTTTTATGGCAGGTTTTCGTGGTGGAGCTGTCATGGGGATGGCAGTTGTAGGAAGCAGTTTATTTGGTGTGAGTTTAATATATCTTTTAACCAGAGATACCACTGCTTTATTAGGCTTTAGTTTTGGTGCAAGTTCTTTAGCTTTATTTGCAAAGGCAGGGGGAGGTATTTTTACAAAGACTGCCGATGTAAGTGCAGACCTGGTTGGTAAGGTAGAATTAGGTATCCCTGAAGATGATCCAAGAAATCCTGCAGTTATTGCGGATAATGTGGGTGATAATGTAGGAGACGTTGCTGGAATGGGTGCGGACTTGTTTGACTCTAATGTAGCATCAATGGCTGCTGCTCTTGTAATGGCGGTTGCTTTGGACCAGGGAACTGGAAAAATGTTAAACACAAGTATGGTCTTTTGTTATGGAGCAATAGGACTTTTGGCTTCAATCATCGGCGTTGCTTCAGCAAGAATCGGCAAAAAAGGTAATCCTACAAGAGCATTAAATAACAGTACATATGTTACAACCGCTATTTTTGGCATTTTAACCGTTTTGGCAACCATAATTTTTGGATTTGAATGGCGGATTTGGGGAGCCAGCGCGGTAGGTTTATTGATTGGCGTTATTATTGGTATTGCGACCAATTATTTTACAGATGATACTAAAAAACCAGTTCATGCAGTAGCAAAATCATCAGAATCTGGTCCTGCTTTTACAGTTTTATCTGGGATTTCGTATGGTTTAATCAGTACTTTGCCAGCTATTGTAGGTATTGCTTTTTCTGCCTTGATTGCTTATAAATTGTGTGAGCCTTTAGGTAGCGGTTATGCTTTGTTTGGTATTTCTATGTCAGCATTAGGCATGCTTTCAATTGTAGGAATGATTATTTCTAATGATGCCTATGGTCCTATCGTCGATAATGCAAGAGGTCTCGTAGAAATGGGAAATTTAGGCGATAAAGCTCTGGAAGTAACAGATTCTCTGGATAGTGCCGGAAATACAGTAAAAGCGGTTACCAAAGGATTTGCTATTGGTGCGGCAGGTCTTACCGTTATAGCTCTTTTAGGTGCCTTTATCAGCGAAGTGAATGGCGCTGCTCTTGAATTAGGAAAAGAAGCCATCAGTAATTTTGATATTATGAATCCTTTAGTTTTCTTTGGTTTATTGGTTGGCTGTTCTATTCCAGTTGTTTTTTCAGCTATGTTAATGTTAGGTGTAGAAAAGAATGCACAGAGGATGGTTGCTGAAATTCATCGTCAATTTGAAGAAATTGATGGTTTAAAAGAAGGAAAAGAAGGCGTTATGCCTGAATATGACAAATGTATAGAAATTGCTACCGATGGTGCTATGAAAGAATTAATACCAGCAGGTTTAATGGCTATTATAGCAACCATTGTGGTTGGTATTATTGGTGGTGTCCAGGCTATTGGGGGATTTTTAACCGGAAATATTATAAGTGGTTTATTATTTGCCTTATTTATGTCTAACACAGGCGGACTGTGGGACAATACTAAAAAATTCGTTGAAGCAGGTAACCATGGTGGAAAAGGTTCAAGAGCCCATAAATCAGCTGTTGTTGGCGATACAGTAGGAGATCCTTTTAAAGATACAGCTGGTCCTTCCATTAATACACAGATCACGGTTGTTTCTTTAGTGGCATCCTTAATGTCAACCATCTTTTTAACCCTTTCATTATTTGGTAAATAGAATTATTCATTTAAAATTTTGATATGATATCTCCAAAGGATAGTCTGATGAATGATAATCAGTCTGTTCATTGGAGATATTTTTATATATGACTGTATATGCTCGGAAAATTATGGTATGATTAATTATAGAGTATAATCATACAGAGCAAATTTAGGAGGGCATCTATGGAGAAAAGACCAAGATATTTGTTTGTCATTTCCTTTGATGGTCTTTCAAGTATGGATTTTGATTTTATAAAGGAATTGCCAAATTTTAAAGACTTTCTTAAAGAAGCTTCTTATTGCAAAAAGGTTTATAGTATTTATCCATCACTGACTTATCCGGCCCATACAACGATTGTCACGGGAAAATATCCGAAAAATCATGGTATTGTTGACAATACCAGGCTTCAGATTAATAGAAGCTCTCCGGATTGGTATTGGTACCGTAAGGATATAAAAGGAGATACTTTATATGATTTGGCCATTAGAAAAGGCATGAAAGTTGTTGCTCTCTTATGGCCAGTAACTGCAAAATCCAAAATTCAATACAATGTACCAGAGATTTTTCCTAACAGGCCCTGGCAAAATCAGATAATGGTTTCTTTAATGAATGGAAGTCCTTTATATCAGTATAAACTCAATAAATTATTTGGAAATTTAAGAAAAGGTATAAAGCAGCCATATCTTGATGATTTTACGCATCAATCTTTTTTGTATAGCATAAAAAATTTAGAAGCCGAGCTCTTTTTTGTTCATTATACAGATTTAGATAGCCAAAGACATGATTACGGTTTTAATTCAAAAGAAGCCCGGGAAGCCTTATTAAGGCATGATAAGAGGCTTGGAGAATTTCTTAAGGTTATAAATGAAAAAGCTATTTGTGATGAATCGGCTGTGATTTTGCTGGGAGATCACAGCAGTTTAGATGAAGACAAGGTGATTTACTTAAATAGCTGGTTAAAAGAAAAAGGCTTTATAAAGGTGAATGAAAAAGGAAAAATAATAAATTACCAGGCTGTTGCAAAAAGCTGCGGAGGTTCAGCTTATATTTATACAAAAGATAAAGATAAAAATCTATTGGAAGCTTTGCGTTTGATTTTTGAGGAAATCAATCAAAAATTTCATTGTTTCGAGTATATCTATAATCGCGAAGAAGCCTTAAAGATGGGAGCAGACCCAAACTGCAGCTTTATGCTGGAAGCCAATAAAGGTTATTATTTTTTAGACGAAATTACAGATAGTTTTATAAAAGAAATTTCAGAAGAGAAAGAAAGAGAAGATTCTTCTTATACACGTTCAACGCATGGCTATTCACCTTATAAAGAAAATTATACGACGGTTTTTATGGCTAAAGGGAAAGGGATTAAAAAAGGAATTGTTCTTGAAACAATGAATTTAATTGATGAAGGACCTACTCTGGCAAAACTGTTAAATTTAGAATTAAAAGATTCAGATGGCAGAGTCCTTGAAGAAATTCTGGAATAAAAATACATTAAGAATTGGGGGATAAAATGAAATTAACGAAAGTAGAAAAAAGCTGGGCTTTATATGATTGGGCAAATTCTGCATACACTATGACGGTTACATCAACGATTTTACCTTTATATTTTAAAAATATTTTTGCAAGCAGTGGAGGCAGTGCAGCGACTTCTACGGCTTATTGGGGTTATGCCAATTCTTTTGCAACTTTGATTATAGCCATATTAGCCCCGATCCTGGGTACTATAGCAGATTATAAAGGATTTAAAAAGAAATTTTTTAGTATTTTTTTGGGTTTAGGGGTGATTTTTACTTTCCTTTTGACAATTGTACCACAAGATTTCTGGCTTCTGCTTTTGATTTTTTATATATTGACTGCCATGGGTTTTGCAGGTGCCAATATTTTTTATGATGCATTTTTAGTGGATATTACATCCGAAGAAAGGATGGATAAGGTTTCTACCATTGGATTTGCTTTAGGTTATATTGGCAGTACCATTCCATTTATTATTTGTATGACTTTTGTTGTTTTATCTCAGCTAGAAATCATTCCTTTATCTTTTGAGATGGCAAGTAAGATTGCATTTGTGATTACAGCTTTGTGGTGGGGGATTTTCTCAATACCCATGTTAAAAACAGTAAAACAAGTCTATGGAATAGAAATGGAAGACCATCCCGTCCGCAATAGTTTTAAAAGATTATGGGATACGTTTAAAAATATTAAGCAGCATAAGCAGGTATTTATCTTTTTAATTGCATACTTTTTTTACATTGATGGAGTCGATACCATTATAAAAATGGCTACTTCTTATGGTGCGGATTTGGGCATTGGTTCAGTAACATTGCTTGTGGTTCTTTTGGTTACACAGTTTGTTGCTTTTCCCTTTGCCCTCTTATATGGAAAACTTTCGGAGAAATTTCCTGGTAAAACAATGTTATATGTGGGTATTAGTATTTACACGTTCATCTGTATTTATGGATATTTTTTAGACAGTAAGCTGGATTTCTGGATTCTGGCTATGTTGGTAGGTACTTCCCAGGGGGGCATTCAGGCGCTTAGCCGTTCTTATTATGGTAAAATTATTCCTAAGGAAAAATCGAACGAGTTCTTTGGCTTTTATAATATATTTGGCAAATTTGCGGCCATTATGGGACCAGCATTAATGGGTATGATCTCTCAGGCCACAGGTAAAACTAATTATGGTGTTTTGAGTGTTATCTTGTTATTTATCGTCGGGGGAGTGGTATTAATCATGGTACCCAATGAAGAAAGTGCATAGAAAAAATTGACTTGTAAAGAATAAAGAGATATATTAATAATATTGACTTAAAAATGGAAGGAGATCTATATGGATAAAAAATTGCTTGAAAAGTATGCTAGATTATTGGTAAAAACAGGGGTCAACATTCAAAAAAATCAGATTCTGGTTGTACAAAGCCCCGTTGAAGTAGCAGATTTTACGCGAATGGTTGTCGAACTTGCTTATAAAGAAGGGGCAAAAGACGTACAAATCTTTTGGAAAGATGAATTGTCTACCAAGATGAAATATACTTATGCTCCGGATGAAGTTTTCGAAGAATATCCGGATTGGCAAAAAGAATTCTATAATTCTTATGCAAGAAAAGGAGCTGCTTTTTTAAATATATATGCTTCAGATCCTGAACTGCTTAAGGACATTGATCCTGAAAGGGTTGCTAAATATCAAAAGGTAACCAATATTGCTTTAAAAGAGTACAGGGACAGAACTATGACCAATCAAAATGCCTGGTGTATTGCGTCCGTTCCCACAGTTGCCTGGGCAAAAAAGGTCTATCCGGATTTACCTGAAGAAGAAGCAGTGGAAAGCTTGTGGCAAGCTATTCTAAAGACTGTCAGAGTAGATCAGGAGGATCCTGTAGCTGCCTGGGAAGAGCATAAAAGGAATCTGGAAAAAAGAATGGAATTTTTAAATTCTAAAAAATTTAGATATCTTCATTATAAAAATTCTTTAGGAACGGATCTTGTGATTGAACTTCCTGAAAATCATATTTGGACTGGTGGAGCGGATTTTACGCAAGATGGTGTAGCCTTTATTGCCAATATGCCGACTGAAGAAGTCTTTACTTTACCAAAAAGAGACGGAGTCAATGGTAAAGTGGTTAGTTCTATGCCTTTAAATTATAATGGCAGCTTAATAGATGACTTTTCATTGACTTTTAAGGATGGAAAAATAGTTGATTTTACAGCTGCAAAAGGCTATGACAGTTTAAAACATCTGATTAATACCGACGAAGGTTCAGCATACTTGGGTGAAGTTGCCCTGGTACCCTATGATTCGCCAATTTCTAACTTAAAGATTCTCTTTTATAATACCTTATTTGACGAAAATGCTTCTTGTCATTTAGCCATTGGAAAAGCTTATTCCCCATGTATAAAGGGCGGGGAAAAGATGACGCCAGAGGAACTGAAAAAAGAGGGAGCCAATGATTCGCTTGTACATGAAGATTTTATGGTTGGTACCGCAGACCTTGAAATCATGGGAACCACTTTTGATGGGGAAGAAATTCCTGTCTTTATAAACGGTAATTTTGCTTTTTAACTGACTAAAAAATCCTAAGAGACCGTATTCTCTTAGGATTTTTTCTTTTTTAAGATTTGCCTTTTATTTCTTTTTTATATTCAAGGTATGCGTATAAAAATGTAAAGAATATAAAAGAGAAAAGTGAAACACCAAAAATAACAGCGCTAATCGAACCTCTTATAAATGAAGTTAAGACAAGGATAAGGCCTAAAAGCATCATTGCGATTCCACCAACTCTGTGAGTCTTTCTCCAGACGGTTTCGCTGGCGAGTGTCCAGGGTAACCTTATTCCTATAAAATAATTATAGCGTAATTGGGTCATGTAATTGCCCAAAATAACAAATAAAATACCAACCAATAGTTTTACAAAAAAGTCGGTCTGTCTAATGATATTTAAAGCAGCTAAAAGACTAACCCAATGAATAAGAATTGTAAATACGGCTAAAGTGGCTGACATAATACTGTAAGCTTTTGAATGTTTTTGATAGCTTTCTTTTTTTGGGTCAATTTTGGGGAGGTATGTCATCATAAGATAGATTAGTGCAGGGAGGACAGCCAGGAAGAGAGCAATATATTTTGAACTATAATTGTCAATTTCCCCGTGCATATTCCAATGAATTGGAATATGTTCAGGTAAGTGCGGGAAGATTGCAAGGGTGCCAATAAAAGAAAGAATCATTAAGGACCAAATGATTTTTTTATATTTCATTTTATCATCCTCCATTCTTAATATTTGAATCATCTTTTTCCTTGAAATCATAAATCCAGCTAATCAACTCCTGTATGGCAGTAGTATTTAAAGAATAAATGATATTTTGTCCTTGTCTTTCAGTTTGTACTAAATTGGCCTGTTTTAAAATATTTAAATGATGACTTAAAGAAGGTTTACTGATATCAAAATGTTCTGCAATTTCTCCTGCGGATAAATCTTTTTCCCGAAGTAACTTTAGTATTTGCCTTCTATTTTTATCTGATAAAGCTTTAAATACATTATCCAATTGATAGCCTCCTTTCTTTAGATGTTTAGATAATTATCTAAATATCTAATTAAATAATAACATGATTTTTATAATAATGCAATAGAAAAATCTATTTGGGGAATTTTTAAGGACTCATGATTAAAAGAGGAGACTAATATACATATTATGTATGATTTTTTTGGGAGGAATAAGAATGGAAATTGCTTTGAATTTTTTTGTTCCACCAGGACAGCACAAGTTGCCCCCACTACCTTATGATTATGACGCCCTTGAACCAATTATTAGTTCTGAAAGCCTTAAGATTCATCATGATATACTGCACAGGGCCTATGTAGATAATTTAAATAAAACAGAACTCAAACTTGTAGAATTAAGGGAAAAAGATGATTTTGATTTGATCAGTTATTGGGAAAATCAATTGGCTTTTAATGGCTCAGGACATATTTTACACAGCATTTACTGGACCAATCTGGCTGCTCCGGGAACTGGGGGAAGACCAGGAAGTCAGACATTAAATCAAATCAACCGCTATTTTGGCAGTTTTTTTAGTTTTCAAAAACAGCTTAGTCATGCGGCTGAAAAAGTTCAAGGGTCAGGTTGGGCTATAGTGATTTGGCAACCTGCCTGGAACAGATTAGAAATTCTTCAGGCTGAGAAACACCAGAATTTAACCCAATGGGGTGGCATTCCCATATTGGTTTTTGATGTTTGGGAACATGCCTATTATTTAGATTATCAAAACAGACGACAAGAATATATCAACCGTTTATGGCAGTTGATTAACTGGAATGATGTAGAAAGAAGGTTGTTATTGGCTATGAGGGGTTTAGTACCCATTGCTATGGAAAATTACAGATATTAATTAATTGTCATTGTTACGGTTAGCTATAAATGCAACAACGATAGCGATAAGTGCTGCAATAATAACAACGCCGCCTAATCCTAAAAGAAATAATAGTCCTACTGGTACAGGTGCTATTGCCATGTTTTTCCCTCCTAATGAATGACTTATAAATATAGAATAAAAGATAATAACTTATTTTTCAAGATATAGAATGAATTTTTAAGATTGCTTATAAAATGACAAAAAAATAACCACTACCTGATTGGTAGTAGCTATGAATATATGTGAATTGAAGGGGTATGTTACTGATTTGTTTTTATTATAATAGGAAAATATGAACTAGATGTGAACATATCTTTACAATTAAAATAAAAATAATTGGAAAAGGTAAACTCAGATGTGCAGTTTTCTTTTTATTTTTTCTTTAATCATTTCCGGAAGTTTATAATATAAACCCAGCAGCAATACAGCAAGGGAAACCAGTATTATAAATACAATCAGGGACCAGGATAAGTGGATTGACTGATTAGCCTGAAAGTCTAAAATACATTCCAGCCCTACAGATAGTAAAGCTACAGCAATAAATAAATATGAAGGTATAAATATAAATTGGTTTAAAAGTTTACTGCGGTTATAAAGATAGAGAAAAAGGTATATAACCAGCAAAACTAAAATTATGATGGGTAAAGCATATGTAAAAAACCAGTTCATTTTACCATCTACAGAGTCAAGAGCTAAGGTTAAACAACCTGTTACGATTCCGATACCTAATATGGAATAATAGAGGTTAGAAAGATATCCCAACAAGATAAGAATATAAAACCAGGCGGCAATGACACTGATGATACTATAATTAATGGCCAAAGGATGAGTCTCTATGATAGAATTAATGGTCATTAATACCAGGACGGCACTTAAAATCAGAATGGATAAGGTGAAAAATATCTGATTTTTAACCTTAAGAATTTCTTCAAAATATTTATTTTCTGGTCGGGGAAATTTTTCTACATTTATATGGTTATTTTCTTCTGGTATTTCTGGAATAGGGAATTGACATAGAGGGCAGTTTTTAATATGATAATCCAGTTCTACGCCGCATCTGGGACAATAAGGCATTTTCTAATCACTCCCTGTTTGTTTCTATTTTAACTGGAATATTCATTTTTCTTATTTTTCGAAAGAAAATTTTTTCTATTTCTGTATTTTTGGTTAAGCTTCCAAAAGATATGTATATTTTGTCTTTATAACTAATTGTGGTTACTTTGATGATATTACCCATACTGGGAGGGGGATATACTTCAAAACGTTCGACCAAATTTTCTATCGATTTTGGAAGCGTAATTAATCCTAAATTGGATAAGCCTGTTGTATAATTTCTTTCAGCAAATTTATTGTATAAAGCAGGCATCATAAGATTTTTTAAAAAAAGGGGAATTAAACGGATAAAAATTGTTTTTTCCCTTTTTACATTCAGATGTATATGTTGGCTGATATGTTTTTTATTTAGGGCAATTGCCATATAATTTCGGATATAATTGATGATTTCTTCAAAGCTATAGCTGCCCAGACGAAAGTCAATCTGTGGTGTAAGGCTAATAAAAAAATTTCTCATCGTTTTTGATGGAAAGATATTTCTTAGATTAACGGGCAAATTAATGACCACGGGCAGCAATTTACAAGGATGTAAGCGGATAAATTCCTGGATTGTATCAAAATAGAGGGCCAGTAAAAACTGGGTTAAACTGGCACTATATTTTTTGGCTTCTTCAAGAAGCATATTTACTGGGATAATTCCTGTAATGATATAGTATTCTCCTTTTGCATTTAATTTAAATGGAAAGTGAAAAGCTTTTTTTAATTTTGCTGGTTTAGGGATATTTTTAACATAATATCTTTTAAAGGCATCTTCTGCTTCTTCCTTCGAGATTTTTTCCTGAAACTCTGGCTGGATTCCAAGCAAACGGAAATATTCTATAAGGAGACTTTTTAAAAAATGAATACCACCCATACCATCTGTTATACTGTGAGAAAATTCAACACTAATCCGGTTATTGAAATACAATACCCTGAAAGGAAAAGAGTTTTTATTTTTATATAACATGAACATACAAGGATAATATGTTTCTTTTTGAACCTGGGGATATTTTTCAGTGTACTCAAAATAATACCAAAAAAAACCCCTTTTTAAATTAACTTTAAAATAAGGAAAACGACCTATGATGTTATTTAAAGCTTTTTGCAGGATTTCAGGATCTACAGGATTATATAGAGAGGCTGAAATTCTAAAAACAGTAGAGACTCTTGTAGAAGTAATAGAAGGATATAGTTTTCCGGCATTATCGAGCTTATACCATGCTCTTTTTTGTTTCATAATAATCACCAATTTGTAATTGAAAAATTTTTATTCTTAATGTTTCCTATTATATTATGTATAAAAATGAAAGACAAGAGTTAAATTTGTATATTAATTACTGAAATTTAAGGAGCAGGAATCAATATTTTATGATGAATAAAAGAAGCTGTCTTAAGATTTTCAGACAGCTTCTTTTTTGATTCAAAAATTTATGTTATGCTTAATAACATACAAAGCTGGATATATTATCTATATCCGTACCAAAATATATCCAACGGTTTCCAAACCATCGCCAGCCTGCAACAGAGCGCCTGCCTACAAAGGTAAGCCATGCCCAGAAACTTCTTCCATCTTCCAGCCATAGATAAACAAACTGGAAGGTGCAGGGACGGATGGCACCAGGATCGATCATATATAAACTTGGACTTTGCTGTGGTAAAAAAGCTGGAGGAGGGTTTGACGGAGGTCCGGAAGAACTGGATGGTGCCTGTGTGTAAGGCGGCCTTCCAGGAACCTGAGGCGGACTAAAAAAAGGAGGCATTTGTGGATAGCCTGGTTCATTATTATTATAATAAGGAGGTCTTGGCCTTGGACGAGGACCTGGTCTTTGCCGTTTCTTTGTGTCATCATAATAATCCATCATATCACTCCTAATAGTTTTTTAGTGTATTATATGCAGTAAAATATGAAAATGCGACAGCAATAAAGACTAAAATTTTTATAAAAAACTAGAAGCATTAAAAAAGCTTTGTTAAAGAAAAATGTTTAAAGATAATGAATAATTCTATGTGAAATGAAGACAATAAAATCGCGTTCAGGCGATTAAAATTGCTTAAAAGATTATCAATGTTAAAAAATGAAGGATATAATTCAAAAACTTGCAGTTTTCTTAATCAAATGATAAAATGATAATATCATTTGTATTATTAAAAGGTATTTTGATAATATAGATAAAATTCCTATAAGGTTAATTTAAGGAGGATTTATGAGTAAAATAAGAATTGGTATAATTGGTTATGGAAATTTGGGAAAAGGTGTGGAATTAGCACTAAAAAAGAATGAAGATATGGATTTAATTGCAGTTTTTACAAGACGGGATCCCAAAAGTGTTGTGCTTCAAAGCAGTCAGGTGCCTGTTGTACATATTGACGCAATTGATGATTATAAAGACAAAATTGATGTTATGATTTTATGCGGCGGTTCAGCAACAGATTTGCCTGAACAAAGTCCAAAATTTGCAAAACTTTTTAACATCGTGGATAGTTTTGATACACACAGTAAAGTAGAAGAGCATTTTGCAGCCGTGGATAAGGCTGCAAGAGAAGGCAATAAAGTTGCTGCTATTTCTATCGGATGGGATCCAGGTCTTTTCTCTCTAAACCGTTTATTAGGAGACTCCATTTTACCAGATGGAGTAAGTTACACTTTTTGGGGAAAAGGTGTAAGTCAGGGACATTCCGATGCTATAAGGCGTATTAAAGGTGTTAAGAATGCCATTCAATATACTATTCCTATAGAAGAAGCCATTGAAGAGGTACGCTCAGGTTCTAACCCTGAATTATCGGCAGGACAAAAACATATCCGGGAATGCTATGTTGTACTGGAAGAAAATGCAGATCAAACAGAGGTTGAAAAGGCGATTAAAACCATGCCCAATTATTTTGCAGATTACAATACTATCGTACACTTTGTTTCTGAAGAAGAGCTAAAAAAGAACCATTCTGCAATGCCTCATGGTGGCTTTGTCATAAGAAGCGGTCAAACGGGAAATGGTGGCAATAAGCAAATCATTGAGTTTTCTATTAAATTAGACAGTAATCCTGAATTTACAGCCAGTGTACTGGTTGCTTATGCCAGAGCTGTATACCGCTTGAATCAGGAAGGACAAAAGGGCGCAAAGACCATATTTGATATTCCTGTTGCTTATACATCAGCCAAATCTTCTGAAGAATTAAGAAGAGCTTTTCTGTAAGAAAAATATACCCCCCTTGTTTACAGGGGGTTTTTGCTAAGTTTTTATACTTTTATACGGCATTATGAACAAAGGCTACAATGCTGTCGATGGGGATATCTGCTACAGAACCTACGGTGTATACGGGATAGCCATTCCAGCCTCCTGCGGTAATAGCACCATTCTGATCCGCAGGAAGGATAGGTCCTTCTCCATATTCTCCCGAATAAGCATTGTATTCATTTTCATATTCATAGCCGTATTTTTTAGGACTTCCGCCATATCCCCATGGTGCTACATTAAAGTCATAGCAGGCATTGCCTAAGGAGCATCCTGGTGGAGGTCCAATTCTGGTTAGTAAACGGACAAAGGAATTATTAACGGATAAAATAACGCCTGTAAATCCTGACCCTGATTGTCCGCCGCTGGAAGTAAATATTGTAACTGTTTCACCAATATATCTTGCCAGTAAGGCTGCAAAGTTTGTTCCTGTAAGACCGTCCGGCATATGATTTCCTCCTTTTTAAAGGATAAATTAAAATATCTACTTTATAATATTCAAATTTAAAAAAAGTGTGTTCCATAGACAGGATAAAAATTATTAATCATATTAAAATAATGGAGATTTACTATGAAGAAATTATTAATTGCTTTTGCAAACAACCTTGGAATTGAATATGTTGGCATTGCACCTGCAGGACCTTATGATGATCTGAAAGAAATTCTTGAAAAAAGAATGGTCAGAGGATTAAAGTGCGAGTTTGAAGAGGATGAAATCAAAAAAAGGATAGACCCTTCCTTAACTTTGGAAAATGCAAAATCAGTCATTGTCTGTTTATTTCCCTACTATACAGGCAAAATAGAAATGGCCAATTTATCAATGTATACTTATGGCTTAGATTATCATAAAATTATTATGGAAAAATTAGAGCAGATAGGCAACTTTTTAACAAGTAGGATTACTGATTTTCGATACAAGGCATTTGTGGATTCAGGTCCTCTGGTGGATAGGTATTTGGCTTATAAGGCTGGTTTGGGTTTTTATGGAATCAACTCGCATCTTATTAATGAAAAGTATGGAAGTTATGTCTTTATTGGCTATATGATTAACAATTATCCGTTTGAGCCTGATCTGGCTATAGAAAAGACATGCATACAGTGCAAAAAATGTATTCAGGCATGTCCAGGGACTGCAATTAATGGTGATTTTACAATTAATCCTTTTCGTTGCAGGTCTTATATCAGTCAGAAGAAGGGCGATTTATCGCAAGAGGAAGAAGAAATCTTAAGAAAGGACAAATTACTTTTTGGCTGTGATATTTGTCAGGATGTATGTCCTCATAACGAGAGGATTGATAAAACAAATTTGGACGAGTTCCAAAAAAATTTAATACCTTTTATTGATTGTGATGAGTTATTAATGATATCCAATAAAGAATTTTTAAGACGGTACAAAAATAGGGCTTTTAGTTGGAGAGGAAAAAATATACTTATTAGAAATGATAAAATTATTAAAAAATAGCACCCGAAGGGTGCTATTTTTGACAGGTAAACTGGATTTGCCCATCTTCATATTTGATATGAACACTGGTTCCTTCAAGAATTTCTCCTTTAAGAAAGCGCTCAGCCAGTTCATCTTCGATGAGCCTTTGAATGGTTCTTCTGAGTGGTCTTGCACCAAATTTTTTATCGTATCCTTTTTCAAGGATATAGTCTTTGACTTCATCATCGACATGAATGCTGATATTCCTATCTTTTGCATCTTTTTTAACTTCTAGTAACATTAAGTCTACGATTTTTCTTAATTCTTCTTTTGATAGTTCCGTAAACACGATGACTTCATCAATTCGGTTTAAGAATTCAGGACGGAATGTATTTTTTAATGCTTCCTGAACTTTGTTTTCAAGAGCTTCATAGTTATCCTTTCCAAAACCAATACCATGAGCCTTAAGGCTCGTTCCTGCATTTGAAGTCATAATCAGTATGGTATTTTCAAAGTGGACGGTACGACCCTGGCTGTCTGTAAGGCGACCATCTTCCAGTATTTGAAGAAGCATATTAAAAACATCCGGATGAGCTTTTTCAATTTCATCCAGGAGGATGACAGAATAGGGCTGTCTTCTGACTTTTTCAGTTAGCTGTCCACCTTCATCATAACCTATATAGCCAGGAGGAGATCCAATGAGCTTGGATACAGTATGTTTTTCCATATATTCTGACATATCTAAGCGGATTAAGGCTTCTTCCGTTCCAAATAATTCTTCTGTGAGAGCTTTGACCAGCTCAGTTTTTCCGACTCCTGTAGGTCCTACAAATATAAAGGAAGAAGGTTTTTGTACTTTCTTAAACCCTGAACGGTTTCTTCGTATGGCTCTTGAAATACTTTCAACAGCTTTGTGCTGGCCTACAATTCTTTTATGAAGTCTGTTTTCTAAGTCTAAAAGTTTTTCTGCTTCCAAATGAGTGATTTTTTGTACAGGGATTTTAGTCCAGGCTTCAATGACGTGGGCAACATCATCTGTGGTAATTGCAACTTCTTTGTTTTGTTTTTCTAATTCAGCTATTTGGGCTTGCAGTCTGCATTCTATTACTTTATATTCTGCTGCTTTTTCATAATTATCCTGGGCTGCAGCTTCTTCTTTTTTATTTTGAATCATTTGCAATTCGTCTTTCAGAATTTTTAATTCAACTAAACCTTCATTTAAAAGATTAGCTCTTGAACTTGCTTCATCAATAATATCAATGGCTTTATCCGGCAGAAATCTATCGGGTATATATCTTTTTGATAATTTCACAGCCGCTTCAATCACTTCGTCTGATATGGATACCTTATGGTATTCTTCATAATAGTCTTTGATTCCTTTTATAATTTCTATGCTTTCTTCGATGGTAGGTTCTTCAACTAAGACAGGTTGAAAGCGGCGTTCCAGGGCAGAATCTTTTTCAATATGCTTCCTGTATTCTTCTAATGTGGTTGCACCAATCACTTGTATTTCACCACGGGCCAAAGCAGGTTTTAAAATATTAGCAGCATTCATTGCGCCTCCTTCGGCATTACCAGCGCCAATAATATTTTGTATTTCGTCAATGACTAAAATAATATTGCCAGATTCTTTAGCTTCTTTAATAATTCCTTGCATTCTGCTTTCAAATTGTCCCCTGAATTGAGTTCCTGCAACAACTGATGTTAAGTCCAAAAGATAAATTTCTGTATTAAATAGTTTTAATGGAACTTGCTTTTCGATAATTCTTACTGCTAAGCCTTCAGCAATTGCGGTTTTGCCAACGCCTGGCTCTCCAATAAGAATAGGATTATTTTTTGTACGGCGGTTCAGGATTTGAATGATTCGGTCAATTTCCTTTTGTCTGCCAATAATTCTATCAATTTCGTTATTTCTGGCTTTGTCTGTAAGGTTAATACCATAGGTATCCAGGTATTTTCTTTTTTTGCGTTTTTTATTATTATGGTTATCCATGGTAGTTGATCCGGTTTTTTCTGAATTAGATTCATCTGTTGGCTGAAAATCCTTGTCTTTTGAGCTTCTAAATCCTGCAAAGGTATTATTAAGGAAATTTAAAAAAGGATTTTGATTGTCTTCATCTAATTCACTGATATCTGTATCTTCAAACATCTCGTTCATTTGCTCATTAAGATTATCTAATTCTTCTTCAGATAAACCAGTTTGCTGTAAAAATTGATTAACAGGACCAATACCTTGTTTTCTTGCGCAAGAGATACAAAGGCCAGTGATTTCTTCCTTGCCCCTTACCATTTTAGGAATGAAGATAATGGCTATATTTTTTTTGCAAACAGAACATTTCATCATAGAAACCACTCCATGTGTGTCAAGATTATTCTTAGGATATTATACATAAAAATTTATTATGTATAAATAAAATTATAATTACATTTTTTTTATAAATAGTATAACATTTTTTGAAAAATACAGGTATATGAAAATAATAATCCAGTCAAGTATATTAACATATTTTACTTCATAGTTAAATCAGAAATAAAAGATTTTTTCAATCTGGATTTTTATTTGGTTATGGTTTATTATTATATTATCTTAATATATTGTCAATTTACAGAAACTATAATTTTAAGGTGGAATGATAAAAAAATGCCTATTCGTTTAAATGAGCTTAATCCAACGAATGAAAATGAAAAGAAATTAATACAGTATCTTGCTAAATCAGATGACAAAAGAATAGAGGAGAGTCTTTTATTAATCGAAAATTATACGGGATATAAAATTAAGGATTTTTTCGGTGATTCAGCATTTGCTGATATCGGATTAATGCTCTTTATTGCTTTATTAGAAAAGTTGAGCGGGCAAAATATATTTAAAATATATAATAAAGCTTTTCAGGCTATTATACAAAAACAATATGATAATCAGCTTGTAAGAAATAAAATTATAGATGATATATCTGCAAAGCTTAAAATATCTGTAGATTTTTTAAATGAGCTCTTATTACAATTTAATGATTATGTTACTCAGTACGCAACTTTTTGTAGTAAAGAAGAAAAAGATACTGATGAGCTTCTTTTATATAATAATTATAATAGCATATTTGAAGTTTTTGAAAGTCCTTCAAGACACCTGAGCAACAGCTATGCCAATCATCCTGATGACAAACCTTCAACTGGTATGTCTGACAGCCATCCCGGCAATGTCTATAGTCATCGTTCAGATAATACATATCCTCAATATGGGAACAGTCCCAATGATTCACCTGAGGATAATTTTTATGACAGGGAATTATATCAGCCTTATAGAGGTGTAACAACCAAACAGAGAAAAGTCTATATTCCTGTGGCTTTATTGACTGTCATCATTGTGATATTGTTTTCTACAGTTTTTTTATCACCTGATCTGTTGAATATTCCTGCATTTATCCAGGATTCTCATGAACTTTTAGAAGTTAAAGGTTTAACTTTAAAATATGTTTTAGTAGCTGTAAGTTGTGAAATGTATGATGTGAATGTACGGATTCGAGGTGATCAATCGGAATTTTATAAGGAGTATGGAAAAGATTCGTATCATCATTATCTTTGGATAAAAGATACCTATCGGCAGCTTCCTAAAGACATGAAAAGGCATTTAGAAACGATCTATTGTGATGGGATATATGAAGGAGAATTAATCTATTTGCTGGCGGACTTAGAAGATGAAGCAGGTGTCAATCAAATTGTTTATGCAATCAAAACGAGCAAAGATATACCTGTAGAAGTTAAAGCAGCCGCAGAAGAATTTTATCCGTATTTTTATGAAGAGTATTTAAGAGAATATATCCGAATGAATAGGGTTATGTATGATAGGCATGCAGAAGAAATGAATAAAAAAATTCAAGAGGAAAAGCCTAATATTCTGGAGTTTATTGAAGAAACTTCAGGAATGCAATTTGAAAGAAAATATAAGCCGGTCATATATTACACGATGCGGCCTGGGAATGCTTTAGGTTTTATATATGGAGATCAATTTATATCGTTAATTCCAGGTACTGAGCACCATTATGAGAGTCTGTTTTTTATTCCCTACCATGAATTTTCCCATGGGATATTCAATCAAATAACTTCAACGAAAGAATTTAAGCAGGTTGCAGATACTTTAAAATCAAATAGTAAAATGCGCAGGACATGGGAAAATGGTTTTTATGACGTTTATTACAGTTGGTATGACTGGTGTGAAGAAAATCTGGTAGAAGGTTTTGCTATGTATTTAGAATACAAGGCAAAAGGAAAGCTTCCTGATTCCATAGAATCTATAAGACCTTATGACAAGGCATTTTTTCAGTATTTAGTTGATATAGATTTTAATCCTGAAACGATGAATTTGAAAGATGTGAGTATTGACTTTTTAGAAAGCATTGCTGACGAATAATTATCCCCCCAGTGTAATATCTTGATTTTGATACCATAAAAGGGCTTCATCCAGGTGATTTCTTTTAAAATTTGGCCATAAGTCATCAATCACATAAAAATCTGCATAAACCGATTGTATTGGTAAAAAACCGCTTAATCTGCGTCTTCCTCCCCAGCGGATAATCAAATCAATCCTGGGAATAGCTTTTGATGCATTATTCATTAAATCCCACTTCCATCCATAATTTACTAAAAAGTTTATGTTGATGAGTCCTTTACCAAAAAGGACTCTTTTATTGGCAAAAGGAAGGAGTTCTTTTGGGAAAAGGGGAGAATCTGTATTTCCGATGACCATTAAGTTAGCATCTCTGTCAGCCAATTTCATTACGGCTTCTACGCAGGCTTCCTGAAAGGCCCTGGTTTGAACTGCAGGCCTTTTTGTATTGTCCTGAGTAAAACCATAAAAAGTCATTTCTTTAATGCCATATTCTAGACAGATTTCATATAATTCAAATCCAGGTTTGATTCCATATTTATAGCCTTCGTGTTTTTCTTTATTGTGTGCCAGTGCCCATCTCCTGTTTCCATCAGGTATAATACCTATATGCTCAGGGAGTCTTTTAAAATGAATTCTTTCCATAAAAGCCCTTCTTTCTTAATAATAACATTTTATCAGAAGAGTTTATTAGTAAGATTCCCCAAATTCAATTTTTGTATTCAAAATAAAAAGCTGATAAGCCTGTATAACCTGTATAAAAAGTAGCGATTTAAATGTTTGAAGCCTCGCAAAACTGGATAAAATCTCAAATAAGAACTGATGAATGGAGGGAAGAATTTGAAATCTTTAGGTTTATGCGTTGGGGCTTCCAGTATTGGTGAAATTCTTATAGAAAAAGATAAGAATAATATCAGAGTTATTAAACAGGCTTCTGTTTCCCATGAAGGAAATCCAAGAAAGATCATTCAGGAAATCATGAATGCTTATAAAGATGACTTGCCTGAAAAAATTACAATAACTGGCCGGAAATTCAGGAAGATGATTCGGGCTTCATCGATTTCTGAAGTTGAAGCCATAGAATATGCATTTGAATTTATACGTCAAAGGGATAAAAGACTTGAAGAGGTAAATCTTATTATAAGCGGTGGGGGAGAGAGTTTTTTAGTTTATGAAATAGACAAAGAAGGGAAAATATTTAATCTGTATACAGGAAATAAATGCGCCTCCGGAACGGGAGAATTTTTTTTGCAACAGTTAAAAAGAATGAATATGACGCTTGAAGAAGCCAGGGATTGTGCAAGTCTTAATGAACCTTATAAGGTGGCTGGGAGATGTTCGGTTTTTTGTAAAAGTGATTGTACCCATGCTCTTAACAAAAATATAGATAAAGGCAGAGTTATTGCTGGTCTGTGCGAAATGATGGCAGATAAGATTGTTGAATTAGTCAGAAAGAGTTCTTTTAAGAAAATTTTATTCATTGGAGGTTGTTCACACAATGAAGGAATGCTTTATTACCTTAAGAAAAAGTTAGGAGAAGTTATAATTCCTTCATATGCTGACAGTTTTGAAGCTTTGGGTGCTGCTTTATGGGGCCTTAGTCATCCGACTCAAACAATTGATATGAGTGAAGATTGGTTAAATCAGCATAAAAGTTCTTTTTCATTTCTTGAGCCTTTATATCTGTTTAAGGATAAGGTGACTTTTAAGGAAGCTCCCAAAAAAGAAGCTTCTGCTTATGATCAGTGTATTTTGGGTCTGGATGTGGGTTCAACCACAACTAAAGCTGTTTTAATGAGAAAAAAGGATAATGCTATTGTGGCTTCTTGCTATCTGAGAACCATGGGTGACCCTATAAGAGCCTCCAAAAACTGTTATAAAGCCATTAAGGAACAGCTGACCTCTCCAGTTGAGATTATTGGTTTGGGTGTAACGGGGTCTGGCAGACAAATTGCTGCCCTTCATGCCCTTAGTCCGGGTATCGTAAATGAGATTATTGCTCATGCCAGGGCTGCTTTATACTTTGATTCGGAAGTAGACACAATTTTTGAAATTGGTGGTCAGGATGCAAAATATACTTACATTATCAAAGGAGTGCCTGCAGATTATACAATGAATGAAGCCTGTTCAGCCGGTACAGGTTCTTTCCTGGAAGAAGCTGCAAAAGAATCTTTATTTATCGATACAAAGGAGATAGAAAAGATTGCCCTGGAAAGTGAAAATCCGCCTAATTTTAACGATCAATGCGCTGCATTTATCAGCAGTGATATAAAAAATGCTATCCAGGAAGGTATTGAATTAAAGGATATAGTAGCAGGCCTGGTCTATTCCATATGCATGAATTATATTAATAAAGTTAAAGGGAACAGGGAGATCGGAAAAAAGATTTTTATGCAAGGCGGAGTATGCTACAACAAGGCAGTACCCATAGCCATGGCTGCCCTTACAGGAAAAGAAATTATTGTCCCACCGGAACCAGGATTAATGGGAGCTTTTGGTGCTGCCTTATATATTAAGGAAAAACTCCAGTTAAATTTAATAGAACCACAAAAATTTGATTTAGAAGAATTATTCCTAAGAGAAGTCAACTACAGAAAGCCGTTTGTATGTGCCGTAGGAAAAGAAAAATGTGACAGAAAATGTATCATTCAAAGAATTGAAATCAATAATCAGATATATCCCTTTGGTGGCGCCTGCAATAAGTATTATAATCTGACAGAGCAGCAGGAAGAAAAAAATACTCAAACGAATTATGTCCTTTTAAGAGAAAAAATGATTTTTGAAGAATATAGCAGGATGCGAGCAGTCAGATTAGCCCCAAAAAAAAATAAGACCATAGGAATTAACAAATCTCTTCTGACCAATACATTTTTTCCTCTTTATTATCAGTTCTTTTATGGTTTAGGTTATGACATTCTTTTAAGTGATGATAAGGAAAAAGAAGGTATGGAAAGGAAGGGAGCTTCTTTTTGTTATCCTGTTGAAATATCCCATGGGGCTTTGGAAAATCTGATTAAAAAGGATCCGGATATTTATTTTCTTCCTCATATAAAATCTATAGAAGTAAAAAATGGTTTCCCAGTTAGCGTCACTTGCCCTTTGGTACAGGGAGAACCTTATTATTTAAAAGCCAGTTTTGATGAGTTGGCTAAAAAGCCAGTTTTAAGCCCAGTTTTGGATTTTGCAAAAGGCTATGATGATTTAATGGACAGCTTTATAAAAATGGCTAAAGATTTAAATGAAGATGTCGAAATTGCTAAAAAATCTTTCCAGATTGCCGTGAACAATCAAATGGACTTTTATTACAAATGTAAGGAGATTGGAAAGAGAATATTATTAGATTTGGAAGATGAAAAAGATAAATTAGCCTTTGTTTTATTTGGCAGACCTTATAATGCTTTTAGCAGTTGGGGCAATATGGGCATTCCTAATAAATTTGCCACACGGAATTATGTGATGATTCCCTTTGATTTTTTACCTTCTGATGGAGAAGAAGCAGGAGACAATATGTACTGGGCAATGGGACAACTTATTTTGAAAGCTGCCCGGATGGTAAAAAAACATTCACAATTATTTGGGGTGTATATTACGAATTTTAGCTGTGGTCCTGATTCTTTTTTGAACGGATATTTCAGAAGCATTATGGACAAAAAGCCTTCTTTGGTTTTAGAACTTGACAATCATACAGCAGATGCGGGCATTGATACCAGGATAGAAGCTTTTATTGATATTGTAAAGTCCTATAAGCAGCTTAGTGATCATAAAAGTTCACTCGAACAGGATGTCTTTTATCCTGCAGAGATAGAAATGAAGAAAGGCTTT
The DNA here is from genome assembly GCA_012521395.1 of Candidatus Epulonipiscium sp. Lineage (GTDB taxonomy): Bacteria > Bacillota > Clostridia > Lachnospirales > Defluviitaleaceae > JAAYML01. The sequence continues at coordinate 25,511 of JAAYML010000092.1, read as the reverse complement.
GCCCAGGTTTATGATTCCAGTGGTCAAAGTTATTCTCTTAATGATCAAAGGGTGCATGTTCTTATACCTTCTATGGGAGACATGGCTTCTAAGCTATTGGTAGCAACGTTTAATTATATAGGGATTCAAGCCAGTGCCCTGGAGGAACCGGGGGAAGAAGAATTAAAAATTGGAAGAGGCCTTTCTTCCTGTAAAGAATGTCTTCCGCTTCAGTTAACAATAGGTAGTTTAATGAAATATTTAAATGAAAGAAAAAATCAGGATGAATTATTGGTGTATTTTATGCCGGATACTTCAGGTCCTTGTAGATTTGGTCAATACAGTGTCCTGATAAAAAAATTAATTGCTGAGCTTAAAATAAGAGATCTAGCAGTCTTTTCTCTTAACTCTGAAAATGGATATGCCGGCTTTGGGATGGATTTTTTGCTTAGAGGCTGGCATTCGGTGATTATTTCTGATGTATTGGAAGATATCAGGAGTGCCATATTGGTTTTAGCAAAAGATAAAGAAAATGGAATGAAAATATATGAAGAAGTCTCTCAGGAAATTCTTTTAAGTGCCCGTAAAGATAGCTGGAAGAAGTTAAAAGAGACACTGGAAGCATCTGCCTTAAAATTAAAAAGCATTGAAATTAAAATGCCTGTTGAAAAGGCTGTAAAAGTTGCTTTAGTTGGAGAAATATATGTAAGAAGAGACCGTTTTTCCAGAAAGAAGTTAGTCGAAAAGTTAGCCCAAAAGAATATTATGGTAAAAGTTGCTCCGGTTGAAGAATGGATGTATTATTTAGATTATATTCAGAAGCACCGTTTTACTTTAAATTCTACTTTCAGGGACAGAATCAGTACAAGTATTAAGGGTTTTTTTAAAAATTATTATGAAAAAACGATTAAACAAATCTTTGCTAAATCGGGCTTGTATGAATATAAAGTAATAGAAGTGAATAAAATAATTTCAAACGTAAAAGATTTAATCTCTCCAGCTTTAACAGGAGAAGCAATTTTAACTATAGGTTCAGCCATTACTGAAATCGTCGATGAAGTATCAGGGGTAATATCTATTGGACCTTTTGGCTGTATGCCCGGCAGGATAGCAGAAGCGGTTATCAGTGAAAAAATGAATACAAAGAAATTGCTCATATCTCCAAACAAGCAATTAATAGAGAAGGTGATGAAAAAGCATCCTGCTTTGCCTTTTTTATCGATTGAAACGGATGGAAATGTATTTCCACAAATCATTGAGGCAAAACTTGAGACTTTTTGTCTGCAAGTAGAAAGATTACATCAAAGCATAGAAAAAATTAAAAATAATATTGAAGAAATCAGTTCATAATACTCCCCCTTCAGGGGGTTATTATTTGTCTAAAGAATAATAAAACGTATAAACTCGCTTATTGAAGTAAAGATTCATTTTGTGATAAAATGTGTAAGTTAACAAGATAGATTTTTAAAAAGGAAAGTGGGATAAACGGTGATTCAAAAAAGAGAAGATATAAGAAATATTGCAATAATTGCCCATGTCGACCATGGGAAAACCAGTTTAGTGGATGAACTTTTAAAACAAAGTGGTATTTTCAGACAGAATCAGGAGATTGCAGAAAGAGTTTTGGATTCCAATGACCTGGAAAGAGAAAGAGGCATCACCATTTTGTCAAAGAATACTGCGGTTTTTTATAAAAATGTTAAAATAAATATTATAGATACACCAGGACATGCTGACTTTGGAGGAGAAGTAGAACGGGTTTTAAAGATGGTTAATGGAGTTATACTGGTGGTTGATGCCTTTGAAGGCCCTATGCCTCAAACGAAATTTGTATTAAAAAAGGCTTTAGAGCTTGAACTTCCTGTAATTGTATGTATTAATAAAATAGACAGACCAGAGGCCAGGCCAGAAGAAGTGATTGATGAAATTCTTGATTTATTCATTGAATTGGACGCGGATGAAAGCCAATTGGATTGTCCTTTTGTATTTGCTTCTGCAAAGAATGGTACGGCTTCTCTGGATATAAACAGTCCGGGAACAGATATGCAGCCTTTATTTGAAACAATTATTAAGCATATACCTGCTCCTGCAGGCAGCGAAGATGAACCTTTACAGTTGCTTATTTCAACCATAGACTATAATGATTATGTAGGAAGAATAGGAATCGGTAAGGTTGAAAGAGGCAGCATAAAAGTTAATCAGGAAGCGGTCATAGTCAATGCTATTGATGAAAATAAAAATAAGAGAGTAAAAATCACAAAAATTTATCAATTTGAAGGTTTAAAAAGAATTCCTGTAGAAAATGCCAAAATAGGAGATATTATTGCTATATCTGGCATAGAAGATATCAATATTGGCGATACAGTTTGTGATGTAAATTTTCCTGAACCTTTGCCTTTTGTAAAAATATCAGAGCCAACCATTGCCATGACTTTTTTGGTAAATGACAGCCCTTTTGCTGGTCAGGAAGGGAAATTTGTGACTTCAAGGAATTTGAGAGAACGTTTATTCAAAGAACTGCAGACCGATGTCAGTCTGAGAGTAGAAGAAACCAGTTCTACCGATGCCTTTAGGGTATCCGGAAGAGGTGAATTGCACCTTTCTATATTGATAGAAACCATGAGAAGGGAAGGTTATGAGTTTCAGGTTTCCAGACCAGAGGTTTTATATAAGGAAATTGACGGAAAACTTCACGAGCCAATGGAAATGGTTACGGTAGATGTTCCTGAAGAATTTGTAGGGACTGTTATTGAAAAGTTAGGGAGCAGAAAAGGTGAAATGATTAGTATGAGCTCTGTAAAAGGCGCTTACACCCGCTTAGTATTTTCCATTCCTTCAAGAGGATTAATTGGATACCGTTCAGAGTTTTTAACCGATACAAAGGGAAATGGAATTATTAATGCAGTATTTGATGGTTATGCGCCTTATAAAGGGGATATTGAAAAAAGGCAATGGGGTTCTTTAATTGCTTTTGAGACAGGAGAAGCTGTGACTTATGGATTATATCATGCACAGGAAAGAGGAATGCTTTTTATAGAACCTGGAACGAAAGTTTATGAAGGTATGATTGTAGGACAGAATCCTAAAGGCGAAGATATCGAAGTGAATGTATGTAAAAAGAAACATGTAACGAATATGAGGGCAGCGGGCTCAGACGAAGCTTTAAGGCTATCGCCGCCAAAAAAGATGAGTTTAGAAGAATGTCTGGAGTTTATCGAAGACGATGAATTGCTGGAAGTGACACCTAAAAGCCTGAGGATAAGAAAGAAAATTTTGAACAGTGGAGAGCGCAAAAAAGCAAGAAAAAAATAGGAGTCTAATTGAGGTGGATTATTATGAAGAAAAAAAATTCCGGGGGAAAACTGGTTAAGCAAGCAGCGGTTTTGGCTATTGCAAGTTTAATTGTCCGCTTGATGGGTCTTATTTACCGCTGGCCTCTTACCAATATGATTGGCGATGATGGCAATGGTCTTTATGGTATAGCATTTAATATTTATTTATTCTTTTTTGTCATATCATCGGGAGGCTTGCCTGCGGCTATTTCTAAAATGGTATCGGAACGGATGGCATTAAAAGAATATAAAAGTGCTCATAAGGTTTTTAAGACGGCTTTAATGCTGGCTGCTTCAACAGGTCTTACTTGTTGTTTAATCCTTTGGTTTGGGGCACAACCGATTGCAAAGCTTTTAAATAACACCCGGATTGTTTATTCTATGAAAGCTTTAGCACCAACCTTATTGATTGTTGCTATTATGGGGGCTTTTAGAGGCTATTATCAAGGTATGAATACTATGGTGCCTACAGCGATTTCCCAAATCATTGAACAGCTATTTAATGCAGTTTTTAGTATTGTTTTAGCTGCTGCTTTTCTTAAAAAAGGAATGGAATATGCGGCAGCCGGTGGAACGATGGGAACAGGTATTGGTGCCTTGGCAGGGCTTATATTTCTTATTCTTTTATACATACTTTTGCGTCCAAGATTGTTAAAAAGAGTGAACCAGCAAACGGATAGTCATTTCGATGAATCCTATCAGGATATTTTGAAAACGCTTCTTTCAATAGCCATTCCTATTATTATTGGAACGGCAATATTTAGTATTACGAATCTGATTGATGCAAAAATGGTGATGTCTATATTACAATCTTTAGGAATGTCTGAAATGGAAGCCAATGAGTTATATGGTCAGCTGACGGGGAAATATGTTACTTTGACAAATCTGCCAGTTTCCATTTCTTCTGCTCTGGCAGCTGCAGTTGTTCCCAGTATTGCAGCTTCCATGGCTTTAAAAGAAAGAAAAGTTGTGATGAATAAAGTGAATTTAGCTTTAAGGGTTTCTATGATTCTTGCAGCGCCATCTATGGTTGGTTTGTTTGTATTGGGCGATCCAATTCTTAAAATGCTCTTTCCCAATTACCCCGGTGGGGGAGATTTGCTTAGAATTGGTTCAATAGCAATTATATTTTTATCTGTTGTTCAAGTTTCAACAGCTATTTTACAGGGTGTTGGTAAAGTTATGGTCCCTGCAAGGAATGCTGCTATCGGGACAGCTTGTAAAATAATTATTAATTATTTGCTCATTTCTGTTCCTTTGTTAAATATTAAAGGGGCAGTAATTAGTACAGTCATTTGCTATATTATTATATCCTTTTTAGATATGAAGGCTGTAAGGAAGGTTACAAAGGTTAAAATTGATATATTGGGTACCTATGTAAAACCTATTGCGGCATCTGTTGTTATGGGGATATTTTCCAGGATATTTTATAAACTCTTTTTATGGGGAAGTCAAAGTAATACTTTTGCTACGATGGGTTCTATTATCCTTTCTATTGTGGTGTACTGCAGTTTCTTAATTGTTATTGGAGGGATAACAAAGGAAGATATCTTTTTACTTCCTAAAGGAGAATTGATTTATAGCAAATTAACAAAAATGGGCATGATGCAGGAATGATAATGACTTATTCTGACTGACTACCTGAACCAGAATATGGCGCGGTTATGAATGAATAAATCAATTTTTCATACAGTGATTGGTATAAAATGATAAACAATGGAAAAGATATAAACAAATCACTGTATGGAGGTTTAATGTGATTATGCAAAGAAAAATATGGATTTTATCTGCCTTTGTTTTTTTAATCAGTTCTGTTTTTGCCTATGCTTTATATATGCATGGATATAATAAAGAAAACCGTAATCTGGACCATGGAAAAAAAATTTCTGAGTATATTAGTCCGGAAAAAGGCTCTCAGGCGGCCATTCCGGACAGGACTGTCCATGAGAAAGAGTTCGTTGCTGTACAAGGAAAGCAGGACAAAATCAATTCATCAACTTTGATGATTTATCAATATCACGATGAGGTCAGGAATAAAGTGATTGAAGAAAGAGTTAAAGCACCCTATTTTCTTATGGATTTAACAAGGGATGAGTTGCAGGAACTTTATTCCGACTGGCAAGTTAGTTCTTTTTCCAGTGAAAAAGTGGTGTTAAGAAAAAAAATCGATTCAAAATACAGTAATCAATATGTGTTAGGAGTTTATAACGGTTTTGTGACGATTTTTTCTAATAATGAAGAAGGTTATCCGGAAATAAAAGAAATTACAGAAACCCCGATTTCTTCTTTGCCTCTGGAAGAACAGAATAAACTGGAAAAAGGGATAGAAATCTATGGGGAAGAAGAATTGATCCGAATGTTAGAAGATTATACCAGCTAGCATGAGAAAATTTTTCTCATGCTATTTTTATGAGAAATGGAGTTAAGTTAACAAAAGCAATTTAGCTTGATGGAACGATTCTTATATCTTAAAATATTAATAAACAGCCAAATCAAGTTATAAAAAATAAGGAGAAGATCATGAGTAAAAAGTCTAAGGTATTAATTATTGGTGGTGGCGCTGCTGGCTTAATGGCTTCGATTGCTGCACAGTTAAATGGAGCTCAGGCCGTTATATTAGAAAGGATGAACCGGGTAGGGAAAAAAATTTTAGCAACAGGTAATGGGCGCTGTAATTTGACCAATGTGTGTCTGGATATTAAAAATTATCATTCGTCAAATATAAAATTTGTTCATGGGATACTTAGCCGCTTTAGCGTAGAACAAACTTTAGATTTTTTTAATCAGATGGGTATTGAATACAAAGTTGAAGACAAAGGTAAAGTCTATCCATTAAGTGAACAGGCTTCCAGTGTATTAGACCTGTTAAGATATGAAATTCAAAGGTTGGGTATTCAGGAAATTTGTGAAGCAGAAGTGGTTAAAATAAAAAAAGACAGGAAGAAAAACAATAATGCTTTTACTTTGTTTTTAAAAGATGGTCGGACCATAACCGGCGACAGGGTGATTTTGGCGACAGGAGGCAAGTCATCACCAAATCTTGGTTCTAACGGGAGTGGATATCAATTGGTTATTCCTTTTGGGCATAAGTTGATTGAGCCATTTCCTGCCTTAGTCCAGTTGAATCTTGAGGCATGGTTTTTAAAAAGATTAAAAGGGGTAAAGTTTAACGGGAAAGCTGCTATATTGGATAAGGATAAGTTTTTGAGGACAGAAGAAGGGGAAATACTTTTTACGGACTACGGTATTTCAGGTCCACCCATTTTACAGTTAAGCAGAAAGTATGGCGAGTTGTTGCATAAAAAGAATACCAGACCCTTAATTTCTTTAGATTTGTATCCGGATTTTTCTAAAGAAGAATTAAAAACGAAGATTTTGAGCAGATTTTATTATCATCCTGAAAAAACAATCGAATTTGCTTTTGTAGGCATGATCAATAAGCGACTTATACCTGTTGTTTTAAAAGAAGCGGGTTTAAATGATTTAAATATCATTTGTAAAGATATAAAAGATAAAGAGGTAGATAATTTGATTAATCTGTTTAAGGACTGGAGAATTCCAGTCAAAGGGACTCAGTCGTGGATGCATTCCCAGGTGACTGCCGGCGGAATAAGTCTTGAAGATATTCATCCGGCAACCATGGAATCAAAACTATTACCGGGACTTTATTTTGCCGGAGAGGTCGTCGATGTGGACGGGGATTGCGGAGGCTTTAATCTTCAATGGGCCTGGTCTTCGGGATATATTGCAGGAGAAAGTGCGGCAAGGACTATTGGCTGACCATACATAATTTTGCTTTAAATTCTTATAATATTAGGAACAAGAATAACGAAACGAAAAATATAATACGAAAGGATGCATAAGATGGATGCAATTTTCTCAATAAATTCCTTTCAATATAGCTACATTGTCCTGCCAGTCATTATTTTTTTATGCAGGGTTGTAGATGTAACGATGGGAACTATCCGTGTGATTTTTGTTTCTAAGGGATATAGAGTTGGTGCAGCCCTTTTAGGCTTTTTTGAAGTTTTTATCTGGATAACGGTCATTGGGGAAATTATGACAAATGCCAATAGTATTTTTTGTTATTTAGCTTATGCAGCAGGTTTTGCTACAGGCAATTATGTCGGAATAATATGTGAGAACAAATTATCCATTGGTCTTGTAGTCGTTAGGATTATTACACAAAAAAATTCAGATGAACTTATTGAATATCTCAGGAATGAAAATTATGGTGTGACGGTTTTAGAAGCCACAGGTTCTAAAGGAAAAGTAAAAATCATTTTTACGGTGATTAAGAGAAAAGATCTGAAAGCGGTTATTGAGAATATTAATAACTTTAATCCTAAAGCTTTTTATTCCGTTGAAGATGTGAGAACAGTGAATGAAGGTGTTTTCCCTAAACGAGATTTTGATTTAATGAAGGCTAAAGCCTTAACAAGAAAAGAAAAATAAAATAAAAAATAAAAGATGGGCTGTTGTATTAACATTTAAAAGCGTAATCAACAGCCTTTTGTTTTTTTACAAAAAAGAAAATGCCTTTTACTGGAAAGTCAGTTTATTTTTTGAAGTTATAAGTAATTAAAATGAGTAATATTATTTAAAGAAGATAAAAATCAGTGGATACTATGAGTTAAAAAACTATATATTGACAAAAGAAGCTTTTCTATTTTTAAATACTGTAATTTTTGAAAAGCCCGCCTTTTTTAGCATCTCATAAGCACAATCGAAATGGGAACAGATATCTTCCTTTCGGTGGGCATCAGAACCTACGGTAATAATTTCACCGCCAAGTTCTTTATACCTTTTTACTATAGCAAACTGAGGACTGGGATGTCCTAAGCCGTATCTAAAACCTGAAGTGTTTATTTCAATTCCTTTTCCAGCTTCAATAATCGTTTTTAAGATGGTATCAATGATATCTGAATAATCTTCATAAGAGAGTATTTTATTTTCATAATTGCCATAGCGGTTAATATAGTCTAAATGGCCGTATACATCATAATAATTATATTTTTTTACATTATCTAATACACATTCGAAATATCTTAAATAGGCATTTTTTTGTTCTTTACCTTTAAAAAAGTCCCCATTGTATAAGTCCAGCCGGTCACAGGCATGCATGGAACATATGATGAATTGAAAATCGTATTTACTAAAAAAATCATTTAATTCATTAACAATATGGGGCTGATAACCAATTTCTACACCTAAGATGATATTTATTTTATCTTTGTATTTTTCCTTTATACGGTCAAATTCAATCATATATTTATCATAATCAATCATAAAAGGAAACTGAGGATCAGGATAGTCAAAATCTACATGGTCTGTCAGGGCAATTTCTTTTAAACCAAGTTCAATTGCTTTTTGAATCTGATTTTCCATACTTTCCTGGCAATCACTCGAAAAAGAAGTATGAACATGATAGTCTGCAAAAAACATTTTATACCTCCATTTTTAATAAAAATATATTGTATAAGATAAGTGTATCCTAATTATACTATAAAGTAAAAGATAAAAATTTATATAAAATAAATAAAAATGTTTGAAAACTGCAGAAAAATGATATAATATAAGTGTCTTTTTTTCTTATTAAATAAAAAAGGAGAATGATAATGTCAGAACAAAATTTTAAAAACCATCAACATGATGATCAATGTGAATGTGGTCATGAAGAACACCATGATGAAGATGTAATTTATTTAACACTAGAGGATGACACAGAATTAAAATGCCATGTATTAGGCTTCTTTGAACTAGATAATAAAGATTACATTGCCCTTCTTCCTGAAGGCGAATATGAAGTTTTAATTTTTAATTATGTTGAAGATGAAGAAGGCATTGAAATCAACAATATTGATGATGATGAAGAATTTGAAAGAGTATCCGATTATTTTATGAATGAATTTAAAGATGAACTCGAAATGATGGCAGATGACTATGATTTCGATGATGATTTTGATGAAGACTATGATTTTGATGAAGAAGATGAGCAATAAATAAAACGCCGGTTTCCGGCGTTTTATTTATTTTAAAGGACGTATAAACATCTGAGTCCAATATTTAACTCCGCTTTTACTAACAGCTAAGCCAACACCTATCTCACTATAAGATGTACTTAAAATATTACTTCTGTGTCCCGGTGAATTCATCCAGGCATTCATAACTGCTGAAGGACTTTGTTGGCCCTTTGCAATATTTTCACCAGCTGAAGAATAGCGGATGCCAAAGCTTTCCATCATTTGGAAAGGAGAACCATAAGTCGGGGACTGATGAGAAAAATAGTTTTTATTAATCATATCCTGGGACTTCATTCTTGCAACTCTAGATAATTCCCAATTTGCTTTAAGAGGCGAAAGACCATTTTTAGCTCTTTCAGCATTTACTAATTTTATGACTTCATTTTCCAATGATTTTACATCATCAATATTAGGAATGTTGAGTTTTTGATTGGGATAGATTAATGCCGGATTTTTTATTTGCGGGTTTGCTGCAATGATTTCTGATAAACCTATTTGATGTTTTACAGCAATTTTCCACATACTATCGCCAGGCTGGACAATATATGTTTTTGTTTGTGACTGAGCAAAAGTAGGTACTGAAAAAATTATAAAAACAAATAATGACAAGAGAATTTTTCTTTTCATATGAACACCTCCTCTATTAGTTTGAAAAAAACTACAATAATTATCTATTGTATTTTATACTATTATTGGAACAAATACCCTCAACGATAGCGTTTGTAAATGATTAATAATAAATTTAAAAATAGACAAGTATTTCTTTGACTGTCAGGGAAATATTTGCTATTATTTAATTATCTAATTATTATTAATAAAATTAATTAAGTTAATTAATTTTATTTAGGGGGTTATTTATGAGAGAACAAGTATTATTCATGAAAAGGACCATAGAAAACAAAGAAGAACTCATTGATGTTTTCAGTAAGAATAAAATCGAACTCATTACTTCTCATAGTACTGAAGAAACCCTGGATATACTTGATGAAAAATTTGATAAAATTGACTTATTAATTATTGACATGGAAGAAGACCCTATATTTGGATTAAAAAGCATTAAAACAATTAAAAAAATAAATGATTACAAATATATTCCCATTGTCATTATTGCAAACAAAAAAGATGTTATGAAAGGTCTGACAATGGGTGCTAAAGAGTATTTTATTCCACCTTATGACTATGAGAAACTCTGTTCTTTTGTCCAGATTATCCTTAAAAATAAACGAGAAAATATGCATTTATATACCCCTGAGACCTCTATTGATATGAGTTTTGAACAGTATTTTAACAGTGAAATAAAAAGGGCTGAAAGAGGAGGATATGAATTAGCCATCCTGATACTCACCATTGTTTCAAAAGACCATAACCTTTATACTCAGGAAAGAACGATTTTAACTATGATTAATCAATTGGTGGATTTGGTACGACAAAACTTGAGGGCAACAGATACCATTGTCCGATATAATAGAAGTAACGTGATTGCTTTTCTTCCTTATACCTCCAGATTTAATGGAGAAATCGTATATGAAAAAATTTTAGAGATTTTCAACGAAAAGATTTTAGCCAATGTAGATAGCAAAAATAATTTTGAAATGGTTTATAGCATTGCTTCCTATCCTCAGGATGGAGATACAGTAGAAGATTTATTATTTAATGCTGAAAGATTTTTGGAAGATAATAAAACTTTTCTGACAGGGAAATAATAAAAATAAGTGTTTTTATTTGTAAAAACTATTGATTTTTAATAGAGTACAGTGTAATATATCCCATAAGTACCGATTGATTTATTTTGTTAAAAATGCTGTTTTGTAGAATGGAGGATAGGATGCCAATTAAAATTATTACAGACAGTGCGGCAGATTTACCAAAAGAAATCATTGAACAATATGACATAGATGTTATTCCGCTTTATGTTTATCATGAAGATGAAGAATTTTTGGATGGTCAGACCTTGCATCCTGATGAATTATATTCAGGAATGAGGGAGGGAAAGATATATAAAACAGGACAAGTACCTCCTGAAACTTTTAAAAAGGTCTTTACTGAATATGCTCAGAAAAATCAGGCTTGTATTTATGTAGGTTTTTCTTCAGCTTTGTCTGGCACTTATCAAGCTTCTATGATTGCAAAAGAAGATGTCCTGGAAATATATCCTGATTTTGATATCGAGGTCATTGATACGAAATGTGCTTCACTTGGCTTTGGTTTAGTAGTCTATAAAGCTGCTCAATTAGCAAAGCAAGGAAAATCCAAAAAAGAAATTGTAGAAGCTGTTCGATTATATTCAAAGCATATGGAGCATGTTTTTACCGTCGATGATTTGGAATATTTATATAGAGGCGGGAGAATCAGCAGAACCTCAGCGGTTTTAGGTGGCATTTTACACATAAAACCCATTATCAATGTAGAAGATGGAAAACTTGTTCCTATTGAAAAGACTCGTGGAAGAAAAAAAGCTATAAGACGTCTTATTGAGCTTGTAGGTGAAAGAGGTAAAAATTTAGAAAAACAGATCCTTGCTATTAGTCATGGGGATATTCCTGATGAGGCACAAGAGGTTAAAGAAATGTTGATGGAAAAATATAAATGTAAAGATGTTATTATTAATACAATAGGATGCGTTATTGGCGCCCATGTGGGACCAGGCACTTTAGCTTTATTCTTTCTTAATGAAGCATTGCCTTTTTAAACGGTTTTTAACCGTTTTTTTCTTTGAAATGATAAAATATTAGAGTATGAGGGGATTATCGATGGATGCAAGAAAAAAATTAAGAGAAGCTAAAAGAATTGTTATTAAAATAGGCACATCATCTTTAACCCATGAAAATGGGAGAATATATTATGGAAAGATGGAACGTTTAGCCAGAATTCTTTCTGATTTAAAAAATGAAGGAAAAGAAATTGTTTTGGTTTCTTCCGGAGCAATTGGCATTGGTTCTGAAAGATTAGGATGGACTCAAAAACCAAAACAAACAGAAATGAAACAGGCTGCAGCAGCAGTAGGGCAAGGGATACTGATGCAGACCTATGAGAAATTTTTTAATGAATATAATCAAATTGTAGCTCAGATTTTATTGACGAAGGATGTTTTAGAGGATTCAGTGAAAAAAACCAATGCACAAAATACTTTTAAGCAGCTTTTAAAAATGGGGGTTATTCCTATTGTCAATGAAAATGATACTGTGGCAACGGAGGAAATAGAAGAAAGTGTATTTGGTGATAATGATACCTTATCTGCCATGGTTTCTGTTTTAATTGATGCCGATTTGTTAATTATTTTATCGGATATAGATGGACTTTATACAAAAAATCCCAAAGATTATGCTGATGGGGTATTAATTGATACTGTAGAAGAAATTACGAAAGAAATTGAAGAGTTAGCTGGTGGTAAAGGAAGTAGTTTTGGAACTGGTGGCATGATTACGAAAATTTGTGCTGCTAAAATTGCCAACAGTAATGGTGTAGACATGGTTATTGCCAATGGTGATGATTTGAAGAATATTATCAGAATTTTAAATGGCGAAAGAATCGGAACTTTATTTAAGAAAAACACTGATATAATTCCTTATACCAGTGTTATTTAAACAAATCCGTCATGCTTTTTATGTTTTCTAAAGCAATATCAGCTTTAATGGTGGTTAAGGTTGAATCCTTTTGCTCTATAACATCTTTTAATTCAATTAAGATTTGGTTAAACTGAATAGCGAGAGGTTCTTTTTTTTCAGTGATATCTGCCTGAAGTTTTGGCCAAATTTCTTCTATTTCTTTTAAGTCTTTATGGACGAGATCCCATTCACCCAGTTTGGAAGCAATTTTTATATCTCTGATAAGATATTTTAGTGTGAGAATTTCAGAAGGTGTTTTCACTTTGAATAAATCCGACATATAAGGCAGGTGCTTTGTAATTTGTACAGCTGCCTGGGCTATTTTTAATTCAGAATCCGAGGCAGTTAAAAGGGGATAATTTTCTGGTAATTCTTCTTCAGGAAGGGTTATTTCTTCTTGTTTTGTTTCATTTTTTTCCCCAGGTTTCTCATCAGAGGAACTTTTACTTTCTTCTTTAGACTTTTCTCCTTCCAGTTGCTGTTGTAATTTCAAACTGGCTCGTTTGTATTCTAATTCAGCTTTTTTTCTGCTTTCTTCCATGGCTTGTGCGATGACCAAGCTGGTTAATTGGTTTAAATCTTTATTAAACGCTTCAGCTTTTTCTGCAGACATGCCTTTTTTATGGGCTTCGCTAAAAAAACTGTTCCATGTTGAATGAAGGGATTTTACTTGTTGGGCAGAACTATTCCAGTCTTTTTTGCTTACGGATAACAATAGTTCTTCTGTCAGGTTTTCAATTTCTTCAAAAGCTTCGTAAGAATTGCTTTCTTTACTGGAATCTTTATTTTTTTTTTCTTGACTTTTTTTACAGCTAACCATTAAAATAATACATATAAATGCCAGTATATAGAATAATAAATATTTTTTCATAATAACCTCCTTCCCATGAATTTATAGATATACTTAAGAGAACATGGAATTATATATATATTATTACATATATATCTGTGTAAAATACAATTTTAATTCTGATGTTTTTGAAATTTGATGGAAAATGATATATAATGTAATAAAAAATGGACGATAAATCAATTGAGCTTTTTAGGCTAATGATGAGGATGGTATTAACCAGCCTTAAATAATAAAATAACAAACCTAGAAAGTGAGGGGTATAATGAATTATTGCCGTGAATGTGGAAAAATCCTTGATGAGAACCAAAAAGAATGTCCTTTTTGCGGTACTTATCTGGGAGATCAAACTGCAAAGGAGGAAACTGGTTTAAGCAGTAATCCTTTGAATCAAACCAATCCAGGTCCATCAACAGATAATAGTTTTAACTATAGCAGTTCCGGTCCAGGATCAAGTCAGGATTATGGATACAAGACAACAACAGATTACAGTTATTCTTCCATGGGGGGAACAGGTTCTATGAATAATAATCCTTATAGTCCAATGGTAACAGAACCTTTGAATAACTGGGTAAAAGTAATCTTATCCTTTGTTTCATCCTGGATTCCCTTGGTTGGAATTATAGCCGGAATCATTTTTATGGTTAAAGAAGATCAGGATAGAAAATCTTTTGGTCAAGCACTTCTTACCATGAGTATTGTTGTTTTCGTATTATGTTGCATTTGTTGTGTGATTTTAGCTTCTTCTGGCGCCTTAGCAGAAATGGAATCCTATTATTAAATGAAATAGGTGAGTTAGATGAGATTTTTTTTGTATTTTTTAGGCCGTTCGGTATGTCATCAGATACCCGAACGTTCTTTTTTTATTCATAATATTCAATTTCCTTTATGTGCAAGATGTACAGGAATTTATACGGGGATGTTTATGGGTTTTTTATATATCTTAATCAGAAAAAGACATAAGGGAAATAAGCCACCTTCCATAAAGTATGTAATTCTTATGATTATTTTTTTACTGCCTATGATAATTGATGGCCTGACTTCTTACCTTGGTTTCAGGAGTACAAATAATAATATCCGTATTATTACAGGACTTATGTTTGGTGTTATTATACCTGTTTTTATTGTATTGATAAGTAATTTTGATGTCCAAAAACATAATACCCTTCCAATTATTAAAAACTATATGGATATTTTAGGAATGCTGCTTACAATAATCCTTCCATTTTTTCTTATCCATTTTGAACATGTAATTATTTGGTGGTTGATTGCGTCTGTATCTGTATTGATTATTCCATTTATTTATGTGAAAATTTTTTATATAATATTAAAAAATCTTTTTAGTTCCCTTAAGAAAAAACAGGTCTATTTTGTGGCATCACTATTTTACTTAATTTTTATGGTCAGTTTGTCATTAATGAATAAATTTTTCCTGGCAAAGTTCAGATAGGAGAATTTGGATGGATGAAAAAAAGAACTTACGGACTGTATTTTTAAAAAAAAGAAATGAGCTCTCTTTCGAAGAAGTTGAGAAAAAAAGCGATAGAATATATAGAAAATTTATAAATTCCAATGATTATTTTCATTGTAAAGAGCTGTTTACTTATGTAAGTATGAAAAAAGAAGTCAGTACGGTTAAAATCATAAAAAAGGCACTGGAAGATGGAAAAACAGTTGCCGTCCCCAAAGTAGATGCGATAAAAAGAGAAATGTTTTTTTCTATGATTTATTCGCTAGATGAATTAGAGACAGGTCATTTTGGTGTCCTTGAGCCAAAAAAAGAATGTGTACGTCCTGTGGAGGCAAGTCAGTATACGCTTATATTAGTCCCGGGAGTTGTATTTGATTTGAACAAAAATAGAATAGGCTATGGTGGTGGTTATTACGACAGCTACCTGCGAAAATATAAAGATAAAGTAATGAAGACAATTGGTCTGGCCTATAACTTTCAACTTATAGACAGAATACCTGCTCAAAAACATGATATTCCCCTGGATTTAATTGTTACGGATAAAGACTGGCTATATTAGTTGTATTTTATTTGCAAATCGTTTATAATCAAAGAACAGATGTTCTTCTATTATTTGTGAAAGGATGAGTTTTTTGATAAACTATTTAAAAGGAACCTTAGAGTATGCTGATGAAGGTTCTTTAATTATAGAAGTAAACGGAGTAGGCTATAAACTGGCTGTTCCTCTTTCTGCGATGGAAAAACTTCCTCCTTTGGGCGGTGAATTAAAAATTTATACTTATCTTCAGGTTAAAGAAGATGAATTGTGTTTATATGGTTTTTTATCCAAAGAAGAACAAAGTGTCTTTGAAAAGTTAATAACGGTCAGCGGAATAGGTCCTAAAGGAGCAATCAATATTTTATCCGTTTTGTCTCCAATGGATATATATATGGCCATTGTATCTGCAGATATAAAATTGTTGTCGAGTGTCTCAGGTATTGGTAAAAAAACGGCACAAAGGATTGTTTTAGAGTTAAAAGATAAAATGGGAAACCTTCCTGTAATGGATTTAAATGAATTACAAACAGTATCTTTGGAAAATAATGGCCTTGTAGAAGATGCTTTATCTGCCTTAATGGCTTTAGGTTACAAAAGAGCGGAAGCTTTGCAGGCAGTCAGACAAGTGTATACTGAGGGAATGGAACTTGAAGCAGTTATAAAAGCTTCATTAAAGAAATTATCAACAATATAATGAAAACAGGTGAAATTTATGAAAGATCGGATTATTAGTGCTGAACTTCGTGCTGAAGATTTTGAAATGGAAGCAGGTATCCGTCCGAAGACTTTTGATGATTATATTGGTCAGGAAAAAGTAAAAAATAATTTAAAAGTATTTATTAAAGCAGCCATGAACCGGAAAGAAACTCTGGACCATGTCTTGCTTTATGGACCACCAGGGCTGGGAAAAACGACTTTGGCTAATATTATTGCCAATGAAATGAAGGTAAATATTAAGATTACCTCCGGACCTGCTATTGAAAAACCTGGTGATATGGCAGCAATTCTTAATAATTTAAATGAAGGGGATTTATTATTTATCGATGAAATCCATCGTTTGAACAGAAGTATTGAAGAGATTCTTTATCCTGCTATGGAGGATTATGTTATTGATATTGTTATAGGCAAAGGTCCCAGTGCCCGATCTATAAGATTAGAGTTGCCTAAATTTACTTTAGTAGGTGCTACTACACGGGCAGGTTTGCTCACAGCACCGCTCAGGGACAGATTTGGAGTTATTCAAAGACTGGAATTTTATACCCCTTCAGAATTAGCGGAAATTGTCAGTCGATCTGCTAAAGTATTAGGTATCGAAATAGACTCTTCAGGAGCATATGAAATTGCTAAAAGATCAAGAGGCACACCAAGAATAGCTAATAGACTTTTAAAGAGAGTCAGAGACTTTGCAGAAGTAAAATATAACAGTTTTATTGATGAAAAAGTAGCTTCTTTAGCTTTGGAAGCATTAGAAGTAGATAAGATGGGTTTAGACAGGATAGACAGAAAAATGATTATGACGATGATTGAAAAATTTGGTGGAGGTCCTGTTGGTATTGATACTTTAGCAGCAGCTATTGGAGAAGAAAATGATACCATAGAAGATGTATATGAACCCTATTTGATACAATTAGGTTTTATCAACAGAACTCCAAGAGGAAGAGTTGTTACGGATTTTGCGTATAAACATTTTGGAATAGAACAATTGAAACTGTAATAATTGAAGAGAAGAAAAGTGGCTCAACAAGCGGCTTTCTTCTCTTTTTAATTGACAACTGATAATATAATGATATAATGATAATAGAGTAGAACTCTATCCTCTATAGATATCTTATATAGGGTTAAATGATTAAATTGTTTAAAACTAAAGAAAGAGGGGTTGTATGGGTGGTAAAAAAGCCTTAAATGAAGAACGTCTGATGGAATTGGCAAAAAAGGTTTCAGAAAATGAACAGTTGATTAATTTTGAAACGTTTAATGAAGAGATGACAATTTCGCAAGTTGTCCGTTTTTTTAAGAGAAATGGTAAAAATTTTACTAAGACCATGATTCAAAATTACGTTAGAGTAGGTGTTATTCCCCCACCAGTTGATAAAAGATATTATACTAAGAATCATTTAATTTTGCTTACTCTTGTAGATAATTTGAAACTGATTTATTCTTTGGATGAAATAAAAACGCTCTTTGGTCCTATTTTAAAAAATACCACAAGCTTTGATGATGATATGATAAAAGTGTCGGATTTATATAGTGATTATATTCACCTTCATGCGAAAGCCTTAAAAGACTGGAAACAATATCTGCCCAGTACTCTAGAAGAAGTGAACAAAAAGCTGGAAGATTATCATATTAATGAAAATGAAAAAGATATCGCTTCTGTGTTTATGCTTGTACTTACCATTATGGCTGAAACGATAGCTTTGAAAAAGTTAATTGATTTAATATCTCAGGAATATTTAACAAATAATGAATAATAATATATTGTTTATCTGTTTTAATATGTTATAATACTTATAATAGTACTTCTTTTATACTAAGGAGCGGTCATATGGAAAAAAAGAATAAAATCGAAGTCATTATAAACGGCAAAGTATATACCTTGGTAGGCAATGAATCAGAAGAATATATTCAAAGAGTAGCTTTATATATTGATAAAAAAATGAATGAGATTAAGAATGCTGAAGCATCAAAAACCCTGAGTACAAGTATGATTGCTATATTGACTTCCATAAATGTGGCGGATGATTTATTTAAGTTATCTGAGTCAATGAATCATTTAGAAAAACGTATGAAGGATTTAGAAAAGGTATTAGAAGATAAAAACAAGCAAATTAAATCTTATCAAAGTGAATTGGCTAATTTAAGAAAAGAAAATCGGGAATTAAGGGATACTATCAGTAAACAGGAAGTTGAAATTAAAAAAAGTCAAATGGAGCTTGAAGAATATATCAATATATTTGATTCAAATGTAAATAACAGGATTTCAGGTGACAAGTAAGTAATTGAATAGAATAAACTTAAAAGGGGAGTAATATAATTATTAACTCCCCTTTTCTCTATACTAAATTTTTTTAACAGGGTGATAGAATTGGATAAACGAAGTGTAGAACTTCTTGCCCCAGTGGGAACGAAAGAAAGTGTAAAAGCTGCGGTCAGCAACGGCTGTGATGCCATTTATCTGGGGGGGAAAGCTTTTAGTGCAAGACAATATGCTGACAATTTTACGATTGAAGATCTAAAGGAAATTATAGATTACTGTCATCTCAGGAATGTGAAAGTCTATATTACGGTTAATACCTTGTATAAGCAAAAAGAATTGGATGATTTATTTGATTTTTTGAACCAGTTATATCAATTGGGAGTGGACGCTTTTATTGTTCAGGATATAGGTACTGCGGTGGAAATAAAAAAAGTATTTCCAAAGATAAGTCTGCATGCCAGTACTCAAATGACCATTCATAATTTAGAAGGTGTAAAGTTTTTAGAGAGTCTTCGCTTTGACAGAGTTGTATTAAGCAGGGAACTTAGTTTAGAAGAAATATCTTATATAACTGAAAGAACAAATCTAGAAATTGAAGTGTTTGTTCATGGTGCCTTATGCTTTAGTTATTCAGGCCAGTGTTTAATGAGCAGTATGATTGGCGGCAGAAGCGGAAACAGGGGAAGATGTGCCCAGCCCTGCAGGCTCCCTTACCGTTTAATGGGTGAAAATCATCGTGAAATGATGTCAGGCTATCTTTTAAGTCCCAAGGATATTCAGACCTTAGATTATATTCCTCAAATGATTGAAGCAGGAATAAAATCTTTTAAGATAGAAGGCAGAATGAAACGGCCGGAATATGTAGGAGCAGTAGCAGGTATCTATAGGAAATATATTGATTTATATTTCGAAAAGGCTGATGATTACTTAGTCGATGAGCAGGATATAAAAATCCTTGCCCAGCTCTTTAACAGAGGTGGTTTTTCAAAGGGCTATCTTTTTTCTCAAGGGTCTAAGGAAATGATGAGTTTTGAAAATCCTAAACATTGGGGAATTTATGCAGGAAAGGTTAAGGATTATGATGTAAGAACAAAAAAATGCGTTATCGATACAACTGTGGATTTAAAAGCTGGTGATGGCATTGAAATATGGAGAAAAGAAAAAGAAAACACAGGTGTTGAAATTTCAAAAGCAAGTAAGGCAGGAGAAAAGATAAGTATATATTTAAATGAGCCAGTGAAAAAAGGCGATTTAGTATATAAAACCAAAGACAAGGAATTGTTGGAACAGATACAAAAGACCTACTCTAAAGATATTCGTAAATATAATATATATGGAAATTTAAGATTCAAAAAACATATGCCTTTATTGTTACAATTATGGGATGATCAAGGTAACTTTTTTGAATTAGCAGGTCCTGTGGTTGAAGAGGCAAAGAATCAGCCATTAACCGAAGAAAGAATAAAAGCTCAAATCAGCAAGACAGGAAATACACCTTTTATATTTAAATCTATAAATATAGATTGTGATCAGGATGCCTATTTAGCGATAAGTGAATTAAACTTGATCCGGAGAAAAGCTATTGAAGCATTTGCAAATATTATCATAGAAAAGTCCAGAAGAGATACATCTTTAAACAAACGAAATTTAATGGTCAATATAAAAGAAAGTATAATGAATCCGAATAAAGTGTTTAATGTCTTATTAAAAAATCTTGAAGACATAGAATATGCTCTTCATCCAAAAGTAAAACGAATTTATATGGATTTAAATCATTATACCAATGCAGACATTGAAAAAGCAGCCAGGCTTTGTCACAAACACAATAAAGCATTACTTTTAGCTTTGCCCAGGATCGATTTAAATTACAAAAAAGAAAAAAT
Source organism: Candidatus Epulonipiscium sp. (assembly GCA_012521395.1). GTDB lineage: Bacteria > Bacillota > Clostridia > Lachnospirales > Defluviitaleaceae > JAAYML01. The sequence continues at coordinate 4,853 of JAAYML010000092.1, read as the reverse complement.
ATGGTATAATTTAGAAAACAGTTCTATAGATGGATATTTATTAAGAACTTATGGACAAGTGTATCAGCTAAAAAATTCAAACAAGGAAAAAATCCTGGATTATACTTTTAATATTTTTAATCAATTATCTGTTGATTATTGGTTAAATCATGGCATGAAAGCTTTGACGCTTTCTCCGGAACTCAATTATGATGAATTAAAAGTTTTTTACGGAAAAGGTCTGGAAATTATAGGATATGGTTATTTACCTCTTATGGTTACTAAACAGTGCGTTATGGGCAATACTATAGGCAAGCGTTCATCTTCTTGCCCTTGTCATTGTAAAGGGAAAAAAGAAAGATACAAGCTTATGGACCGTAAGAACGAAGCTTTTCCGATAGAACAAGATTGTTCTTCTTGTTTGATGATGATTTACAATAGCAAGCCTCTTTTACTTTTAAAAGATTTAGATAAAATTTTATCTCTGCCGATCAGTTCTTTGCGCTTAGATTTTTATTTGGAAGAAAAAAATGAAATAAAAGACATTATTGAAAGTTATATTGACAAGCCAGAAATTTATTTTAAAAAATATAAAGATAAGGAATATACGAAAGGTCATTATTTCAGAGGAGTAGAGTAGGTGAAAAGACATGTTAAAGGAGTCCATCATTGATATCTTAATACTCATATCCAGATATGCTTTTGTTTTGTTTATTTTTATTTTTTTATGGTCGGGTTATAAGGCAATTATTTTTGAAAAAGAAAATGAAACAGGTGAATTTATAAATAAGATTTATATGCAGCGGTTTATGATTGTATTGACGCATGTTTTAGCTTTTGTCATATTAATGATGACTTCCAAAGATTCTGTTCAAATCATTGAAATTATGAAATTAAGTGCTTTTGGTCTTGCATTTATTATTCTTTTCATGATTTTTACTTCTCTCATTTATAAAAAATCCGATCCTGTGATATGGAATTGTATACTTTTTTTAATGGTTGTAGGACTCATTATGCTGGAAAGAATAGATCACGATTTGGCTAAAAAACAAATTATTTGGTTTTTGGCAGGAACCTTTGTAATGATTTTTATTCCCCTTGTCTTTAAAATTGTACCCAGGTTTGAAGCTTTCAAATATCTCTATTTAATTCTTGGTTGGATATTTATTCTTTCTCCTTTTATTCTGGGAAAAGAAAGATATGGTGCTTACAACTGGATTTATATCGGGAATTTTGCTTTTCAGCCTTCAGAAATCGTAAAGTTCTTATTTATATTTTATTTAGCATCTGCATTAAGAGCTTATCATTCTATAAAAGATTTAATTCTTCCAAGCTCGATGGCTGGTGGTTATGTACTGGTGTTGGTACTGCAAAGAGATTTAGGAGGAGCCCTGATATTTTTCCTTACTTTTTTAATATTGGTTTATGTCCGTACTTCCAGTTCCTTGCTGTTTTTTGGTGGCTTAGGAGGCGCTTCTTTGGCTTCAGTTTTAGCTTATAAATTATTCAGCCATGTACAGGTCAGGGTTCAGGCCTGGTTAAATCCCTGGAAAGAAATTGATACGAAAGGCTATCAGATTACTCAGTCTCTTTTTGCCATAGGGACCTGGGGCTGGTTAGGCAGTGGTCTGACGGCTGGATATCCTAAACATATTCCTGTTGTAGAAAGTGATTTTATTTTTTCGGCTATTTGTGAGGAATTTGGAAATCTTTTTAGCATAGGCATTATCCTGGTTTTCTTGTTAATCATTTTAAGGGGTACTTTAATTGCCCTCAAATCTAACAGAATTTTTTATTCTTTGCTTGCAATGGGTGCTGTAAGCCTAATTGCTATTCAGACTTTTTTGATTATTGGCGGAGTCATTAAAATGATTCCTTTAACCGGAGTGACTCTCCCTTTTATCAGTTACGGGGGTTCTTCTGTTATTGTCAGTATCATGATAACAGGCATTCTTCAATGGATACAAAGCTATTATGCGACCAGAGAGGAAGTGTTGGAATACGATGATTCCTTATAAAAAAAGCATTAAAAAAGTCTTTTGGCTCTATGCTTTAATGTTTTGTGCCTTAATTGGATATTTACTTAAATTTTTGATGGTGGACAGTTCCAGTGTTATTGTGAATACATATAATCCAAGATTAAGTGCTTTAGAAAAGAATATACACCGGGGAGAAATCCGCGACAGAGATGGGGAAGTTCTTGCCAGAACGGTCGAAAATGGTGATCGTTTAATCAGAGAATATCCCAAAGGCAGGGATTTTGCTCATGTAGTCGGCTATGTACAAAAAGGGAAAACGGGTGTAGAAGCTTATGGAAATTTTATACTTATGGAAGTCAGTGACCGGTTCATTCAAAGAGTAAATCAAGTATTTACTGGAGATAAGTTAAAAGGAAATAATATTATTTTAACTTTGGATGCTGATATTCAGCATAAAGCAAGGGAATTGCTGAAAGGCAGGAAAGGTGCCATTGTGGTTATGGAACCATCTACAGGTAAAATCCTTGCTATGGTATCTTATCCGGATTTTAATCCTAATGAAATTGATGAAAATTGGGCAAAATTAAATCAAGATGAAGAAAATAGTCCTTTACTGAACAGAGCAAGTCAGGGTTTATATCCACCAGGGTCCGTATATAAAATTGTAACGGCTGCAGCAACCATAGAAAATATGGAAAACTGGCAGGATTTTCATTATCGATGTAGTGGGGAAGCAAATTTCAAGGGCAATTCTATTCGCTGTTATAATTCCCAGGCCCATGGGGAAGTAGATCTGGAAAAAGCTTTTACGGTCTCCTGTAATACTGCTTTTTCTCAGCTTGGTGTGGATTTGGGAGGCGAAAAAATGCAGCTCATTTCTGAAAGAGTTTTATTTAATCGAGATTTGCCTTATGAATTAGAATATAGTAAAGGTCGCTTTGCTTTAACCAGGAATTCTGAGGAAAAAGAAATTATTGAAACAGCTATTGGTCAGGGAAAAACCTTAGTTTCTCCTTTACATATGGCCATGATTACTTCTGCCATTGCTAATGGTGGAATTTTAATGAAGCCGTATATTATTGACCATGTAGAAACAAACTATGGAAGAGAAAAAAACAAACAAATCCCGCAAAAATATGATGTTTTATTTAGTCCGGAAGTTGCCAGTCAGTTGACTGAAATGATGGTAAGAGTTGTAAATGAAGGGACGGGTAGTCAGGCAAAGATTAAAAATGTTACTGTTGCTGGGAAAACTGGAACGGCTCAAAATGCTTCAGGAGAAGATCATGCATGGTTTGTTGGTTTTGCTCCTGCAGAAAAACCAGAAGTTGTTGTTGCTGTTATTATTGAAAACGGGGGATCAGGGGGAAGGATTGCAGGTCCTATTGCAAAAGAGTTGATGCAAATGGTTATTAATCAATAAGAAGGTGACCTTGGTGCTGACTTTATTTCAATTGGCATTGGCCCCTGTGATTATTACATGTTTTTATATTTATATCCGTGATAAATATGAAAAAGAGCCCTTGCGCTTATTGCTTTTAGGACTGTTTTTTGGCTTATTAATTTCTACTCCAATTATGGCGGTAGAAATCTTATTGACCAATATAACACCTGAGGGTAATCATTTAAGAGAAACTCTGTTTACTGCCTTTGTTGTTGCTGCCGGAACGGAAGAATTTTTTAAATATCTGGTTTTATATTTTTTGATATGGAAAAATAGAAATTTTAACGAGCCTTTTGATGGAATTGTATATGCCGTATTTATTTCTTTGGGTTTTGCTGGTCTGGAAAATATTCTTTATGTTTTAAATCCTTATTTAGGAGGTTTTCAAACAGCTGCAGCCAGGGCTGTTTTTTCTGTACCAGGGCATGCCTTGTTTGGTGTTTCTATGGGTTATTATTATGCCATAGCAAAATTTAATCAAAATAAAAAATCAATGCTTATTACGGCTTTTTTTGTACCCTGGCTGTTTCATGGTATATATGACTTTATTCTCATTTTAAATAATTCTTTATTAATGATTTTATTCGTTCCTTTTGTGTTATATCTGTGGATTCAGGGAATGCGAAAAATGAAAGAACATATACAACAATCTCCTTTTAAATATAAAAATTGATAAAAAAATACAAATGGCATTTTTCTTTTGCAATCTCAAGGTTGAAAAATATCAAAAAAAGATGTATACTTTTTCATGTTATAAGTAATTCAATTTTTTATGTTATAATTAAAATAATTAAAAATAGTAGTAAGAATTAACGATGCGTTTTGGTGTGCCATTTGTGTGCCCTTTCTGCATGAAGTTTTTATTCGTCAGGAGGAATTTATTATGATAGAAGCAGTAAGCTGCGGGGGTGTTGTGATTCATAGAGGGAAAATCTTGTTATTATACAAGAATTATAAGCATAAGTATGTTGGCTGGGTACTTCCCAAGGGAACGGTAGAACCCGGAGAAATGTACAGGCAGACAGCATTAAGGGAAGTATATGAGGAAACATCTGTGGCTGCAAAAGTTATACGATACATAGGTCATAGCCAGTATACTTTTCAGGGAAAGGACGATATTGTTAATAAAACTGTTCATTGGTATTTAATGCGGGCGAACAGTTTTTATTGTAAGCCTCAGAAGGAAGAATACTTTGTTGATGCGGGATTTTATAAATTTCATGAAGCTTATCATTTGCTTAAATTTAATGATGAACGGCAAATAATGAAAAAAGCATATTATGCTTATATGGAATTAGAAAAGAAGAAGCAATGGATAAGACCTAAATCTTACAGAAAAAATGTATATAAATAAACATAAAAAACTCAGCAAATGCTGAGTTTTTTATGTATTTTTCATGCGGATGAAGGGACTCGAACCCCCACGATGTCGCCACCGGCAGATTTTGAGT
>JAAYML010000091.1 GCA_012521395.1 Candidatus Epulonipiscium sp. | reverse complement strand
TTGGGGGGAAAATAATGACACGCGGTGAAATTTTAAAAGATTTTTTTATGAAGACGCTTTTTCCAGCACTAATCATTTTAGTGTTATTTGTAACGGCTAAAGCTTTGTTTACAGATAGCAATGGAACGACGGATTATTTTTATGTATGGATCTTTTGCGGGATTCCTTTTGGTATCTGGCGCGTCAGGGTATGGCTTATTCCCAGAAATTTTGATCTTGGTACTACAGTAGCTATTTTGGCTATAGGTTTTATAATATCTGGTTTAATCGGCGGCTTTGTTGTCATCTGGAAACTTTTGCTAGCTATCTGGTATTTGGCTGTCACGATTCAAAGATTTATTATCTATCGCAGAGGCAATAATGCCCCTGTAGTTTCTGTGGATACTCAGGAATAAGGACTTAAAGCTGAAAGCTGGTTTTCTGGATCTTTTAATAAGGCAAGTCTGGCAATGGAAAAGATTACAGAAAACTTTTTGATGATTTATGTCTTAAATTTGTATCAAACAGGGTATGATAGGGGTGTAGATTTTACTTTTGATCAAGGTAAGAGGTGAACTTTGGTGAAAGAGAGTAAGGAAGACTTAAAGAAAAGATTAACAGAGATGCAGTATAAAGTCACCCAGGAAAATGCAACAGAACCCCCTTTTCAAAATGAATATTATGATCATTTTGAAGAAGGTATTTATGTGGATATTGTAACCGGCAGACCGCTTTTTTCATCTAAGGATAAATATGATGCCGGATGTGGCTGGCCTTCTTTTACCAGACCTATCGATAATCATTGCGTAAGGCAGAAACCAGATTATAGTCATAATATGGTCAGGACAGAAGTACGGAGTGCTGATTCAGATGCTCATTTGGGGCATGTGTTTAACGACGGGCCTTTGGAAAAAGGTGGGCTCAGGTACTGTATTAATTCTGCTGCTTTAAGGTTTATTCCTAAGGATAAGATGGAAGAAGAGGGATATGGGGAATACATTGATAAATTGTAAGAAAGACGCAAGGAAAAGGCAGAAAAGTGAAAGTTGATGAGACGTTCCAATGGGATTTAAGTCATGGAAAGTTTGTTTCCATGACTTTTTTCTTTGTTGATCAAGGGCATAAAGTCAGGTGAGGGATCTGGTCTTTTTTTGTATTAAAGGAAAGTGATGAATTGACAAAGAAACTTTGGTTTGATATATTATTATAAATAAAAATATTTAGATTATTTAGGACAAAATTAGAAGATTCGAAAGATATTTTTTATGGTATTTATTTAGAAAACAATGCATTAATTCAATTCTAAGAGAAACTGAAGCAGCAACCTGGAAAAGTTATGACTTAAAAGATAAAGTCTATGAACTGGCTGCCTGTTGTGCACAATTATGGGGTCAACAGCCCTTTATGTCTGGGAATTTAGAAACGATAACTTTGTTTATATATAAATATGCAGAAAGTAAGGGGGTTCATCTTTCTTTAGATTACTTATTGGAGCATTCAGAGGAATTAAGAGATGCCATCGTGGATGCAACGCTTAATTATGATCCTTTCAAGGGGTTTAGAGAAGCGGATTCTTTAAATAAAATTTTCTTTGACTGCGTGGAAAGCAGTAAAGAGCAAGAAATGAGTATAAGCGATAATGCTTTGAGCGGTCCAAAATCTCTAAAAGATTATAAAAACATGATCAATGATATCAAAAATCATTCAAATCATTCAAATCATAAAGATATCGGCAGTGAAAACAAGGAAAATCTAAAAAATAATACGGATAAAAGTTTTGAATAAAAAAAAACTGATTCCAAAAGGGCAGTTGTATTTAAATCAGGATAAATCAATTACCCGGAAACATTCATCGGTATCTTTCCTGTTATTAGGAATGCGATTAAAAAGCAGAAAACACAGAGTTGTTGTAATGTTTGATTCTCAGTCAGAGGATTTTTTATTAACTGAGATTATAGGCAGAGATGCATTATTGACAAGAAAAAAATTAAATGGATATATTGTGTTTAATAGTATTTAAACGGTAGAATTTGAAACGCTAGATGATCAAGAAGGGAAAGACATACTAACCAGAGTTAAAGTGTAAATATCATATTTTTGTCGTTTTACAAAATTATTATTTGGAATTTTATGATTGATTTACCAATTTAAATAATAAAAAAGAAAGAAAAATTAAAAAGGAAGGATCTTTTTATGGATAAAAAAAGAATGATTATTTTTTCAAGCATTATTTGCAGCTTTTTCTTTGTGATTAGTATTATATCGGTTGCTTTTGGTACCACACAGTATATCCAATATAAAAAATTAAAAGCTGAAAATAATATTGGGTTTAAGGAGAATGGTTATTATCAGCTGACAATGGCTGATACAAGTGATGGCATACAAAATGAAAAGAATCGTTTACAGCTTTTAAGGTTAAAAGAAGGTTTAATTTTAGAAGTATATGATGAAAATATTGCTTTTCCTTCAGTTCCGGCTTATGGTCCTTTGTGTGAGATAAATCCCATTGCTGTCAATCATACAGATGCTGTAAGAATAATCGGGCAGGAAGATGAATACTGGACCCGTGTTTGTATTGAAGGACTTATACCTACATGGACTATTCAAAAGGATGACGTTGCTTTTATAAATACAATCAGTGATGATATTATGTATGTTCTGAAAGAATCTGAAGTTTATTTTACACCAGAAGAAAAGTCCCAGTCCGTGTATACACTTGAAAGAGGAAATGCAGTAACAGTTGCAGGAGAATATGGAGACTGGTATTATATAAAGATCAATTATCGTCGCGATTCAAATTCTTTTTATTATGGATGGATTAAGAAATCCTGTTTAGGTTATTATGATGATTTTAGCAGTAATATCGGCTTGCAGGTCAATGTTAAAGAAAGCAGTCCTTATCGTTTTGATGACGATGGTGAGATTAAAATAGCTGAGGATTCATATCTTTGGGGTGAAATTATAGAAGAATTAGAAAATGAGTATCTTTTAGCGATTCCTGGTGCGACGACTATTTATGTTGAAAAGAAGTATGTTGAACCTTTTGGCAAGGGAAGAGACTGGAGACGGTTTAGCGCAGAGGAAGTTTTAAACTATATTGCTGATAATTATGCCAGTTGCAAAGGATTAAGTTATGAATATAATGCCGATAGAAACAGGTATGAAGTATCATGGGAAAATCCCGGAGGCGGTACCGGGGGCTATTGGGAAGTTGATGCAGCAAATGGTAATATTTATTCGGTTTCAGGGTCGATTATTGGAAATGTAAAACACTAAAACACATATAAAAAAGACTGTATATTTTTCCTAGGAGATTTCAACTATACAGTTCCTTGTTTTGTGGCTATGATAAAAGAAAAAGCCAAAAACAGGGAGGTGTTGTGATGGAGGAAATAATCGCACAAGTGGGAAATGTCGGTTTTCCTATTGTCATTTCTGTTTATTTAATGGTGCGCTTTGAAAAGAAAATCGAGATTTTAACAGGCAGTATTTATAAGCTTAACGGGAATATAGAAAAATTGATATCAAATCAAAAAAATAATTAATCCTCTTGAAAAGAGGATTTTTTATTGGCTAAAAATGTAATAGCTAATGAATTCTTGAC
>JAAYML010000090.1 GCA_012521395.1 Candidatus Epulonipiscium sp. | reverse complement strand
ATATGGAAAAATTCCTAAATGAACAATCCACCCTCCTTGAGGAGTATAATGAGCAACTAGTAAGGAGACTTATAGAGAAAATAACGGTTTATGATGACAAACTAACTATTGAATTTAAATCTGGTGTAGAAGTAGATGTATAAACATAGCCTTCATAAATGACCACCATTCAGGAGATATATTCTCTTGATTGGTGGTTTTCTTCTTATTGACTAGGATTGGCAAAAGGCATATAATTTTATTAACAATGTTGTTGATATTGTTATTGATAAGGAGATGACAACATGAGTGATGTTAATGAGCTTCTAGAAGAAGCTATTAAGGAAACTGAAAACTTGAATGAAGGTGAAGTCTTTCTTGTTAAAGATCTGTTCAAGGGTTATGTATGGAATAGAATACCTAGAAAGGATCGACTTCTGCTTGGGACTTTATTTTTAAACTACGTAAATAAAATGGAAGGCAATATAAAAGCTATTGAAAAGACTTCATCTAACCAGCAGAGGTATAAAAAGAAGTAACTTGAAATGTAATAAATTGGCGTGAAGAAATGTAGATGATTATATTGCTTAAGGGGTGGTGTAAAATGCGTAAAGAGTTATTCAAAAAATGGTTAAAAGAAAATACAAACCTGGCAGACGGTACCATAAGTTCATACAGTTCTGCTATAGCAAGCATTAGCGCTTTTGGATTAAAGGAAAATATTATTCACCAGGATATATATGAAATTAAAGATGTCTCATTACTAAATGAGATAATTAATTTGCTTGAGTCATCAGAAGATTATGATCAAAAAAATACATCTTCTAATAGGAGATGGAGTTCAGCCTTAGAGCAATATAAACAGTTTATAATGGCTAATAATCAAGTTGATAATATTGATGTTATAGATAGTAAAAATGTTTCAAATAGCGTTTATTTAAAAAATGAGTTTGAAAAATGGATTAGTGAGCAGGTGCAGAGCAATGGGAAACAGTATTCGTCCCACACACAAAAAGGCTATATTTATTCTCTTGAGAAAGCATGTAGTGAAATTAAAAATCTTAACTTAGAAAATAGTGATTTATTTACAATTACTTCATTAGAAGAATTTATAAGCGTAGAAGAGAAAATTAGAAATAATGATGATTTTGCTCGGGTTAACCAAAAATTCGGTAACGGACAATTATCGGCAGGGATTATAAAATATAAAGAGTTTTTACTAGAGAGAGAAAAAAATAACAATTCTTATATTACTCAAGTTAAAGCAAAAAAAATAGTAAAAAATCAGTATGGATGGACAGAGTTCTATCAAAAAATAGCTATGGCCTTATTAAAATATGAAAATAACCGTTTAGAATTATTAAATGCGATTAATGAAATTTTTAACAAAGTTGGTTTGAAAAATCCTTTAATGAGAAAGTTGGCTGACGGTAAAGATGAAGCTTTGACTGATGTTTGTCCATTTACTGTTTTTGGATTATTTAATAAAGGTATTACAGATAAAAACAGAATCTTAGTAATGGAGGGACTTGCCAGCTTTCTTGGTATAAAAGAAGAAGTCCCATCTTCTTTTGAAGGTATTCCCGTATTAAATAATATGAAATCATGGTTTTTCGGTGATGAAGAGCATAGAAAAGAAGATGATATTGACAACTTATGGGAGATGTTTAAGGCGGCTATAAATTTGGCTGAAGATTATACAGAGATAAATAAAGAACGATTTATAAATATTTATGATAAGGTGATTCAACAGCATGGCATTCAATGGAATATCACATTTGGGTTATATTGGATAAGACCTTGGGATTACTTAACTTTAGATAATAATACGAGAACAGCCTTAACAGAGAAACTAAAGATTAAAATACCACGCAATTCTTTAAAGAAGACATGTTTTGGAGCTGATTATATTAGCTTGGTTGAGATGATGAAGGAGAAGTTTGATGATGAAAATTATCCTGTTCATTCTTTTCCAGAACTATCTTATAAGGCTTGGAGTGGTGAGATTGAAACTGCAACAAGTGCATCTATTGCTGGCGTTGAGCTCCCAATACAAGTAGAATATCAAACTTACACCAAGGAAGATTTCTTATCTGATGTTTTTATAAGTGAAGAAAGGTATGAAACAATAAGGTCATTGCTAAAAAGGAAAAAAAATCTTATTTTACAGGGTGCACCTGGAGTAGGTAAAACATATGCAGCTAAAAGATTAGCTTATTCTATAATGGGAAAAAAAGATGAATCGAGAATAAAAATGTTACAATTTCATCAGAGCTATGCATATGAAGATTTCATTATGGGATATAGACCTAATGGAACTGGATTTGAATTAAAAAAAGGCCCTTTTTATCAGTTTTGTAAGTTAGCATCTGAAAATTTGGATGAAGATTATTTTTTTATCATAGACGAAATTAATCGAGCTAATATGAGTAAAGTATTTGGTGAGTTAATGATGCTAATCGAAAGTGATAAACGTGGTGAAGAATTAATACTTACTTATTCAGATGAACCTTTTTATATACCAGAAAATTTATATATTATTGGGATGATGAATACAGCTGATAGAAGTTTAGCAATAATTGATTATGCCTTAAGAAGAAGGTTCTGTTTTTTTGAATTGGAGCCAGCATTTGAAACGGAAGCTTTTAGAAATCATCTTCTATCACAAGGTGCTAGTGAAGAATTGATAAATAAAATCAAGATAAAAATAGGGAACATTAATTTAGAGATAGAAAAAGATGTTAATTTAGGTAAAGGCTTTAGAATTGGGCATAGTTATTTTTGTAATTATGTGGATTCAGAAAGATGGTATGAAGAAATAATAAAGTACGAAATTCAACCACTAATTAAAGAATACTGGTTTGATGAAGAGGAAAAAGCAAAGAACTATGTTGACGAGTTATTAAGGTGATAATATGAATAAAAGCCCTAAAATACCAATAAAGAATATATACTATATGCTTTGCTATGCATGGAATGTACTCGAGCAATCAGATAATGTTTTATTAGGTAGTGAGAAATTTGATAATATATATAATTTATTTGCGCGGATTTATATCAATGGGACAGGTAGTATAATTAAAAGGGGATTTAATAGATACTATATTCAAAAAAATAGAGAGACATCAACTTTAAAAGGGAAGATAAATATTTCTGATTCTATAAAGGCGCAGTCTTTTAACCAGGGGAGTATGGTTTGCCAGTTTGATGAATTTTCTAAGAATATCAAGTTAAATCAGATAATAAAAACTACTATTAATATACTAATAAAGTCGCCACAGTTAGATGCTGATTTAAAAAATAAACTATTAAAAATAAGAGTGCATTTTTCAGATATTGAGGATATTAGGCTTTCTAAGGAATTGTTTTCTTCCCTTAGATATAATAGAAATAACAATCACTATCGGATGCTAATAAATATTAGTGAATTAATCTATCAAGGCCTAATTACCAATGATGAACACAATAAATTTTCATTTTCAGACTTTGTTAGAGATAATCAAATGGCAAGGCTTTATGAAAAATTCGTTTTAAACTTTTATAAGAGACATTTAGATGAATCAATTTATAATGTACATGCACCTAAAATAAAGTGGAATTTAGATGAGAAAATTGCTGATGAATACTTGTCGCTACTTCCAGAAATGAGGACGGATATAGTAATTGAAAATAAAGATAAAAAAACACAAATAATAATAGATACTAAGTACTATGCACAGACATTGGTTTCAAATAACTGGACAGATGTTGAAAAAGTTCGTACAGGTCATTTATATCAGATTTTTGCCTATGTTCACAATAGTGATTTTTCAGGAAATAAAAAGGGTATGCTTTTATATCCTACAATAGAGAAGGAAATCGATGCCATATTTCCGATTGGTGGCAAGAATATAGAGGCAAGAACCTTGAATCTAAATGCAGAATGGCAAGATATAACGGCAAGATTGTTAGCTTTAATAATATAAAGGGTTTGGAACTATAAATGTCATATAAAAGTGACACTCGAAAACGGGCTAAAAAAACAAATAAACTTCAGTGGTGTATCAATAGGTTGATATGTTCCCGCCTACCGATAGTGCAAAAAGTGCCTTTGACTTGTTTCCGACTACCGACAATGTAAAAGACATCAATCCACCCCGCTCGTTGCACGTTGAGTGCGTTACATTGATGTCGAGGGTAAAAGATTGAGAGAGCTGAAAACCCTTATATATCAACGCTTTCAGCACACATGGGTATGAAACCCACCAGACGAAAAACATGAAAATATCGCT
>JAAYML010000089.1 GCA_012521395.1 Candidatus Epulonipiscium sp. | reverse complement strand
TTCATCCAGATGTTACTTTTATTCTTGACGAAGAAGCAGCATCGGAAATTATTCCATTACTTAAATAGGAGCAGCTAAGGGCTCCTATTTTTTATAATTAATAGTTTTATAACATTAAATATTTTAAATGAATACATAGAAAAATAGTTCCTGTACAAAATAAAATTGATTATTTATGCAAAGGAGCTATTTTTTATGATAAAAGAAAAATCTAATTCTTATTGGATTACTTCTACAAAAAGAACGGCTTATCCTGAACTTACTGAAGAGATATCTGTTGATGCAGCCATTATAGGCGGAGGCATGGCAGGAATTAGTTGTGCTTACTACTTAAAAAATGAAGGTTTAAAAGTTTGTATTATTGACAGAAAAAGAATCTTAGAAGGGGTAACGGGACATACTACTGCAAAAATTACGGCTCAGCATCATTTGATATATGATTCTCTTATTAGTGATTTTGGTATCGAAAAGGCCAGCCAGTATGCAGAGGCTAATTTATGGGCTATAGAAGAAATTGATCGGATAATCAGTGAAAACCACATCAATTGTGATTTTATAAGGCAGCCGGCATTTGTTTATACCCAGTCTGATGAATATATCGAAAAGATAGAAAAGGAATTAAGGGCTGCAGAACAAATAGGGATTCATGCTTCTTTTGAAAATGAATTGCCTTTACCCTTTTTTGTTAAGGCAGCAATAAAATTCGATAATCAAGCTCAATTTCATCCTAGAAAGTTTTTGCTTTCATTGGCAGAAAAACTTGTCAATGAGGGCGTTTTAATCTATGAAAATACCAGGATGAAGGACATATCCGATGAAAATCCTTATAGGGTTATTACGGATAAAGGAGAGATAAAAGCCAAATATGTAATTATTGCTTCTCATTTTCCAGTCTATGATCATTTGGCTTTTTATTTTGCCAGAATGTATCAGTCAAGAACTTATGCCTTAGGACTAAAAATAAAAGAAAAATTTCCTGGGGGCATGTATCTTTCTGCTGAAAGCCCCAGCAGGTCTTTGCGAGCCCAGCCTACTGAAGAAGGAGAGCTTGTTCTTTTGGTAGGAGAAGAACATAAAACCGGTCAGCCTCAGGAAACGAAAAGCTATTATGAGGCTTTAAAAAAGTTTGCCTGTGAAAATTATGATGTAGAATCAATTCCATATCACTGGTCTACTCAAGATTGTATGCCCCTGGATAATATCCCTTATATAGGACGCATTAAGGATGGTGTGGAAAACATGTTTGTTGCTACAGGATTTAAAAAATGGGGCATGACACACAGCATCATATCTGGTCTGATAATAAAAGATTTGATTATTAACCGGGACAATTCCTGGATTGAATTATATAATCCTTCGAGATTTACTTTGAAACAGTCTTTTAAAAAGTTTTTTGAGGTCAATTTGGATGTTGCCAAGGAATTGGTTTCGGGTAAATTAGAAATACCTGAAAATAGCTTAAAGGATTTAAAAAATGAAGAAGGCGTTGTCATTGATATTGAAGGCAGAAAAGTGGGTGCCTATAAAGATAATAAAGGAGAAGTATATTTAGTGGATACAACTTGTTCTCATTTAGGATGCGAATTAAAATGGAATGATGCAGAAAAGTCATGGGACTGCCCTTGCCATGGTTCCAGATTTACTTACACAGGAGAAGTGATCCAGGGACCTGCAGTAAAAAATTTGCAAAGGTTAAATTAAAAACTTTATATATTTATTTTACTAACGCCATAATAATGTGATATAATGTTGAAATTAAATAATTAATAGAAATATAGAAATTAGGGGGAAATCTATGAGTGATTTAATCATACCAAAAAATTATCATTCTTATTTGTCGGTGCGTGAAACCGTAAAAGCGATCAAAGCATTAAAAGATTTTTTTGAACAGGCACTGGCAAAAGATTTAAATTTAGCTAGAGTATCTGCACCCCTATTTGTAAAAAGTAAAACCGGATTAAATGACAATCTGAGTGGTATTGAAAAAGCGGTTTCATTTGAAGTAAAAGGAATAGGCGGAGAAACGGTTGAGATTGTTCATTCCTTAGCTAAATGGAAAAGAATGGCTCTCAAAAAATATAATTTTGCTGTTGGTGAAGGTCTTTATACAGATATGAATGCCATAAGAAAAGATGAAGATATGGATAATCTTCATTCAATCTATGTGGATCAGTGGGATTGGGAAAAAGTTATAAGAAAAGAAGATAGAAATATAGAGACCTTAAAAGAAATTGTCGAAAGAATTTATGGTGTATTTCAAAAGACAGAAAAACTTATTTCAGACTTATATCCTGATATTAAACCGATTTTACCTGAAAAAATTACTTTTATTACAACTCAGGAATTAGAAGACAGGTATCCTGATTTGTCTCCGAAACAACGGGAAGATGCGGTGACTAAAGAATATGGAGCAGTCTTTTTAATAGGAATCGGAGATAAATTAAATTCTGGCCAAAAACATGACAGCCGTTCTCCGGATTATGATGACTGGAGATTGAACGGAGACATTCTTTTTTGGTATCCTGTTTTAGAAAAGACAATGGAAATGTCTTCAATGGGTATCCGGGTGGATGAAGATGCCCTTCTCAGGCAATTGCAAATTGCTGGTTGTGAGGAAAGAAAAGAATTGGAATTTCACCAACAACTGCTTAAGGGAGAGTTGCCTTATACGGTTGGAGGCGGCATAGGGCAATCCAGATTATGCATGTTCTTTTTAAGAAAAGCCCACATTGGAGAGGTGCAAACTTCAGTATGGCCAGATGATATGATAAAAATTTGTAAAGAAGCAAATATCTTTTTATTATAAAATAAAGAAAAACTTTGAAATTGACGATGATAATATAAATTTTTATGATTAATTTTCAGGAAGGAGTAGTTTATATGAAATTTGATACCGTTAAAGAGCTTTATACTAACACAGATGATTATGCAGACAGTACGGTAACTGTAGGTGGCTGGGTAAGAACAATACGTAGTTCGAAGACCTTTGGTTTTATTGAACTCAATGACGGTACATTTTTTAAAAATATTCAAATTGTATTTGAGGACAATTTAGATAATTATATAGAGATTACAAAATTAAACGTGGGTGCTGCCCTGATTGTAGAAGGAACACTTGTTAAAACGCCTGAAGCAAAACAACCATTTGAAGTAAAAGCAACAAAGATTGTCATTGAAGGCAAATCAACACCTGAGTATCCGCTACAAAAAAAGAGACATTCTTTTGAATATTTAAGAACAATTGCTCATCTTCGTCCCAGAACCAATACTTTTTCTGCAGTATTTAGAGTAAGATCCTTAGCAGCTTATGCGATTCACCAGTTTTTCCAGGAAAGAGGATTTGTTTATGTACATACACCTATTATTACTTCAAGTGATGCCGAAGGTGCAGGACAAATGTTTAGGGTTTCAACCTTAGATTTAAACAACCTTCCTAAAGATGAAGAAGGTAAAGTAGATTTTAGAGAGGACTTCTTTGCTAAAGAAACGCATCTGACCGTTAGTGGCCAGCTTTCAGCGGAAGCTTATGCGATGGCTTTTAGAAAAGTATATACTTTTGGACCAACATTCCGGGCAGAAAATTCAAACACTGCAAGACATGCCGCAGAATTCTGGATGGTAGAACCGGAAATAGCTTTTGCAGATTTAAATGATATTATGGAATTATCCGAGGATATGCTCAAGTACATTATTCAATTTGTTATGGAGCATGCTCCGGCAGAAATGGAGTTCTTTAATAACTTTATTGAAAAAGATTTATTTGATAAATTAGTAAATATTGTTAATTCAGATTTTGCCCATATTACTTATACGGAAGCTATCGAATTATTAAAGAAGGCAGATGTTCAGTTTGATTATCCGGTTGAATGGGGTTGTGATCTTCAAACAGAACATGAAAGATATATCACGGAAAAGATATTTAATAAACCTGTATTTGTAACAGACTATCCAAAAGATATTAAAGCTTTTTATATGAGACAAAATGATGATGGAAAAACCGTTGCTGCCATGGACTTATTGGTTCCCGGAGTAGGAGAAATTATCGGTGGAAGTCAAAGAGAAGAAAGATATGATGTTCTTGAACAAAGAATTAAAGAATTAGGTATGAAAGAAGAAGAATATAAGTGGTATCTGGATACAAGAAAATATGGAGGTACCAGACATGCAGGTTTTGGTCTTGGGTTTGAGAGGGCAATAATGTACATTACAGGCATGACCAATATCAGAGATGTCATTTCTTTCCCAAGAACCGTTAAAAATGCTGACTTTTAAGATAATAAAAAGTTATTATATAATAAAAGCGTTTATCGGCTTAAATTGATGAGAAAACATTATAAAAATCAGACTGGTTTCAATCTATTCAGAAGATGAATTGATTGAAACCAGTTTTTTATTAAAAAAAGCAAATTTAGAAATATATTTTAAAATTCAATGAAAAGTAAATAGTTTTATAATTTTTATATAATATATTAATAAAAGAATTGATTTACAAATCCTTCAAATTATAATATACTAATTAAGAATTTAAAATAATTAGCAAATTTTGAGATTATAAAAATTAATAATATATTAATTAAACTTAATTTTCTTTTATTAATTCTCGTATTTTATTAATTTAAAATTATAAGTCAGATGGGTAATTATTTGAATGGAAAAAGAGGGAAAATATGCTTGAAAAGAATTATTTTTTTATGGGATTTTCTTTTACTTCAATCATTATGATCGTTATATTTATTCTTTTTAATACATCTTTTTTAGAAAAAGTAAGGATTTACGAAAATAAAGATGAGGCCTATGAGAGTATTAATAAATATATAATAGATGATGTTTATTACAATGCAAATCACTATTTTAACTGCGTTGGCAGTAATGAAGAATTGGATACAGAAATTCTTAAGCAAGCTATTGAGAAAAACAGTTCTCCTCCTTTTAAAATGAAACCCGTAGAAATGATAAAATATATTAAAGTAAAAAGAATCAAGCATTTTATTGGGAAGACCCCTTTATATACGGAATCAGACCTGTATATGCAAGAACTTATTATTGAGCTTATAGCCAGTTATGATCTTATCAATGAAATGTATAGCTATTATGAAAACAATGAATATGAACAGGATGATTTTGCTGCTGCAAAAGAGTTACACCAGGAATTAATTTATAAGATCAACAAGCTCTCTGATTTACTTGAAAAATTTAATCTGGCTTATCATAAAGAATATAACGAAAAAATAATCAGATGTCTTGAGGAATATAAAAGTAACGGTCATTTATCTAACTATTATGCTTACAGATGTTTAAACAGTGCCAATGAGATTAGAAGATATATGATAGAAAAAGGTTTTAGTCCTGAACGAAATGATTATATTTTGGGCTTTGATGAAGAAGAGTTTTCAAACCTGTGCAAAGCGTTCAGGACAGCTTGTAAAGAATACGAGCGATATATAAATGATTCTGAATCGATAAAAAGTGAAAGCAATTTTGTTTTTATATCTTCACCTGAATTAAGCCAGAGCCTTCAAAACATGGAAGATATTCTTCCATTGATTCCTGAAATAACAGTTGAACATGAGATGTATGAATCAAATAGGAAGTCGGCTATAGATGATATGTTTTTTGATTATTATGAACTGGCTGTCAGCGAATATTATAAAATTTTTGAGTAACTTATGGTGATTGTTCTGATAAAAATTCATCCGTCCTGCTTTTAATGAAGGGGTCTCCAACAATAATTAATATATCGCCTTCTTTAAACTCTGTGTAAGGACCTGGTGAGACAATCAGTTCGTCTTTTCTTTTTATGCCTACAATGGTTGCACCGGTATTTTGCCAGAAGTTTGTATCAATAATATTTTTCCCAATAACATGAGAGTTTTTTGGAATAGTGATTTCAATAGGGGTGATAAGATTGCTGTGTTTTAACCGGTCAGCATAATCGATAATTGTGTTAATTTTTGCTTCAATTTCTTCTTCGATTCTTTTCTTTTCTTCTACGAGTTTTTTAATGCCAACTTTTAGCTCATCAATGCTTTCTTTTTGCTTAAAGCGTTCCATGAACCGATAAGCTTTTTCTTTTGATTTGACATATATACCACTTCCCTGGTTTACGGTTACGACCTCCATATCTTCAAGAAGTCTCATAGCTCTTCTTATGGTTTCAGGTGACACATTATATTCCCCTGCTAAGGTAGAACGACCTCTTAATTTTTCTTGTTCGTCAAATTCGCCCTTATATATTCTTGCTGCCATATCTACAGCTATTTTCATATATTCCGGGAGTACAATTCTATTACTCATAGGATTCACCTCTGATAAGTGATATAAATCTATAATAGTATTTTATCATATAGAAGTATTTTTGTAACAAAAGAATAGAATAATTACAGAAAAGATATTATTTCTAAAATTTAATAAGTTATTTAATAATTATGCAAGAATAAGTTAAGAATTATTTACAATATTAATTAATAATCATACTCATTCGTTAAAACGTTTATTAATTATGTTATTATAATAAAAGAAACTACTTTACATAATAGTAACTGATAAAGAACGATACACATAGTTATCCACATGATATTTTACTGAGTTTTACTTTATGCACAAAGTTATCAACATTATCCACAGCTCTTATGTTCACAAAACATCTGTTTTGTGGAAATTACTTAATTTATCCACAAAATGAGAATGTTGAATTTTTCAATAATAATTAATTCTCCTTTTTAAAATAGCGGTTGCTTAAAAAAAGATAATTAAAAAATTAAACAAAAAGTTGTTGACTATTTATTCATTGCAATGTATAATTATTCAAAAATAAATTTTTATTTGTAAG
>JAAYML010000088.1 GCA_012521395.1 Candidatus Epulonipiscium sp. | reverse complement strand
GTTTTAATAAGACCATAGTGGAATGTAAATTATCCAGTCCCGCCTTTAATTATTTCATCTGCCTGGGTTTTAATAAGACCATAGTGGAATGTAAATATTCAAATGGTCTGCACTAAAGAAAATGGTGAAATGTTTTAATAAGACCATAGTGGAATGTAAATAGAACTTTTACAAAGATTAGAAACAAGTCATCTAGCCGTTTTAATAAGACCATAGTGGAATGTAAATATATCGTCCCCTAGATCGTTTAAATAGTTAAACAAAGTTTTAATAAGACCATAGTGGAATGTAAATGGTTCAGGCCTGGTCTTTTTTTGTTTTTTGGAAGAAGTTTTAATAAGACCATAGTGGAATGTAAAGTAGGTGGTGCAGCAGATGCCGCTAAAAGTCTTACTGCGTTTTAATAAGACTATAGTGGAATGTAATGGCCGGTATCTTGATTGTGTCTCCGGCCATGGCTATAAGTTTTAATAAGACCATAGTGGATGGAACGGTATTTTATATGATGAAAAACTGACTAGTGTCATTATTGACCGCTTAGCACATCACAGCCATTTATTGATTTTTCAAGAACAAAGTTACAGGCTAACACATTCAACCAAGGAATCCCATTAATGGGGATGAGGTGCTCGGAAAATTAAGTTCCACACTGCTCGGATTTATACTTGCCAAAAACACATAGTGAAATGTAAATATTCTTTTTTATATGAATAGTTCTTTTTAAAATAGTGTTATAATATTATCATTACATCAATTATTACAGGAGGCTTATCATGAACAAAATAATTAATTTTGGCATCATTGGTGCAGGCAGAATTGCTAAGAAATTTGCAGAAGGAATCAGTTATGTTAAAGACGCTAAGCTGATTGCAGTAGCTTCCAGAAGTATAGACAGTGCCAATGCCTTTGGAGATGCTTTTGGAGTTAAGTACAGATATGACAGTTATGAAGCCCTGGCAAAGAACGAAGAGGTGGATGTTGTATATATTGCAACGCCAAATGCTCTGCATAAAGAGCATACTTTATTGTGCCTTAATCATAAGAAAGCCGTTATTTGCGAAAAGCCATTTGCAGCAAATATGGAAGAAGTAAAGGAAATGATTCAGGCAGCAAAGGACAATCGCGTATTTTTAATGGAAGCCATGTGGACAAGGTTTTTCCCATTGGTGAAAGAAGTAAAGAAGATGGTGCATGATGGTATTATAGGTAAGGTAAAAATGGTTAAGGGGGATTTTGGATTTAAAGAAGAAAAAGGATATGATGACATTCGTTTTAGTAAGAGCCTGGCTGGGGGCGCTGTAATGGATGTAGGGATTTATCCCATTTCTTTTGCTTCTATGATTTTTGGAAGTCAGCCAAAAGAAATTAAGGTAATGGCAGATATAGGTCCCACAGGGGTAGATGAACTGACGGCACTGATTTTTGGATATGATGAAGACAGGATGGCGCTTTTAAGTTGTGCTATTATGGCAGAAACCCCAAGGAGTGTTTCGATTATTGGGGAAAAAGGCTATATTCATATTCCTGATGTTTGGTATGCAGCCAAGAAGGCAGTGCTTAAGTTCGTTGGCGAAGAGGAAAAAGTCATCAATATGCCGATGAAAGGCAATGGTTATAATTATGAGATTGAAGAGGTCGTCAACTGCCTGAAAGCAGGTCAGTTAGAAAGTGACATTATGCCCCTCAATGAATCTTTAGAGATTCAGGAAACTTTAGATAAGATTAGAAAACAAATGGGTATTCTTTAATAACTTGTTGTATTTAAAAATATTATCCGTATTTTTAAATAAATATTGCATACATTTCTTAATTTTAG
>JAAYML010000087.1 GCA_012521395.1 Candidatus Epulonipiscium sp. | reverse complement strand
TATTCTGAAGTTTATCATTATCTTCCTGTATATGAGTAAGCGACTGCTCCAATAGCGCTATTTCCTTTTGTAGTTTCAAATTCTCCAGTACTAACTCCTGGTTTTTGGCATCTCGCTCAATAATGCTGTTCTGAAGTCTATCGTTATCTTTGCGTGCATGAGTAAGTGACTGTTCCAACAAAGCCACTTCGTTTTGCTGCTTTAACTTCTCTTGTATTAAGTCACTAATTCTGACATCTCGCTCAGTAATAACCTTTTGCAGTCTATCATTTTCTCCTTGCAATTCGGCAATTCTTTCATCCTTTGCATAACTTGCCTTTTCTATATTAGCTATCTGTTGCTCTTTTACTTTTAGTAAATTATCCAAATCTATAATTTGTTGTTCTCTCTCACCTTTTTCTCTATTTATTTTCGTAATAATGCTTTTAATGTTACGGGCATTTCTTTCATAATCCTCAATAACCCTCTCAATCTTGTTATTGCATCTAATAAACAGGGATGCCTGGGGCGATATGTAGGTTGCATCATATGTCAGCACTTTAAGAAACCCATTTTCAGCGAACTTTTTTGCCCAATATTCCGGTTGCTGGACATTAAAATGTGTCTTTTCAGAAAAATCATCAGGTGTTGAGGAAAATATTATTTGATCAGAATACTTACAGATATTATCTATAAATCTTCTGCTATCTTCTTCATAAAGATGTTCTGCTACTTCTATCGTAATTACCAAATCATACTTTTTCGGCAAATCATATGGTAAATCGTCTAAAACAGAACATACTCTGCAAAACGGTTTTATGTCTTCTCTTACTTTACTGATGGCAAACTCTGAAGCATCAATTCCATAGGCCTCTACCCCTCTGTCTCGTAATGCGGCTACCAAGTATCCAACAGCACATCCTACATCCAGAACAGTCGTTGGATGTAGACTCTCAATAATCCTATCCGCTACATTCTCATAAAATGGCATCCACATATCTGCTCTTAAATACGAAATTTCTCCACAAGATGTTTTATAGTATTCTTCATTGTAAAGTGCACCATAATCCATAAATGGCAATCCTCCTATTGTAGACTACAATCTATACGCATCGCATACCTGCTGTGTTTCTCCAATCATTCTAACACATCCTCCATCGAGCCAAACCACACGGTTGCACAATTCCCTTATCTGCTCAATGCTATGTGATACAAAAAGCACTGTAGTGCCACCACCCATAAGTTCCAGCATCCTTGCCTTACTCTTCGCCTGAAAGGCCTCATCACCAACTGCCAGTATCTCATCAACGATCAGGATATCCGGGTTTACAACGGTCGCAATTGAAAATGCCAGCCGCATCAGCATACCAGACGAATAATTGCGTATCGGGACATTGATGAACTTCTCCAATTCAGCAAATTCAACAATCTCATCATACCTTTCATTCAGGAAACGTTCGGAATATCCCAAAATCGAGCCGTTTAAGAATATATTCTCCCTGCCAGTGAGATCAGTGTCAAATCCTGAACCAAGCTCAAGCATCGGCACGATATTACCTTCTATTTGCACGCTTCCCTCTGTAGGTCTCAGAATGCCTGATATAACTTTTAGAAGCGTACTCTTTCCCGCTCCATTGCGGCCAATGATCCCGATAACCTCACCCTTTTTCACATCAAAGCTGACATTCTTCAATGCCCAAAATTCTTCATAAACCAGTCTTCTTTTCAAGAAAGCTACGGTATACTCCTTCAAGCTTTGGATACGGTCACGGGTTATCATATATTTCATTGATACATTGTTTACTCTGATCATGTTTGCTCCTGCTCTATATTTTTAAAACAAATCTATCCTGAGCCTTTTTAAAAACAACTACACCCAATACAAATGGCACAATCGAAGCGATTATGCAAAAAAGGTACGCCTGAGGCTCCGGAGATACACCTGCGAGTATGATTTCCCTGCTGAAGCGAATAAAATGGTATAGCGGATTCAGCTTAAATAACGGCATAAGCTGCTGTGGCAGGATTGATTCCGGATAGAAAATAGGTGT
The DNA here is from genome assembly GCA_012521395.1 of Candidatus Epulonipiscium sp. Classification (GTDB taxonomy): domain Bacteria; phylum Bacillota; class Clostridia; order Lachnospirales; family Defluviitaleaceae; genus JAAYML01. Next base: position 1,694 of record JAAYML010000087.1, on the reverse strand, counting down.
TGCATACATCCACAGCATGCTGATTATATTCCAAAGAAACTGTGTATCCCTGAAGTATACCATAGCCGAAGATAATATAAAGCTCATTCCTATACAGAAGATGATCGTACATATTATACTAAAAGGCAACAGCAGTATTGCTTTTGTTATTTTCACCGATGTTACCAATACCATTATAATCAGTGGTACCATCGAGATCAACAGATTTATTGCCGATGATAAAACTTTGGATACAGGAAATATATACTTGGGTATATATACCTTCGTAATCAATGATGAATTCCCAACTATAGCCATCAGACCCATGCTGGTAGCTTCAGCGAAAAAGTTGAAAAATATGATACCGACTAACAGATAAACAGCAAAGTTTGGTATATTGGTTTTAAAAATTGTTGAAAAAACAATATACTGGACTATCATTGTAAGCAATGGATTAAGGAAGCTCCATAATATGCCAAGAACAGATCTTTTATATTTAGTTTTAAAGTCTCTGGAAACAAGCTGTTTCAGTAAAAATCCATATCTGCCAAAAGCATTCAGTACATTTAGTCCTACGCTCTTTTTTCCTGTCTTTTGACAGCGTATAAGCCATAAGCAATATAGTGTCAGAAGCAGCCCTATTGCAATGATTATGGCAAAATAGTATTTACCAAATAGTAGGACTGTACTTCCCTCTGTAGTAAAGCATAAAACACCTGGTGCAGGCTGACCATTAATAATCAATTCCTGATCGGGATCAGATGTCCGGTCATTATACCAAAGTGTCACTGCGTTGCCAGGTGAACCTGTTTCTGATGATATAGATAACCTTAGTATTTTCCCCTTTACAGAATTGCTCGGTTTTTCTGCCTTCAGTATCACGAAAGAGTTGTCGATCAACTGTGCAACATCAAGCTGGTGATCCATTAGGATCTCCTTGTTTGAATCAACAAGTAGTTGTACGCGTACAGTACCTGTGTTTTGCCTTGCATATGTCGCAAACTTCAATGATATATTGTCTATCGTATCAGTGTTCGCTATGAAAGTCTGTTCGACAAAATTCCCTTTTTGCAGTTCTCCAACTGGTGTTGTGGCTTCCGTATTTATAATGCTTTCCGTTGATTTTTTATATTTGAACTGATCCCCGGCAATAAAGTACAAAGCTATTGCTGCAATTAAGTATAATGCAATAAAAGCAGCACAGCCTTGCGCCAGAGTCAGCTTTTTCCTTTCTTTTCCCATGTACTCCCTCATGCCTCGATTTCTCTCAGATAACGTTTCAGTGCATCCTGCCAATGGGGAAGCTTTTTGAATCCAGCCTCCTCCAGGCTCCTCTTGCTCATTCTGGAATTCAACGGACGCTTTGCTCTTGTAGGGTATTCCGAAGTAGGTATAAAATTAACTTTGGTTGCATATCCAGCCTGTCCGAATATCTCCTTAGCAAACTCCGCCCAAGAGCAAATGCCTTCGTTAGTCGCATGATATGTCCCATACTTTTCGGTAACCACCATGTCACAAAGCAATGGTGCCAGATCGGCCGTATATGTCGGTGAACCTACCTGATCGCATACCACATTCATTTCACTGCGTTCCTTACCCAGCCTGAGCATCGTCTTTACAAAATTATTGCCATTTTTACCGAACACCCATGATACTCGTACAATAAAATATTTGTCCAGCAGTTCTTTGACAACTAACTCACCACCGAGTTTGGT
>JAAYML010000086.1 GCA_012521395.1 Candidatus Epulonipiscium sp. | reverse complement strand
TATCAATCTCTCAGATAAATAGTCTGCATCTTTTTCTAAATCAATCAGAATCAAGTTAATTGCAATCTGTCGGTCATAGTGAGGTATGTTAATTGTAGATATTAAAATTTTTTCATTTGTTTCTGTTAAAAATTTGGGGTACACAAGAAAGATGTTTTTACAATCATACCGAACGCTATAAGCTAACATTTGATAAACATCTGATTGACTTATAGAAAGTTTACCATCGATGCTTAGTATTTCTTTGTATTTCGCATCAATAACAAAAAATACTTTATCTCCCCTGAGTATACTAATATCTGGTTTCAATTGTAAAAATTTATCCCTTTCTAATTCTCCTAAATAACTGATTGGCCCTTGATATTTTACTTCAAAATCCGAACTCATATTGTTCTTTAGTATTTCATATATATATTTCTCAAATAACTGATTAAGAGGAACTAAAAAACTAAAAGTCAATTCATCGCCCTTATTTAGGTTAGGGCTTGAATTAAGATAAAAGAGTTTAGCTAGATTAAAAACTGATTCATAGGCACAATTAAGTCTTGTAAATTTAACCTGCTGCCAGATCTCATTATTTAACTGAATAGGTTCAATATCTTCTAGCCACAACAATCCTTGTTTCAACTTTATTTTATTTTCTTTAACTAAAGTTCTTTTGATTAACCTCTGAATCACCGCTTTAAATATTTGATTTAACAAAATATTTTCAGTAAACTGATCAAACCTAACATAATGAAGGTGCTTTTTAAAACTATTTTTCTTTACTGTCTCAGCAAAATCAATTTTCCCTTTAATAAAAGTTTGATCCTCTAGAATATTTTTATAACCTCGATTAACGTCCCTTTTGAACAAAAACAAAAGTTCATCAATAAAAAAACTTATAAATATCTCTAATAAATCACCATGATACCTTCCAATCATTTGAGCCGACGGAATTCTTTTGACACTACCAAATTCTGAGTAAGACAAAAGTTTAATCAATATTTCAAAAGCCTTATCATACCCTTCTTCATTATTTAATCTGCTTACAATTTTAGGGTAAATCAATAACCTTGTTTTATTGATTTGAATAAACCCCACATAATGTTTAACCAAAAGCTTACCATCAGCTTGCAAAATCAAATTGTTTTCACCGATAATAGATTTCATCGATATAATATCTTTCTTTTCTTCTTCCGATAAACATACTTTTTTCTGTCTGTCTTCAAAGATCTTAATCACTTTAATACTATCCATTATCCTTTCCCCTATATATTTCTAATAATTTTTCTTCAAATTCTGATAATCCATTATTCTTTTTAGTAAGAGAAAGATATCTAATATTTCCATAATTATCATAGAAACTCTTTCCAACTATTGAAGTAAGAGAATCTACATCGTTATAGAAATATTCTCCCAATAGTGGTAGTATTTTAAAATACCACGTCTGATATAGATTGTTTAGAGATTCAATCCCCATAAAATAAGCATGACCAATTCTATGATCCCGATCAAATTTTTCCAAAATCTTTTCATTTAAAGCATCCATTAATTTTGTAAGATCGATATGATCATTGATAATGGGATTATCAAATTGTGCTAAAATACTTGAGTCAGGCTCCATTTCAACAAATGTAAATCTTCTTCTCAAAGCAGTATCAATCGCAGCAATTGATCGATCAGCCGTATTCATAGTTCCAATAATAAACAAATTACTTGGAACAGTAAACTCTTTCTTAGAATACGGCAGAAAACTCTTTACTTTGCCACGTTTGTCTTGTTCAATTAAAGTAATTAATTCTCCGAATATTTTTGAAATATTCCCTCTATTTATTTCATCAATAATCATATAATAAGGCTTGATTTCATGTTTATCTTCAAGACTTTGCTTTACTGTGCTATTTTGAGACACTATTTCGATTACATCTGATATACTCATTCTAACGAGCTTATAAATTGTCTTTAGGGTCAAGTTCTTATTCCCATTATATTTGTGTATGTTTATCGGATAATTCAAGTCTTTAAACCACTCAACGCTTCTTCTATGTCTAAAACTATATTTGTTGTCATATCTATAATCAGACTTAATAACACCAATCATCCTTACAGTTTGGGGACCATCGTAGACCATCACAATATCACCAATAGTCATTTCATTAACTAGGGCATTGATCGTATTGGCATTTTGTGTTGGTTTATTGCCATAATCACTTTCTTCCTTTAATTTTTCTAAAATATCATCATAAGTTAACTCACTTAAATCTTGATCATCAAGCCATCCAATTGCAATATCTCCTACTTTAATGCATTCATCGTAAATCTCATCTGATTTACGTTCTCCTAAAGACACTTTCCAAATGGTGCTTTCAGAATGAATCATGTCAATATACTTAGCATTATTTTGTCTTTTAATGAGTTCTTTTTCTGCATTAATACAGTGTTCTTTAAATAATCCATTTTCTAGTTTATAGACAATGTTACCAGCTTCATCATCATTGAGCACCGGTCTAATTCCTTCAATAAACTCCTCATATGAGTAAGACTGATGAAAGGTAATAGTCTTAACTCTATTTTCTGCTTCAGCAAGTTTATAACTACCATTCCCTCTGAAATATTTTTTCTCAAAATGATCAATGATCTTCTGCGTAGCATAGGTTTTACCTGTGCCCGGAGGACCATATAAAATAAGGTTTGGATTAAAATTTAGTAAACTAGCATAAGACATGTATTGCTCACTATCTTCAGCTATTTCTTCATCACTTTCAGTTTCCTCTGAAATAACTGTTTTAGAGTCATCTGCCTTTGTAGTAGCCGATCGTTTTCTTCCTACTAGCAAATTATCATATAACCTTATTGCATTAGATACTTTCATGAAACCATTCTTTTCAAGTTCTTCAATTAATGTAATTAAGAACTTTCGCTTCTTAGTAGCATTATCCTCTAGGGCATAGTCGTTGAGTTCTTTTATAGTGAATTTACCATCTTCTTTATTGCGTTCTTCATAAAGGTCATTTAGCTCGTCATAAATAACAAATTCACCATTAATAAATTTCTCGATAGCAATGATTTTCATTTGTTCTAGATTGTTTATAGCTACTCTGATGTCTCCTTCTTTAGGATTTAGGTCTACATCCTTTAGAGCAATATAAATATTAATGCCATTGGATTTGAAATCAATATCTTCTGGGTTTGGGCAATTTTCTGTTGTTTTTATAGGAATGAAACCAAGTCCCTTAACACTCTTAGTAACTTTATTAACTAAATTTAAGTCGTGAACAAAATGCTTATATCTAGTAAAATCATTTGAAACACTGACATCTTCGTAAGTCTTGATCTCATCAAATAGCAAAACTCCATCATCTTTTGAATTTACAGTATTTTTCATTTTTGTATATTCTTTTGCTTTCCATAATCCGATGATTTTACCTTCATATGATACAAACACATAGTCACCTGGTTTTACACCGCCATACCAACTGCTATTTTCATCCCCAGCAGCATAATACCTTTTTTCAATTTGTTCTGGATAGTTATTGCTAAATTTCCCCAAAAATAACCTCATTTACTCAACCTCCATATTGCATTTTTCTATCATAACAACCATTTTTTCATGCCAACTGCTGTATTTTTATCTGCAAATTTGCTGTACTTTTATTTTACAACAAACATTTCTAAATCGAATATGCTCCTAAACCTCTATTTAAACAGTTTCTTTAGTAGTTTAAAAATATCAAAAGACGTTTTATTATACACCTTATTGTAGGCGTATTTCTTGGGATTTCTTAACCATCCATATCCCCTTGGCATTTTAATTTCAGCTCGATGTACAATCAGTCTTTTAAGACTTGTTCTCGCCGCAATTCGCTTCTTCAAACTTGGTTTTCTCATTCCAAGTTTCATGCAATCAGCTCCCTAAATTTCTTTGAAATAGATATACATTTACACTTTAAATTATAATAGAAGAATTGTCCCATTGTACGGACAATATATATGTAAATATGTTGCATTTATAATGTATAATAGAAAACACCATTCAATTTAAATGTATGTTTGTTCATGACATTATTCATATAAATCCGCTACTCTTTTGGCTATAGTTTTCATATCATTGATCAAATGCTCCGGAGAGAGTATTTTAACCTTTTCTCCAAACATAAACAGCCACCCTAAAAAAGTATTTGTAGCAACTACATCAACTGTTATTATAAAATGATCATCATCTTGTCTATT
>JAAYML010000085.1 GCA_012521395.1 Candidatus Epulonipiscium sp. | reverse complement strand
TATTATTTAATTATGATTACAGCATTAGTATAAGCAAAAAAAAACAGAATTATTTATGCCTTTATTATAATATTTTTCCATTAAATCCTTATTGTTTGTATTGAGGTTCCTGCTCTTTAACAAAATCTAAACGGGTCTGGATGGATTGAGCAATATTATCTGCTGTATCTGCAAGTTGCTTAAACATTTGCTTTGCAGACTGGTCATCAGTATCCTGAGAAAAGGTTTTTAAATCCGCTGATAAACCTTGTGCACTTGCAAGCGCTTTTTCGAGCTTCGTATGAGTAGGCATAAATTGACTCCTCCTTAGCTTTCTTTAACTTTAAAAAGGATTTCACTTTAAATGTGAAATCCTCTATTAGTATTGACTATTTATCTTAAAATATAGTGCAAAAAATATTCCTAAATTGCCTGTTTTTTTCTTTAAATATTTTTATTATTTATTGAATTTAGAATTTTATTTATATCAGCTTCATAGCCGTTTTCTGTCGGATGATAATAACGTCTATTAATTAATTCATCGGGCAAATACTGCTGACGGACATGATTACCCGGATAATCATGGGGATATTTATAACCCAGACCATTACCTAACTCCGAAGCCCCAGGATAATGGGCATCTTTCAAATGCGCTGGAATCCCGCTGATTTGAATACGCATCACATCTTCCATTGCTGAATCTATAGCCACAATAGCACTATTACTTTTAGGCGCACAAGCCAGATAAATGGCTGCCTGGGACAATAAAATCCTGCCTTCAGGCATACCTATAAAATCTACTCCCTGGGCCGCCGCAACAGCTACCTGCAAAGCATTTGGATCGGCATTACCAATATCTTCTGCTGCAGCAATGACCATTCTCCTTGCAATAAATTTAGGATCTTCCCCTGCATAAAGCATCTTTGCAAGATAATAAACTGCCGCATTAGGATCGGAACCTCTTATACTCTTTATGAAAGCCGATATAGTATCATAATGATTATCCCCATCTTTATCATAATTAAGCGCTCTTTTTTGAATACATTCCTGAGCAACTTCCAAATCGATATAAATTTTCCCATCTGCTGAAGCTTCTGTGGTTAAAACAGCCAGTTCCACTGCATTAATAGCTGCCCTGGCATCACCATTGGCCATATCAGAAAGAAAGTCTAAGGCTTCATAAGATATCTCGGCACCGTATGCTCCCAATCCTTTTTTCTCATCTTTAATAGCTCTTAAAATCAATTCTTTAATATTATCTTTTGATAAAGGTTTAAGTTGAAAAATCATCGACCTCGAAATTAAGGCTTTATTCACTTCAAAATAAGGATTTTCTGTCGTAGCCCCAATAAGAACAATGGTTCCGTCTTCTACATGAGGCAAAAGAGCATCCTGCTGTGCCTTATTAAAACGATGAATTTCATCAATAAATACAATGGTTTTCTTTAGGCTGATCCCTAATCTGCTTTTAGCTTCCTCTACCACTTCCACAATTTCTTTTTTACCGGCAGAAGTCGCATTAATTTGGACAAATTCTGCCTTGGTCGTATTGGCAATGATTTTTGCCAGAGTTGTTTTTCCCGTTCCCGGAGGTCCATATAAAATAATAGAGCTTAATTTATCCGCTTTAATAGCCCTGTAAAGCAGCTTATCTTTTCCTATGATATGTTCTTGTCCTACAAATTCCTCTAATTGAGTAGGTCTCATCCTTGCCGCCAAAGGAGATTCCTTTTCCATCGCTTTTTTTCTGTTATATTCAAAAAGATCCATCCTATCACCTCTTATAATTTTGAAAAAACTGCTGTCTGTCTCCTTCAATTAATCAATATTATATAATACAAAAACCAAATAGACTATAAAAAGGCTCTTAAATTTTTTTAATCCTTAAATGACAATGACTTGACAATCATTTTTTGGTATAGTTTAATAGTAGCTATAAAATGTCTGATAAATTTTTATTGCTAAGTATTTTTACAAAAGGATTCAGGAGGTTAACATGCAGTACATTAATGCTGAAATAACACAAAGCAATCGTTTTTATGGCAATACAAATCCTTATGAATTAATTGAGCAATATGGAAGCCCTTTATATGTTTATAACGAGAAAATTTTCCGTCAGCGATGCCGGGAAATGAAAACATTTATCCCTTATCCTAAAATCTCGGTCAATTATTCTGTTAAAGCCAATAACAATTTACAGCTTTTAAAAATTGCCCGTGAAGAAGGCTTAAATGTTGATGCTATGTCCCCAGGTGAAATCTACTTTGAATTGGAAGCTGGCTTTAAGCCTGAACAAATACTCTTTATCTGCAATAACGTATCAAAAGAAGAAATGCAGTTTGCCATTGACAGAAATATTACCATCAGTGTTGATTCCCTCTCTCAGCTTGAACAATTTGGACAAATAAATCCCGGAGGTTCTGTAGCCATCCGTTTTAATCCTGGCGTTGGTGCTGGTCACAGCCAAAAAGTTATCACTGCAGGAAAAGGTACAAAATTTGGAGTTGATACGAGTTTTCTTCCTGAAGTAAAAGAAATCCTGAAAAAATACCATTTAAAACTTGTTGGCATCAATCAGCATATCGGTTCTTTATTCTTAGAAGGCTCTGCTTACCTGGAAGCTGTTAAATCCCTTTTATCTGTCGCCAGCCAATTTGAAAACCTGGAATTTGTAGACTTTGGCGGAGGCTTTGGCATTCCTTACAAAAAGCAAGAAAATCAAGACCGTCTCGATTTATCCAAATTAGGAGAAGAAATTGCTGCTATACTCCATGACTGGACGGCTTCTTACGGAAAAAAAATCACTTTTAAAATAGAACCAGGCAGATATATCAGTGCAGAAGCTGGCGTACTCCTGGGTACAGTTCATGCAGTAAAAATCAATCATCAAGATAAATATATTGGTACGGATTTAGGTTTTAATGTTCTCATCCGTCCTGTTATGTATGATTCACATCACGACATTGAAATTTATAGAAATAATGACACACCGTCAAGCAGAAAAGAAATTGTAACCATCGTGGGCAATATTTGTGAAACTGGCGATTATATTGCTAAAGAGAGACTGCTCCCTGAAATATTTGAAGGTGACATTATCGGCGTATTAGATGCAGGTGCATACGGCATTGTTATGAGTTCAAACTATAACAACCGCCTGCGTCCTGCAGAAGTACTTATTAAAGAAAATGGAGACCCTATGCTTGTACGCAGAAGAGATACTTTTGAAGATTTGATAAGATTTTATAAATAAAATAAGCATCCTTTCAGGATGCTTATTTTTTGTATCAAAAAAACATGTTTAATATATTTTAAAAACCTGCTATCTAATTAGCAGGTTTTATTTTTACTGGGTAGGAAGGATTCGAACCTTCGCATGCAGGAGTCAAAGTCCTGTGCCTTACCGCTTGGCGACTACCCATTATTAATGCATATGTAATCATTATAAACAAAAAAATTATATATTATGTGAAGCGCGAGACGGGATTCGAACCCGCGGCCCTCGCCTTGGCAAGGCGATGCTCTACCACTGAGCCACTCGCGCATTGAATTTAAATCATGAGCTACCCGGGACTCGAACCCGGGACACCTGGATTAAAAGTCCAGTGCTCTACCGCCTGAGCTAGTAGCCCCCATTAGGGTAGGGTGGATAGTGGGATTTGAACCCACGGCCTCCAGAGCCACAATCTGGCGCTCTAACCAACTGAGCTATACCCACCATAAAGCGTACCTGCAGGGATTCGAACCCCGGACACGTGGCTTAGAAGGCCACTGCTCTATCCTGCTGAGCTACAGGTACATAAGGTATCGGGGTGACAGGATTCGAACCTGCGACCTCTTGATCCCAAATCAAGCGCTCTAGCCAAACTGAGCCACACCCCGTCAAAAAACGGCAGCCACCTACTCTCCCATGCAGTCTCCCGCATAGTACCATCGGCCGTCTATGGCTTAACCATCATGTTCGGAATGGATATGGGTGTTTCCCACAGACGCATCGCCACCGTAAATTTTTTGATTACACCTTCAAAACCAAACACTGTTATATTAGGTCAAGCCCTCGACCTATTAGTACCTATCAGCTAAACATGTTACCATGCTTACACCTTAGGCCTATCAACCAGGTAGTCTCCCTGGGGTCTTA